>CBIHRR010000123.1:0-6228 GCA_966212495.1 uncultured Gammaproteobacteria bacterium
GCGCACCGCGGCACGCCGGGCACCGGCCTCGGGCTGAGCCTGGTCCGCGCGATCGTGCTCCACCACCGCGGCGGCATCGAGCTGGCCGACAACGCGCCGGGCCTGCGGGTCGCCGTCCGGCTGCCGCGCGCCTGACCCCGGCGCCGCCGCTTGCGCGCGCGCCGGTTTGCCACTGCGGGCGGGCGCCGCCAGAATGCCGGTTCCCCACGCGCGGCACGGCCGCCCGGAGCCGTCGTGCTGCTGGTGATCGACAACTACGACAGTTTCACCTTCAACCTAGTGCAGTACCTCCAGGCGCTGGGCGCGGAGGTCGAGGTGGTGCGCAACGACGCGCTGTCGGTCGCGCAGGTCGCGGCGCGCGCGCCGGAGCGCATCGTGATCTCGCCGGGGCCGTGCACGCCCGACGAGGCCGGCATCTCGCTGGACGTGGTGCGCGAGCTCGGGCCTTCGATCCCGATCCTCGGCGTGTGCCTGGGCCACCAGGCGATCGGCCAGGCCTATGGCGGCAGGGTCATCCGCGCCGGCCGGATCATGCATGGCAAGACCTCGGCGATCCGCCATAGAGGCGAGGGCGTGTTCGCCGGCCTGCCGGACGGCTACGAGGCCACGCGCTACCACTCGCTCGTCGTCGACAAGACGGCGTTGCCGGAAGGCCTCGAAGTGACCGCCTGGACCGAGAACGAGGACGGCAGCATCGAGGAGATCATGGGCCTGCGCCACCGCGAGCATCCGGTGCACGGCGTGCAGTTCCATCCCGAATCGATCCTCACCGAGCACGGCCATGCGCTGCTCGGCAATTTCCTGGCGACCGGGAGCGCGGCGCGATGAGCGACCCGAACGGAAGCGCACCGGGCGCAGGCGCGGGCGTGTCGATCGACCCGCGCGAGGCGCTGCAGCGCACGATCGAGCACCGCGAGATCTTCCACGACGAGATGGTCGGCCTGATGCGCGCGATCATGCGCGGCGAAGTGCCGCCGCTGCTGGCCGCGGCGATCCTCACCGGGCTGCGGGTGAAGAAGGAGACGGTGGGCGAGATCACGGCCGCCGCCTCGGTGCTGCGCGAGTTCGCTCGGCCGGTGGAAGTCGCCGATCGCGCGCACCTGGTCGACATCGTCGGCACCGGCGGCGACGGCGCGCACACGTTCAACATCTCGACCGCCTCGATGTTCGTCGCCGCGGCGGCCGGTGCGCGCGTGGCCAAGCACGGCAACCGCAGCGTCTCGTCGAAATCGGGCGCTGCCGACGTGCTGGAGGCGCTGGGCGCCGACATCGAGCTGCAGCCGGAACAGGTCGCGCGCTGCCTCGCCGAGACCGGCATCGGCTTCATGTACGCGCCCATCCACCACCCGGCGATGAAGGCGGTGGCGGCGGTGCGGCGCGAGCTCGGCGTGCGCACGCTGTTCAACATCCTCGGCCCGCTCACGAATCCCGCGGATGCGCCGGCGACGCTGATGGGCGTGTTCCATCCCGACCTCGTCGGCATCCAGGTCCGCGTGCTGCAGGCGCTGGGCGCGGAGCGTGCGCTGGTGGTCTGGGGCCGCGACGGCATGGACGAACTGTCGCTGGGCGCGGCCACGCTGGTCGGCGAGCTGCGCGACGGCGTGGTGCGGGAGTACGACGTGCATCCGGAGGATTTCGGCATTTCGATGGCGCATACGCGCAACCTGCGCGTGGCCGATGCCGCCGAATCGAAGGCGATGCTGCTGGCCGCGCTCGAAGACGTGCCCGGCCTGCCGCGGGAGATCGTGGCCTTCAACGCCGGCGCGGCCCTGTATGCGGCCGGCGTCGCCGACTCGATCGCCGACGGCATCGCGCGCGCGCGCGCAGCGATCGCCAGCGGCGCGGCGCGCGCCCGGCTGGACGCGTTCGTCGCGGCGACGCGGCGTCCGTTTCCCGCGCGGCCCGATCCGGCTTAGAATCCGACGCAGCCCGCCCCCACGCCCAAACGATGGACGCGCAGGACTTCGCCAGCACCCCCGAGCCGCCGTATTACGCCGTGATCTTCGCGTCGCGCCGCAATGAATGGGATCCCGACGGCTATGCCGAGGCATCGCAGCGCATGGTGGAGCTGGCCGCGTCGCAGCCGGGTTTCCTCGGCGTCGACAGCGCGCGCGATGCGGACGGCTTCGGCATCACCGTGAGCTACTGGCTCGACGAAGCCTCGATCGCCGCCTGGAAGCGCCAGGCCGACCATGCGGCGATCCGCATCCGCGGGCGCAAGCTCTGGTACCAGCATTTCGAAGTCCGCGTCGCGAAGGTCGAACGCGCTTATTCGGGCGGCGCATGAGCACCATCCTGGACACCATCCTCCGGCGCAAGGGCGAGGAGGTCGCGGAACGACGCGCGCGCGTGCCGGCGGCCGAACTCCACGCGCGCGCCGCCGGCCTGCCGCCGCCGCGCGGTTTCGCCGCGGCGCTCGATGCGCGCGCGGCGGCCGGCGGTGCCGCGGTCATCGCCGAGGTGAAGAAGGCGAGCCCGTCGAAAGGCGTCATCCGCGCCGATTTCGACCCCGCCGCGATCGCGCGCAGCTACGAGGCCGGCGGCGCGGCCTGCCTCTCGGTGCTCACCGACGCCGACTTCTTCCAGGGCAGCGAAGACTTCCTGCGGCAGGCGCGCGCGGCCTGCGCGCTGCCCGTGTTGCGCAAGGATTTCACCGTCGATCCGTACCAGGTGGTCGAGGCGCGCGCGATCGGCGCCGACTGCATCCTGTTGATCGTGGCCGCGCTCGACGACGCGCGACTGCACGACCTCGCCGCGCAGGCGATGGCGCTGGACATGGACGTGCTGGTGGAGTCGCACGACGCCGCCGAGCTGGAGCGCGCGCTGCGCGTCCCGGCCGTCGCCGGCCGCGTCCCGCTGCTGGGCGTGAACAACCGCGACCTGCGCTCGTTCGAGGTCTCGCTCGACACCTCGATCCGCCTGCACGCCATGCTGCCGCCCGGCCGCCGGCTCGTGGCCGAGAGCGGCATCGCCACGCCCGCCGACGTGGGCCGGCTGCGCGCGGCGGGCATCGATGCCTTCCTCGTCGGCGAAGCCTTCATGCGCGAAGCCGATCCGGGCGCCGCGCTGCGCCGGCTGTTTTCGGCATGCCCGGCAACGCCGGGCGCGGCGCCGGCATGAGCGCGTTCGCCGAGACCTCGCTGCCCTACCGGCAGCTGGTGGTCTTCGACTTCGACCATACGCTGTACGACGGCGATTCCGGTTCGCACCTCGTCTCCTGGCTGATCAAGCGCGCGAGGTGGCGCCGCACGCTGGCGCTGATCGCCGCACCGGTGCTGTTGCCGCTGGTGGCGTGGCTGCCGTCGCGCCGGCTGGGCATCTCCGGCTTCCTGTGGATCGCCACCGTCGGCGAAACGCGTCCCATCGAGACGCTGATCGACGCCTACGTCGCCGCGAACGCCCCGTCTATCCGCGCGCGCTTGCTGCCGAGGGCGCTGGAGGTGCTGCATCGCCATCGCGTCGCCGGCGACCGCGTGCTCGTCGCCACCGGCGCGCCGCCGGAACTGGCGCGCGCGATCCTGGACTTCGTCGCGCACCAGGACCTGCCGATCGTCGGCAGCCTCGGCGAGCGCTTCCTCGGCGGCTACGTCACCACGCAGCACTGCCACGCGCGCAACAAGATGCGGATGATCTGGGACCACGGCCACGACCGCATCGAGATCGCATATTCCGACAGCGTCGCCGACCTGCCGCTGCTGCAGGCGGCGCGCAAGCCGGTGGTGGTGAACCCGAAACCGTCGCGCGTGGCGTATTTCCGCAGGGTGCTGCCGGAAGGGACGCCGATCCTGAACTGGGGATGCGAATCGCGCGGCGGCGACCGCGCCTGACGCCGCATCCGCGGCGCGGCGCGCGGACGCCTCAGTCGCAGAGCATCTTCACGAATCGGCGCGAATCGTCGCTGTAGCCGCAATCGCGGTAGAAGGCGTGCGCATCGACCCGTCGCGCGTTGCTCGTGACCTCGATGCGGTGGATGCCGTGGCGGCGCGACAGCTGCTCCACCTCGCGCAGCAGCAGCCGGCCGATGCCGGCACGCGCGCATTCCGGCGCCACGACCAGCGCGGTGATCCGCGCGAGCTCGCTGCCGTGGGCGAGCGAGTAGAGCGTGTACAGCGCGACCAGGCCGCAGGCTTCGCCGTCCACTTCGGCCAGCAGCAGGTGCTGGCGCCGGTCGGCGATCACCACCGCGATGCGTTCGGCCGCTTCGTGGTCCTCGCAGGGATAGCCGAGGTGGCCGAGCAGCCGCGCCACGTCGCTCGCGTCGCCGGTGGCCGCGGGGCGGACCCGGGCGAGGGCGGCGGCGCGTGCGGCGACCGGTTCCATCCCCGGCTCAGCGCGTGCCGTACAGGACGATGGTCTTGCCGTGGGCGTGCAGCGTGCCGTCGGCCTCGAGCTTCTTCAGCACGCGGCCGGCCATCTCGCGCGAGCAGCCGACCAGGCGCGACAGTTCCTGGCGCGAGATGCGCAACTGCGTGCCCTGCGGGTGGGTCATCGCCTCCGGCTCGCGGGTCAGGTCGTGCAGCGTGCGCACGATGCGGTCGGTGACGTCGAGGAAGGCGAGGCGCCCGGCCTTGCGGCTGGTGTCGAGCAGGCGGCGCGACAGCTGCGCGCCGATCGCCCACAGCAGCTTCGGCGCGTCGGCCACCAGCGGGCCGGCGAACAGCTGGTACAGCTTGTCGTAGCCGATTTCCGCCAGCTCGCAGGGCACGCGCGTGCGCAGGATCACCTCGCGGCGGTCGGACTCGATGAACAGGCCCATCTCGCCGACGAACTCGCCGGCGCCGAAGTAGCCCAGCGCGAGCTCCCGGCCGTCCTCTTCCTCGGTGATGATGCTGGTCGAGCCGCTGATCACGTAATAGAGCGTGCCCGCCGGGTCGCCCGGGCGGAACACCTCGGTGCGCGGCGGATAGCGGCGACGGTGGCAATAGCCCAGGAAACGCTCGATCGCGGCCGCGTCGGGCGCGAGCGGGTTGTTGCCGGTCGGGCGGTGGCCCTGCAGGGCGGGAGACATGGGCATCCGATCCACGTGGTGTCGACGCTGCGAGGGTAGTGCCAACGCCGCCCCGCGGCAAACCCCGCGGGCTTGGCGGGGGGCGCCCCCGGGCGTTTTGGCCCATAATCGCCCCTCCCCGTGCCGCCGGAACGCCGATGCCGCAAGTCAAGCCGTTGCCCCGCCTGAAACTGCAGGGCTTCAACAACCTGACCAAGGCGCTGTCCTTCAACATCTACGACGTGTGCTACGCCGTGTCCGAGGACCAGCGCCGGCGCTACATCGAGTACATCGACGAGGAATACAACGCCGACCGGCTCACCCAGATCCTGACGGACGTGGCCGAGATCATCGGCGCCAACATCCTGAACGTCGCGCGCCAGGACTACGACCCGCAGGGCGCGTCGGTGACGATCCTGATCTCCGAGCAGCCGGTGGTCGACAAGGCCGACGCCAAGGGCGTGATCTCCGAAGCCGTGGTCGCGCACCTCGACAAGTCGCACATCACCGTGCACACGTATCCGGAGACGCACCCGGACAACGGCATCGCGACCTTCCGCGCCGACATCGACGTGGCCACCTGCGGCGTGATCTCGCCGCTGAAGGCCCTGAACTACCTGATCGAGTCGCTGGAATCCGACATCGTGGTGATGGACTACCGCGTGCGCGGCTTCACCCGCGACATCAAGGGCCGCAAGCACTACATCGACCACAAGATCAACTCGATCCAGGACTACCTGGCCAAGAACGTGCGTTCGCGCTACGAGATGCTCGACGTGAACGTGTACCAGGAAAACATCTTCCACACGAAGATGCACCTGAAGGACTTCGACCTCGACAACTACCTGTTCGAGGAAAAGGCGAAGAACCTCTCGTTCAAGGAACGGATGAAGATCGAGGCGCGCCTGAAGCGCGAGATCGAAGAGCTCTACCACGGCCGCAACCTGGTCGAGTGACCGGGCGCGCCGCGCGCTGCGCGGCGCTCAGATGCGGTAAGCCACCGTCTTCATCAGCTTCGACGCCGCCGCCATCAGCGCCGGGATCGGCGGCGGCAGCACGCGCGCGCCGGCCGCTTCGGCGTTCGCCGCGTGGCGCGCCTCGTCGGCCTTCATCGTTTCCAGGATCGCGCGGCTGCGCAGGTCGGCTTCGGGCAGCGACTGCAGGTGATCTTCCAGGTGCGCCTCGACCTGGCGCTCGGTCTCGACCACGAAGCCCAGGTTCCAGCCGTCGCCGCGCAGGCC
>CBIHRR010000124.1:0-6137 GCA_966212495.1 uncultured Gammaproteobacteria bacterium
TACCTGGCCTGCGATGATGCCGTGCTGGCGCATGTCCTCGACGGGCTGATCGTGCATCGCCGCGGGCGCGACGAGCGGCTGCCGGCGCGACCGGTGGAGTCGCGCATCAGCAACAACGTGGTGCTGAAGAAGCTGCGGGTTGCGTTCGAGCTCAAGGATGCCGACCTGCACGAAATCTTCGCGATGGCGGGGTTCCCGGTGTCGAAGCCGGAGCTGTCGGCCCTGTTCCGGCTGCCGACCCACAAGAATTTCCGCCGCTGTGGCGACCAGTTGCTGCGCAACTTCCTCAAGGGGCTGACGCTGCGCGTGCGCGGCGCGCAATGAGCGGGCCGCATTGAGCCAGCTTCGATGAGCCAGCTTCGATGAGTGCGATGTTCCATTCGCTGCGGAGCCACAACTACCGGCTCTGGGCCGGTGGCGCGCTGGTGTCCAACCTCGGCACCTGGATGCAGCGGATCGGCCAGGACTGGCTGGTGCTGACGGTGCTGACCGACCACAGCGCGACGGCGGTGGGCACGGTGATGGCGCTGCAGTTCGGGCCGTCGCTGCTGCTGTTGCCGCTGTCGGGGCATGCCGCCGACCACATGGACCGCCGCCGGCTGCTGGTCTGGACGCAGGCGGCGGCCGGCCTGGTGGCGCTCGGCCTGGGCCTGGTCACGCTCGCGGGCGTGGTGCAGCTGTGGCACGTGTACGGCTTCGCCCTGCTGCTGGGTTGCATCACCGCCTTCGATGCCCCGGCGCGGCAGGCGTTCGTCTCCGACCTGGTGCGCGACGAAAGCCTGGCCAACGCCGTTGCGCTGAATTCCGCGTCCTTCAACGCGGCGCGCATGGTCGGCCCCGCGATCGCCGGCGTGCTGATCGCCGCGGTGGGCGAGGGCTGGCTGTTCCTGATCAACGCGGCCTCGTACGGCGCAGTGCTCGCGTCGCTGTGGTGGCTGCGCGTGCACGAGCTGCACACGGAACCGCGGCCGCCGCGCACGCGTGGCAGCCTGATGGCCGGGCTGCGCTACGTGGGGCAGCGCCCCGACCTCGTCGCGGTGCTGGTGATGCTGGCGCTGATCGGTACCTTCGGCTTCAACTTCGCCATCTTCATTTCCACGATGTCGGTGACGGTGTTCGGCGGCGGCGCGAGCCTGTACGGGCTGCTGACCTCGTCGATGGCGGTGGGCACGATGTGCGGCGCGCTGCTGTCCGCGCGGCGCCCGGCCCCGGGCATGGTGCTGATGGGCGCGTCGGCCGGCGTCTTCGGCGTCGCCGCGGCCCTGGCCGCGCTGATGCCCGGCCCGGTGCCGTTCGCGATCGTGCTGTTCTTCGTCGGGCTGGCCGCGCTCACCTTCATGACCGCCAGCAACTCGATGATGCAGCTCACCACCGATCGGGCCATGCGCGGCCGGGTGCTGGCGCTGCGCATCGCGGTGGTGATGGGCGGCACGCCGCTCGGCGCACCGCTGGTCGGGTGGGTCGCCGACCACTACGGCGCGCGCTGGGCGCTGGGGCTGGGTGCCTTGTCCGGGATCGCCGCCGCCGGCGTGGCGCTGGCGTACCTGGTGAAGCATCGCCGGCTTCGCCTGCGCCGTACCAACGGCCGGCTGCGGGTCGTGCTGCGTGCGGACCGCGCCGGTGGCGCCCCTGCGGCCGTTGCCGCCGGCGAGCGCGTGACGTGACCGCCCGGCGCATCGCGCTTGCATTGCGCCGGTCGATCACGGTCGTTGAACGCGCGCGCGCGTACAACGGGACGCTCCACGAACCCGAAGGAGCCCCCGCATGTCCAACGACCACGAAGCCGGGCGCGGACATGGCGGCGCAGGGAACACGGCGAAGCGCTGAGCGCTGGGGGATCTTCCTGGCGCCGATGCTGCTCGCGGCCTGCGTCAGCGCGCCGCGACCCGGCGGCCCGTCGGCGGATGTCGTGCGCGCGGAAATCCTGCGCCACATGCCGTCCCGCATCGGCGATGCCGACGGCTGGGCCGCGGAGATCCAGACCGCATTCGACGCGCAGCGCATCGCGCCGAGCGAGGAGAACATCTGCGCGGTGATGGCCGTCATCGCGCAGGAGTCCGGCTTCGAGGCCGATCCGGCGGTGCCGGGGCTGCCGGCGATCGCGCGCCGCGAAATCGAGCGGCGGGCGGCGGCCATGCACGTTCCCGGCTTCATGGTCGACGCGGCGCTGAAGGTCCGCTCGACCGACGGCCGCTCCTACGGGCAGCGACTGGACGGCGTGCGCACCGAGCGCGAACTGAGCGAACTCTACGAGGAACTCACCGGGCGCGTGCCGCTCGGCAGCCGCCTGTTCGGCGACTACAACCCGGTGCAGACCGGCGGGCCGATGCAGGTCTCGGTGCCGTTCGCCGAATCCAGGGCGCGCGGCTATCCGTATCCGGTGCGCGGCACGATCCGCGACGAGGTCTTTACCCGGCGTGGCGGCCTCTATTTCGGGATCATGCACCTGCTCGGCTACGACACGCCCTACGCGCGCAAGGTGTCGCGTTTCGCCGACTACAACGCCGGGTGGTACGCCAGCCGCAATGCCGCCTTCCAGAATGCCGTGGGCGTGGCGACGCATCGCACGCTCGCGCTCGATGGGGACCTGCTCGCGCCCGGTGCGCCGCTGGACCGGCCAGGCGAGACCGAGCGCGCCGTCCGGTCGATGTCGGGCGAACTCGGCATGGACGACGCAGCGATCCGCGCCGCGCTCGAACAGGCGAACCGCCTCGAATTCAACGACACCCGCTTGTTCAACGCGGTCTTCGCCATCGCCGAGCGCCGCGCGGGCAAGCCGCTGCCGCGCGAGATGCTTCCCGGGATCGCGCTGGAGAGCCCGAAGATCACGCGTGAGCTCACGACGGCGTGGTTCGCCACGCGGGTGAACGACCGCTACCAGCGCTGCCTGGCCCGCTGAACGCCGGCGCGCCCTAGAAACGCTCGCCCGCAGGCAGGTAACGCCACAGGCCCACGGGCATCTTCGCCAGCGGCACCTTGCCGATGCGGATGCGCCGGATCGCGACGACCCCGAGCCCCACCTGCGCGCACATGTCGCGCAGCTGGCCGCCCTGCACGCCCTTGAGCGCGAAGCGCAGCCGGATCTCGTTCTGCCAGCTGACCTTGCACGGCGGCAATGCGCGGCCGTTGTAGTGCAGGCCGTGGTTGAGCTTGCGCAAGCCGTAGGGGGCGATGTCGCCGCTGACCTCGACGATGTATTCCTGCTCGATCTCGTCGCCGTCCTCGGTCAGGCGGCGCCAGACGCGGCCGTCCTGCGTGAACACCATCAGCCCGCTGGCCTCGGCATCGAGCGGCACCAGCGGCGTGAGCCGATGGAAGTGGCGCTCCTCCAGCGCGATGCCCGAAGGATCCTCGGGCCAGCGCGCGTCGGGCTGCACGAGCCCGGTCGCGACCTTGCGGCCGCTGATCGCGTCGTAGCCCACCGGCTTGTGCAGCAGGATCGTCGCCGGTTCGACGGCGTCGCGGGGCGGGGCGGGGGCGGGCATGCGTGGGCATCGCGGCAGCGGGGCCTGCAGTGTAGCGACCCGGGGCCGCATCCCGTGGCGTTGACGCCGCGGCGCCTACAATCCGGTGATGCTTCCGATTTCCATCCTCGACCTCGCGCCGGTCGGCGAGGGCCGCACGCCGGCCGATACGTTCGCGCACATGCTCGACCTGGCGCGCCTGGGCGAGTCGCTGGGCTATCGCCGCTTCTGGCTCGCCGAACACCACAACATGCCGGGCATCGCCAGCGCGGCGACCGCGGTGCTCATCGCGCACGTCGCGGCGAACACGCGCAGCATCCGCGTCGGCGCCGGCGGCGTGATGCTGCCCAACCACGCGCCGCTGCAGGTGGCCGAACAGTTCGGCACGCTCGGCACGCTGCATCCGGGCCGCGTCGATCTCGGGCTCGGGCGCGCGCCGGGCACCGACCAGGCGGCGACGCGCGCGCTGCGCCGTTACTACAGCGGAGCCGACGAGTTCCCCGCCGACGTCGTCGAGCTGCTTTCGTATTTCGAACCCGTGCGGCCGGGACAGGCCGTGCAGGCGGTGCCCGGGGCCGGCGTCGACGTCGAGGTCTGGATCCTCGGCTCGAGCCTGTTCGGCGCGCGGCTGGCCGCGACGCTGGGTTTGCCGTACGCGTTCGCGTCGCATTTCGCGCCGGCGATGCTCGAACCGGCGCTCGCCGCCTATCGCGCGGCGTTCAGGCCGTCGCCGCGGCTGGCGAGGCCGCACGCGATGCTGGCGATGAACGTCGTCGTCGCCGACACCGACGCGGAGGCCGCGCGGCTGTTCACGACGCAGCAGCAGTCGTTCGCGAACCTGCGCAGCGGGCGACCGGGCCTGGTGCCGCCGCCGCTCGCGTCCGCGGAGGCGTTCAGGGCGCGCTACGACGCGCCGCTGCTGGCGACGGTCGACGAGGCCCTGTCGTGCGCCGCGGTGGGTGCGCCGGCGACGGTGCGCGCGCGGCTGGCAGCCTTCATCGCGCGGCACGCGCCCGACGAGCTCGTCCTCACCGCGAACATCCACGATCCGGTTGCGCGGCTGCGCTCGTTCGAACTCGCGATGGAAACCGTCCGCGCCCTGGATTGAACCGGGCCGGCGCGCCGCCGTGGGTCGGCTCAGGTTCGCCGCATGCGCCCGACCGCGGTGGGGCGCGTGCTCGCGGCGCTCCTGGGCAGGCGGAAATGGAAGGTCGTCCCCGCGGCCGAGGATTCCACGTCCACCGTGCCGCCGTGGGCGCCGGCGATCTCGCGCACGATGAACAGCCCGAGCCCGAGGCTGTTGCCGGTTGGATCGTCCGTCTCGCCGCGCACCAGCGGCTGGAACAGGGATTCGAGCTTTTCGCGCGCGATTTCCGGGCCTTCGTTGTGGACGGCGACGGTCACCGCATCGGCGGTGCCGATGGTCGACACGCGGACCGGGGCACCGGGCATGCCGTACTTGATCGCATTGCTCATCAGGTTCGACAGCGCCTGCGCCACGCGCTGCTCGTCCCAGCAGCCCTGCAGGTCGCCGTCCTGCGCCAGCTCGATGCGGCTGCCCGGAAAGGCGGTGTCCACTTCACGCGCGACGCGGGCGCAGATCTCGTCCATGCGCGTTGCGGCCGGGTTCACGCGGATGCCGCCGCCCGAACCGACGTGCACGTAATCGAGCAGGTCGTCGAGGAGGCTCCTGATCCTGTGGCCGCCGCGCAGGATGCGGGACGAGATCTCGGCAAGGGGCTCCGACCCGGCGGCGAGCAGGGGAATCGCTTCGGCCGAGCCGACGATGGTGCCGAGCGGGGTGCGCAATTCGTGGCTGAGGACGCCGAGGAACAGATTCCGGCTCGCGGCTGCGGCATGGGCGAACTGGAACAGCGTCTCGGCCAGCGCCTGGTCCATGGCTTCATTGAAGCGGGTCAGGTCTTCCACCTCCGCCGAGCCGAGGGTCGGCGACGTGCGCAGCCACAACCTGATCACCGAGGCCCGCAGCGCGCGGTACTCGGCTGCGGTCTGGCTGACGTCGAAGCCGCTGGCGGCGCGCATGGCGCCATGGGTTTCGGCGGCCTGGTCACGGGCGCCGGGCCTGCTCTTTTCGTGCCCCTTGGATTTCTCCGAACGTTGCCGTTCGGTCTGGGGCACCTTCATGTCGGCGGCGATCGAGGACAGGATCTGGCCGATATGGTCGCGAAGGGATTCGCGATCCATGTCCTCCGCCGCCGGCCCCAGCGTGCGCGCGAACGCCTCGCACTCGTCGACGATCAGCGCGTTGTTGGCGACGATGAAGTCGGAGAGGCCAGCAACCATGGCGACGCTTCCATGTACGGAGGGCATGCCGGCCAGGGCGGCCGGCGGATCGCCAAGGGCGCTTTCGCGCCTTGCACGTTCGGACTAGCGGGTAGCCGTTTGCTTCGCGGCGGGGGCAGGGCGGGTGCGCTTGGCCGTTTCGGACCGGAACGCGGTCGGCGGCTTGTTGCGGAGCGGGGTGTTGCCGAGGACTTCGATGCGACCGCCACTCTTGCGGAACGCGGCGATGTCGGCGTTGATGCTCTGGTGGGTCAGGCTCTGGGACTGGTCGTTGGCTGCGGACGGCTTGCGTGCCATGCCTCTCCTTCACGGTTGTGGCGACAGGATTCCAAATTATATTACAAATCAATGATTTGCGCAAGATCGGCG
>CBIHRR010000125.1:0-6132 GCA_966212495.1 uncultured Gammaproteobacteria bacterium
CGACGCCATTGGCCAGCTGGCGCGCGCGCTTGGCGGCCATCATCACGAGCTCGAAACGGTTGTCGACTACCTGCAGGCAGTCCTCGACGGTAATGCGGGCCATGGGGCTCCCGGCGGCGCTGGGCCGGCCGTATCTGGACGAAGGACCGGCAATCCTAGCGGAAACCCGCGCGAACCACAAGTATCCCAAGCAAAATCAAGCGCTTGGCTGGTCTTCCGGGGCCAGCAGCGCCTCGATCAGGCCGGCGTGGCGGGCCTCCTGCTCCGGGCGGCGCAGGCGGCTGGCGCGGAAGACGGCGCACATCTCCTCGACGGCCGTCTCGAAGACCTCGTTCACGACCACGTAGTCGAACTCGGCGTAGTGCGACATCTCCTCCCGCGCGGCGGCCAGCCGGCGGGCGATGACCTCGTCGCTGTCCTGGCCGCGGGTGCGCATGCGCTGCTCCAGCGCCGCCCGCGATGGCGGCAGGATGAACACGCTCACCGCGCCCGGGATCCGCTCGCGCACCTGCCGGGCGCCCTGCCAGTCGATCTCCAGCAGCACGTCGCGGCCCGCGGCGAGCTGCGGTTCGACGGACTGCCGCGCCGTGCCCTTCCAGTCGCCGTGCACGCGCGCATGCTCGAAGAAGTCGCCGGCGGCGACCATCCGCTCGAACTCCTCGGCGCTGACGAAGTTGTAGTGCTCGGCATGGCGCTCGCCGGGCCGCGGCGCGCGCGAGGTGAACGAGATCGAGAGGCAGATGTTCGCGTCGCGCGCCAGGCAGGCGTTGACGATGCTCGACTTCCCGGCGCCCGAGGGTGCGGCCACGATGAAGAGGGTTCCGCGCATCGGGGTCATTCGATGTTCTGCGCCTGCTCGCGCACCTGGTCGATCAGCACCTTCAGCTCGACCGAAGCCGAGGACGTGCGCGCGTCGACCGACTTGGAGCCGAGGGTGTTGGCCTCGCGGTTGAATTCCTGCAGCAGGAAATCCAGGCGCCGGCCCACCGGCGCATCGGCGTCGAGCACGCGGCGCAGTTCGGCGACGTGGCTGCCGAGGCGGTCGAGTTCCTCGTCCACGTCCAGCTTCTGCAGCCAGAGCACCAGTTCCTGTTCGACGCGGCCCGGGTCGGCCGGATGCGGCAGTTCCGACAGACGCGCCTCGAGCTTCTGCCGCTGGCCGGCGCGGATCGCGGGCAGCATGCCGCGCACGTCGGCGGCGATGGCCTCAATGCCCTGCGCGCGTTCGGCGATCGCCGCCGCCAGCGCGGCGCCCTCGCGCTCGCGCGCGGCCACGAATCCGTCCAGCACCTCGTCGAGCAGCGCCAGCGCCGCGGCCTGCAGCGCCTGCGGATCGGCGCCGCGGCCGGCCAGGACGCCGGGGAACTGCAGCAGCGAGGTGAAATCGGTCTGCAGCGCGGGGAACCGGCTGCCGAGCGTCCGCGCGACCGCGCCGAGGCGGTCGACGAATGCTTCGTCCACGACCAGGGCTTCGCCCGTCTCCGGGGCCCGCAGGCGCATCGCGACGTCCACCTTGCCGCGGCTGGCGCGCGCGGCGACCCGCTCGCGGATGGCGGGCTCCAGCGCGCGCAATTCCTCCGGCAGGCGCACGCCCACCTCGAGGAAGCGGTGGTTGACCGCGCGCACTTCGCAGCCCAGCGTGCCGTCGGGGCCGGCGCGTTCGCCGGAGGCGAAGGCGGTCATGCTTCGGATCATGCTGCGGG
Organism: uncultured Gammaproteobacteria bacterium; assembly: GCA_966212495.1. Classification (GTDB taxonomy): domain Bacteria; phylum Pseudomonadota; class Gammaproteobacteria; order Xanthomonadales; family Xanthomonadaceae; genus Cognatiluteimonas. Next base: position 1,704 of record CBIHRR010000125.1, read on the forward strand.
TGGCTCGCGGCTGGGCACGGGACCGGAGTATGCCACCCCGGCGCACCGGGCCGGTCCGGCACCGGGCGCGAACGGGGCGGCTGGTAGACTCGCGCGCCTTCCCGCCGGATATCCGGCATGCCGGAACGACCCCATGGCGCCCGAATTCGCCCGCCCCAGCGGCCGCACGCCCGCGCAGATGCGCGAGGTCTCGATCGTGCGCGGCTACACCCGCCACGCGGAGGGCTCGGTGCTGGTGTCGTTCGGCGACACCCGCGTGCTGTGCACCGCGAGCGTGGAGAACCGCGTGCCGCCGTTCCTGCGCGGCAAGGGCGAAGGCTGGGTCACCGCCGAATACGGCATGCTGCCGCGCGCCACCCACACGCGCGGCGACCGCGAGGCCGCCCGCGGCAAGCAGGGCGGCCGCACGCTCGAGATCCAGCGCCTGATCGGCCGCTCCCTGCGCGCCTGCGTGGACCGCGCGGCGCTCGGGGAACGCACCATCACCCTCGATTGCGACGTGCTGCAGGCCGATGGCGGCACGCGCACCGCGGCCATCACCGGCGCGTACGTCGCGCTGGTCGATGCGGTGCGCTGGCTGCAGGCGAAGCGCGAAGTCGCGCCGCGCGCCGGCCGCGACCCGGTATTCGGCGCGGTCGCGGCGGTTTCGGCGGGCATCTACCGCGGCGTGCCGGTGCTCGACCTCGACTATGCCGAGGACAGCGACTGCGACACCGACATGAACGTGGTGATGAACGACGGCGGCGGCTTCATCGAGCTGCAGGGCACCGCCGAGGGCCATGCGTTCCGGCGCGACGAGCTCGACGCGCTGCTCGCGCTGGCCGCGCAGGGCTGCGAGGCGCTGTTCGAGGCGCAGCGCGCGGCGCTCGCGTCCGGCTGAGCCTTCCGGTGGAATGAGCGAGGCCATGGAGATCGTGCTGGCAAGCGGCAACGCGGGCAAGCTCGCGGAACTGCGCGACCTGCTCGCCGGCAGCGGACACGGGCTGCGCGCGCAATCGGAATTCGGCATCGCCGACGTGGACGAGACCGGGCTGACGTTCGTCGAGAATGCGCTGCTCAAGGCGCGGCACGCCTCGGCCGCGACCGGCCTGCCCGCGCTTGCCGACGATTCGGGGCTGTGCGTCGATGTGCTCGACGGCGCGCCGGGCCTCTATTCCGCGCGCTACTGCGGCGTCCACGGCGACGACGCGCGCAACATCGCGCGCCTGCTCGGCGAGCTGCGCGGCGTGCCGGATGCGGCGCGCGGCGCGCGCTTCCACTGCGCGCTCGCGCTGCTGCGTTCGGCCGACGACCCGCGCCCGATCATCGCGGAAGGCAGCTGGGCGGGGCGCATCCTGCATGCGCCGCGCGGCGCAGGCGGCTTCGGCTACGACCCGGTGTTCCTCGACCCGGAGAACGCGCTGTCGGCCGCGGAACTCGACCCGGCGATCAAGAACGCGATCAGCCACCGCGGCCGCGCGCTCGCCGCGCTGCGGGCGCGGCTGCCCGAACTCGGCGCCGCGTGACGCCGCCGGCCATGGCGCCCGACCTGCTCAATCCGCCGCTGTCGCTGTACGTCCACCTGCCCTGGTGCGTGCGCAAGTGCCCGTACTGCGACTTCAATTCGCACGAATACCGCGGCGCCGGCGCGCCGCCGTTCGACGCCTACGTCGAAGCCCTGGTCGCCGACCTCGAGCACGACCTGCCGCTGGCCTGGGGCCGCACCGTGCACAGCGTGTTCTTCGGCGGCGGCACGCCGTCGCTGTTCCCGCCCGAAGCCATCGACGATTTCCTGCAGCGCGCGTCCTCGCGCCTGCGCATCGCACCGGGAGCGGAAATCACGCTCGAAACCAACCCGGGCACCGCCGAGCACGGCCGCTTCGAGGGCTATCGCGCGGCGGGCGTGAACCGGCTCAGCTTCGGCATCCAGAGCTTCGACGACGGCTGCCTGGCGCGCCTCGGCCGCATCCACGACAGCCGCGAGGCCGAGGCCGCCGTGCGGATGGCGCGCGACGCCGGCTTCGACGATTTCAACATCGACCTGATGTACGCGCTGCCGGGCCAGGACCTGGCGATGGCGGCGGAAGACGTGCGCCGCGCCATCGCGCTCGGGCCCACGCACCTGTCTCACTACCAGCTCACCCTCGAGCCCAACACCGTGTTCGCCGCGCGCCCGCCGGCGGACATCCCGGGCCACGACGATGCCTTCGACATCCAGGAGCACTGCCAGGCGCTGCTGGCCGACGCCGGTTACGCGCAGTACGAGACCAGCGCATACGCGCGCCCCGGCCGGCAATGCGCGCACAACCTGAACTACTGGCGCTTCGGCGACTACCTCGGCATCGGCGCGGGCGCGCACGGCAAGCTCACCTCGCCCGCCGAGGGCACGATCCTGCGGCGCTGGAAGGTCAAGCACCCGGCGGCCTGGCTCGCGGTGGCGGGCCGGGCCGAGGCGATCGGCGGCGACGAGTTCCTGGAACCGGCGCGCCGGCCGTTCGACTACATGCTCAATGCGCTGCGGCTCAACGAGGGCTTCGCGCTGTCCGCGTTCGAGGCGCGCACCGGCGTGCCGCGCGCGGCGATCGCGCGCGAACTGGCGGAAGCCGCCGCGCACGGCTGGATCGAAGGCGACGGCGAGCGCGTGGTGCCGACCGAACTCGGCCGCCGCTTCGCGAACGACGCGATCTCGCTGTTCCTCTGACGGCGGCGCATGCGCGCCGCGATGACGGCGGGCGGCCGCGCGTCCGTCAGCCGCGCCGCCCGCGCGCCGCGCGCTGGTACAGCACCGGTTCCGGCCGGTGCAGCGCGAACCCCTGGCCGTAGTCCACGCGCAACGCGCGCAGGATCTCGATCGTGCGCTCGTCGCCGACCCATTCGGCGACGACCTCGAGGCCGCGCTCGTGGCCGATCTCGGTGATCGCGTCGACGATCGAGCGGCTCATCGGGTCCGCCTCGATGTCGCGGATGAAGCTGCCGTCGATCTTGATGATGTCGACCGGCAGGTTCTTCAGGTAGCCGAACGAGGACATGCCCGCGCCGAAGTCGTCCAGCGCCACCAGGCAGCCGAAGCCGCGCAAGCGCTCGATGAAGCGCACCGCGCGCGCCAGGTTGCGCACCGCCTCGGTCTCCGTGATCTCGAAGCACAATCGCGACGGCGGCACGCCGTGGCGCTGGATCAGGTCGAGCACGTAGTCGGCGAGGCCCTCGTCCTCCAGCGACGCGGCGGACAGGTTCAGCGAGCAGCGCCCGGGCGCGCGGCCGCTGGCGTGCAACTGGTCGAAGTGCGCGATCGCCTCGGCGATCACCCAGCGGTCGAGTTGCGGCACCAGGCCGTAGCGCTCCGCGGCAGGCAGGAACGCGCCCGGCGCGACGACGCGCCCGTCCTCGTCGCGGAGGCGCAGCAGCAGTTCGAGGTGCGGATCCTCGCCCGCGGCATCGGCGCGCAGCGGTCGCACTTCCTGGTAGTCGAGCAGCAGGCGGCCTTCCTCGATCGCCCAGCGCAGGCGGTTCGCCCATTCCATCTCGCCGCGCCGGCGGATCGTCTCGTCGTCGTCGCCGGAGAACAGGTGGATGCGGTTGCGCCCGTGCTCCTTGGCCAGGTAGCACGCCGTGTCGGCCTGGGCGAGCGCTTCGCGCAGGGTCATGCCCGGCTCGTCCAGCATCACCACGCCGATGCTCGCGCTGATCGTGTAGGTGCGCTGCTCCCAGGCGTAGATGTGGCCCTCGATCCGCAACCGCAGCCGCTCGGCCAGCGCCAGCGCGCCGGCGATGTCGGCCTGGTGCAGCAGCACGCCGAACTCGTCGCCGCCCAGGCGCGCGAGCATGTCGCCCGGGGCGACGATCTCCGACATCACCATCGCCAGCTGGCTCAGCAGCTGGTCGCCGGCGAGGTGGCCGGAGGTGTCGTTGATCAGCTTGAACTGGTCCAGGTCGATGTACAGCAGCGCGCTCGACGGGCCTCCGCCGGCGGCCTTCAGCGCGCGCCGCACGTGGCGCTCGAACTCGCGGCGGTTGTAGAGCTCGGTGAGGTTGTCGTGGCTGGCCTGGTAGCCCAGCAGTTCGGTGAGCTGGCGTTGCTCGGAAATGTCGGTGGCGACCATCAGCATGCGTTCTTCGTCGCCGACGCGCACGCGGGCGATCGAAGTCGACACCCAGAAGCGGTCGCCGCCCAGCGACACCAGCACCGCCTCGACGTTGTCCCAGCGCATGCCGCCGTCCACCTCGCGCAACCTGCGGCGCAGCGCCGGGTCCTCGAACAGGGCGTCCAGGCCCACGCCGGCGATGCCGTCGCCCAGCCGCGCGCAGGCCGCCTGGTTCGCGTACAGCACGGTGCCGTCCGAAGGCCGCGCGAGCAGCACCAGCGCCGGCAACAGGTCGTTGAGGGCGCGGAAGCGCTGCTCGCTCTCGCGGAAGCGCTGGCTCATCCGCAGGCCCAGCTCCAGCGCGCGGC
>CBIHRR010000126.1:0-6031 GCA_966212495.1 uncultured Gammaproteobacteria bacterium
AGGACTACCCGCGCAAGGGCCGCGGCACGCAGGGCGTGATCGCGCTGCAGACCACCGAGCGCAACGGCAAGCTCGTCGGCGCGATCCAGCTCAGCGGCCACCACGAGGTGCTGCTGATCTCCGATGGCGGCACGCTGGTGCGCACCCGCGCTTCGGAGATCGCGCAGGTCGGCCGCAACACGCAGGGCGTGACCCTGATCCGGCTGGGGGAAGGCGAGAGCCTGCAGGCGATCGAGCGCGTCGACGCGTCGCTGGAGGACGAGGCCGATCCGGTCGCCGGAGACGGCGCCATCGCCGCGGGCAACGCATCCGGCGCGGCCAGCGACGTGGCGCCGCCCGAAGCCTGATCGCGGCCCGCGCGGGCGCAAGCAAAAGGGCGGCCGATCGGCCGCCCTTTCTTGTTTCACGCGTCGCGGGGCCTACTTGCCGATCCAGCCGTCCAGCAGGTCCTTCATGTCGTCCGCGTGCTCTTCCTCCTGCGCCAGCACGTGCTCGAGCATGCGCTTGGTGGTGGTATCGCGGTCGCCGATGTAGTCGATCATCTCCCGGTAGCTGTCGATCGCGATCCGCTCGGCGATGAGGTTCTCGCGGACCATGTCGCGCAGGTCCTTGCCGGGCTTGTACTCGGCGTGGGCGCGCGCGGTGAGCGTGTCCGGGTCCAGGTCCGGCTCGCCGCCGAGCTGAACGATGCGCTCGGAGATGAGGTTGGCGTGCGCCAGCTCCTGCTGCGCGTGCTCGAGGAACTCGGCCTTGACCGCGTCGGCGAACATGCCCGAAGCGGAGAAGTAGTGGCGGTAGTAGCGCAGCACGCATACCCACTCGGTGGCCAGCGCCTCGTTGAGCAGGCGCACCACGGTGTCGCGATCGGCGCTGTAGCTCGGGGTGATCGCGCCCTGGCCGACGTTCTCGCGCGCGCGGCGACGCAGCGTCTGCACGTCGGTCAGCCCGGCGGTCCCCGTCTTGGCACCCTTGGCCGCCGTCTCCGGCTTCCCGTTCTTCTTCCCGCTTTCGTCTTTCCTGCCAGCCATGTCGGGCTCCTTCGTTCGTGGAATCAGGTCAGCTGCGACAGCACGTGGTCCGCGGAGGACACCCGGAATTCGCCGGGCGCCTCGACCAGCACCTGCTTCGCCACGCCATCCTCGGCGTAGATCGCGTAACGCTTGGAGCGCGTGCCCATGCCGTAGGCGCTGGCGTCCATCTCCAGGCCCAGCGCGCGGGTGAAGTCGCCATTGCCGTCCGCGAGCATCATCAGGCCGTCGGGCACGTGCTGGCTGTCGCCCCAGGCCTTCATCACGAAGGGATCGTTGACGGCGACGCAGGCGACGTCGACCCCGCGCTTGCGGAAGTCGTCGAAGTGCTCGACGAATCCGGGCAGGTGCCGTTCCGAACAGGTCGGCGTGAACGCGCCGGGCACCGCGAAGATCACGACCTTGCGGCCGTCGAACAGGTCGCGGCTGTCGACGTTCTCGACGCCTTCGCGGATGCGTTGCAGCTGGACTTCGGGCAGGCGGTCGCCGGCTTGGATGGTCATGTGTCCTCCAGGGTTCACGCCAGTCTAACGGCGGCGAAGGGTAAGGCCGCGTCAACGTCCGCCACCGGCGTGCTGCGATAATGCCGGGGTCGTGGATGCGGCGAGGCCGTCGATGCAATTCAAGGACTACTACGAAACCCTCGGCGTCGAGCCGGGCGCGGGCGACGCGGAGATCAAGACCGCCTACCGGCGCCTGGCCCGCAAGTTCCATCCCGACGTCAGCAAGGAAAAGGACGCCGAGGAACGCTTCAAGGCGGTGAACGAGGCCTACGAGGCGCTGCGCGACCCCGCCAAGCGCAAGGCCTACGACGAACTGCGCACGCGCGGTTACCGGCCCGGCGACGAGGTGCGGCCGCCGCCGGGCGGCTTCGGCGGCCAGGGCGCGCCCGGCGGGGGCTTCGACTTCGACGAGATCTTCGCCGGCGGCGGCGCAGGCGGCGGTTTCAGCGACTTCTTCGAGGAACTCTTCGGCCGCCGGCGCGGGGCCGGCGCGGGCGGTCCCGGGCCGGGCTTCGGCCGCGGCCAGCAACCCGCCGGCGATACGCGCGCACGGCTCGCCGTGCCGCTGGAGTCGGTCTATCGCGGCGACAGCGTCCGCATCGGCGTCAACGGCAAGACCCTGGAAGTGCGCATCCCCAAGGGCGTGAAGCCCGGCCAGGCGATCCGGCTTGCCGGGCAGGGCGGCCAGGGCGGCGACCTGTTCCTGGAGATCGAGTACGCGGCGCATCCGCAGTTCGAGGTCGACGGCCGCAACATCATCCACGTGCTGCCGGTGGCGCCGTGGGAAGCGGCGCTGGGCGCGACGGTGAGCGTGCCGACGCTGGGCGGTGCGGTCGAACTGCGGATCCCGCCGGATTCGGAAGCCGGGCGCAAGCTGCGGCTGCGCGGGCGCGGCCTGCCGGGGACGCCTGCCGGCGACCAGATCGTGGAGCTCGAGGTGCTGGCGCCGAAGGCGCAGGGCGACGCGCAGCGCGAGGCGTATGCGCGCCTGCGCGATGCCTTCGGGAACGATTGGCGCCGCGAGTGACCCGCGGGCGCCGGGGCGGCCGCCGCCGCGACGCCGTCAGGCGGCCGTCGGTGCGTCCGGCCCGCCGGCGCCGAGGTTGGCCGCGATCACCTCCGACAGCTCTTCCTCGCTGAAGGGCTTGGTGAGGTAGGCGCGCGCGCCCTGGCGCATGCCCCACATGCGGTCGGTGTCCTGGTCCTTGGTGGTCACCAGGATCACCGGGATGTGCTTGGTCGAGGGCTCGCGCGAGATCGAGCGCGTGGCCTGGAAGCCGTTGAGGTTCGGCATCACCACGTCCATCAGGATCAGGTCGGGCAATTCCTTCTTCGCGAGCTCCACGCCCGCGGCGCCGTCTTCGGCCGTGAGGGCCTCGTGGCCGAGCTTTTCCACGATGCGGCGGATGCCCATCAGCTGCGAGGGAGAGTCGTCGACGATCAGGATGCGGGCCATGCAATGTTCCCCAGGGGTTGCGCCGCGATTGTACCTTCAGATCCGGACGACGGTGCGCCCGAGCGAGCCGCCGGCCAGCATGTGCGCGAACACGCCGGGCAACTCGCCGAGGCCGGCCTCGCGGGTGCAGATGCGGTCCAGGTGCGCGGGCTTCCAGTCGCCGGCCAGGCGCGCCCAGACGGCGTCGCGGATGTCGCGGGCGGTGCCGGCGGAAGCCACGCCGAGCAGGGACACGCCGCGGATGATCCCGGGCATCACCGTCGTGTGCAGGTCGGCGGTCGCGGCGAGGCCGGCGCTGGCGACGTTGCCGTAGGGCGCGGTCTGCGCGAGCAGGCTGGCGAGCATCGGCCCGCCGACGTTGTCGAGGCCGCCGCCGAAACGCGCCGATTCCAGCGGCCGCGTGGTGGCCAGCGCATCGCGGCCGTGCACTTCGCGCGCGCCGATCGCCCGCAGGTAACCATGCTGGTCGGCCTTGCCGCTGATCGCGTGCACTTCGAAGCCGGCGCGGCTGAAGATGTCGATGGCCAGCGAGCCGACGCCGCCGGTGGCGCCGGTGACGCAAAGCGGCCCCATGTCCGGCGACTGGCGGTTGTCGAGCATGCGGTGCAGGGCCAGGCCGGCGGTGAAGCCGGCGGTGCCGAGCACCATGCTGTCGCGCAGGGTCAGGCCGGCGGGCAGCGGGATGGTCCAGCGCGATTCCAGGCGCACGTACTTCGAATAGCCTCCATCGCGGGTTTCGCTCAGCCCGCAGCCGGTGGCGAGGACGGCATCGCCTTCGCGGAACGCCGGATCGGTGGAGGCGACCACGCGGCCGGCGACGTCGATGCCGCCGACCAACGGGAAACGCCGCAGGATCCGGCCCTGGCCGGTGCCGGCCAGCGCGTCCTTGAAGTTCACCGACGACCACTCGGCGGCGACCACCACTTCGCCGGGCGACAGGTCGTCCAGCGCCACCTGCTCCAGGCCGCTGCGATAGCCGCCGGAGTCGCCGTGGATGCGGAACGCGTCGAAGCTGGCGGGAACCGTCGCCATCAGCGCAGCTCCCCGCGGCGCTTCCCGTCGAGCCACTTGTCGGCCTGCGCCGGCTGGTAGGCGCGCATCCAGGCGAGCAGCGCGTCGATGTCCTCGCCGTGCCACAGGTCGTCGCGCTGTTCGGCGTGCAGGAAGCGCTCGGCGACCATGCGGTCCATCATCGCCACGAGCGGCGCGTAGAAGCCGTCGACGTCGAGGAAGGCGCAGGGCTTGTCGCCGAGGCCGAGCTGGCGCCAGGTGAGCATCTCGAACATCTCGTCCATCGTGCCGAAGCCGCCGGGCAGGGCGACGAAGGCATCGGACAGGTCGAACATGCGCGCCTTGCGCTCGTGCATGTTGGCGACCACCTCGAGCCGGGTGACGCCGCGGTGCGCGACTTCCCAGTTCACGAGCTGCTCGGGGATGACGCCGACGACCTCGCCGCCCGCGGCGAGCGCGGCATCGGCGACGATGCCCATGAGGCCGACGTTGCCGCCGCCGTAGACCAGGGCGAGGCCCTCGCGCGCGAGGCGCGTGCCGAGGGCCGCCGCGCGTTCGGCATACAGCGGCCTCGAACCGGCGTTCGACCCGCAATAGACGCAGACCGAACGCGGTTCCACTCAGTTGGCCTTGTGGATCGCCCGCTTGTGCACGGCCATCGCGGCGTCGTGCACGGCTTCCGACAGCGACGGATGCGCGTGGCAGATGCGCGCGAGGTCGTCGGCGGAACCCTTGAACTCGAGCGCCAGCACGCCTTCGTGCACCAGCTCGGAGACGTTCGCGCCGATGAGGTGCATGCCGAGGATGCGGTCGGTTTCCGCGTCGGCGAGCACCTTCACGAAGCCCGCGGGTTCGGCCATCGCGACCGCGCGGCCCACCGCGGCGAACGGGAAGCTGCCGGCCTTGTACTGCACGCCCTCGGCCTTGAGCTGCTCCTCGGTCTTGCCGACCCAGGCGATTTCCGGTTCGGTGTAGATGACCCACGGGATCGCGTCGTAGTTGACGTGGCCGGGCAGGCCGGCGATGAGCTCGGCGACGGCGATGCCTTCCTCGAAGCCCTTGTGCGCCAGCATCGGGCCGCGGACGCAGTCGCCGACCGCCCAGACGCCGTCCACGCCGGTGTGGCAGTGCTCGTCCACCTCGATCACGCCGCGCGCGTCGACCTTGACGCCGGTGCCTTCGGCCAGCAGGCCTTTCGTCGCCGCGCGGCGGCCGACGCTGACCAGCAGCTTGTCGACGACGATTTCCTGCTCGCCCTTGTCGTCGGCGTAGGTCACATGCACGCCGTCCTTCTTCACCTCGGTCTTCGAGACCTTGGCGCCGAGGCGGATGTCGAGGCCCTGCTTCTTGAACTCGCGCGCGGCGACCTTCGCCACTTCGCCGTCGGCTGCCGCCAGGAAGGTCGGCATGGCTTCCAGGATCGTCACCTGGCTGCCCAGCCGGTTCCACACGCTGCCCAGTTCCAGGCCGATCACGCCGGCGCCGATCACGCCCAGGCGCTTCGGGACCTTCTCCAGGTCCAGCGCGCCGACGTTGTCGATGATGTGCTCGCCGAACTTCGCGAACGGCAGCTCGATCGACTCCGAGCCCGCGGCGATGACGACGTTGGTGCCGTGCAGCTCGACCTCGCTGCCGTCGTGCTGCTTCACCTTCACCACGTTGCCGGGGTGGAGCACGCCGTAGCCGTAGTACGGCGTGACCTTGTTCGCCTTGAACAGCGACGCGATGCCGCCCGTGAACTGCTTCACGATGCCGTCCTTGCGCGCGACCATCTTCTGCACGTCCATCGCCGGCTTCTCGAAGCTGATGCCGTGCTGGTCGAAGAGGTGGCCCATGTTCCAGAACTGGCGGCTCGAATCGAGCAGCGCCTTGGACGGGATGCAGCCCACGCGCAGGCAGGTGCCGCCGAGGGCGGGCTTGCCGTCCTTGCCGAGCGCCGCGTCGATGCACGCGGTCTTCAGCCCGAGCTGGGCGGCGCGGATCGCGGCGTGGTAGCCGGCGGGGCCGGCACCGATGACGACGACGTCGAATTG
>CBIHRR010000127.1:0-5982 GCA_966212495.1 uncultured Gammaproteobacteria bacterium
GCCCACTCCATGCTGCAGAAACTCCGCGACAAGACCTCCGGCTGGATCGCCGGCACCGTGCTCGGGCTGCTGACCATCCCGTTCGCGTTCTTCGGCATGGAGCAGTACATGCACCAGACCAACGCCACCTGGGTGGCGAAGGTCGAGGCGCCCCCGGCCTGGTGGTCCGGCGCCCCGCACTGGTGGCCCGCGCGGATGCTCTGGCAGTCCGAGGAGATCGGGGCCGACGAGTTCCGGCAGCGCCTTGAGCAGGAGCGCCAGTCGCAGCGCCAGGCCCAGGGCGATGCCTTCGACACGCGCCAGTTCGAGGCCAAGGACAACAAGCGCCGGATCCTCGATGCGATGGTCGACGAGCGCGTGCTGAAGATGATGGCGGCGCGCGACGGCATCGCCATCGGCGACACGCAGGTGCGCCGCGTGATCGAGGGCATCCCCGCCTTCAACGTCGACGGCAAGTTCAATGCGCAGCAGTACCAGATGGTGCTGGCCTCGCAGACGCCGCGGCGCACGCCCGTGCAGTTCCAGCAGATGCTGCGCGACAACCTGCAGAGCACGATGATCCCGGACCAGCTCGTGGCCACCGGTTTCGCCACGCCGGCCGAGGTCGACGCGGTGCTGCGCCTCATCGGCGAGAAGCGCGACGTGTCGGTGGCGGTGATGCCGGCGCCGGCCCCGGATGCCGGCGCGGTCTCCGCGGCCGACATCCAGCGCTGGTACGACGCGCACGCCGGTGAATACACCGCGCCCGAAACGGTCGCGCTGGAATACGTCGACATCGACGGCAGCGCGATCCCGGTGCCCCCGGCGACCGACGCGGCGCTGAAGCAGCGCTACGAGCAGGAGAAGGCCCGCTTCCAGGAGCCGGAACAGCGGCTGGCCTCGCACATCCTGGTGAAGGTGGACAAGGGCGCGCCCCCGGCCGCGCAGGCCGCGGCGAAGGCCCGCGCCGAAGCGATCGCCGCGCAGGCGCGCGCTCCCGGCGCCGACTTCGCCGCGCTGGCGCGCAAGGAGTCCGAGGACACCGGATCGAAGGACGCCGGCGGCGACCTCGGCTGGATCACCAAGGGCATGATGGTGAAGCCCTTCGAGGACGCGCTGTTCGCGATGAACGACGGCGACATCGTCGGCCCGGTGCAGACCGAGTTCGGCTGGCACGTGCTGAAGCTGCGCGAAGTGAAGCCGGGCCGGCAGACGCCGTTCGAGGAAGCGCGCGCGCAGCTGGAGAAGGAACAGGCCGACGCCGACCGCGACCGCCTCTTCAACGAGCTCACCGGCAAGATCGTGGACCAGGTCTACCGCAACCCGACCTCGCTCGCCGCCGCGGCGAGCGCCGCGAACCTGCCGGTGCAGCGCACCGCGCCGTTCCCGCGCAGCGTCGCCGTCGGCGCGGGCGGCATCGAATCGAACCCGGCGGTGCAGCGCGCCGCGTTCTCCGAGACGCTGGTGCAGGACGGCACGGTCAGCGACCCGATCGAGATCGGCCCGAACCACAGCGTGCTGATTCGCGTCGTCGCCCACGAGCCCGAACACCGCCAGCCGCTGTCGGCGGTCGCGCCGCAGGTGATCGTCGCGATCCGCAACGACCGCGCCGCGAAGGCGGCGAAGGCCGCGGCCGACGCGCTCGTGGCCGAAGTCCGCGCCGGCAAGGCCTTCGACGCGGCGGTCGGCGCGCGCGGCCTGGTGGCGACCAGCATGCCGGCGATGCCGCGCGGGATGGCGATCCCGGACCCGGCCGCCAGCCAGGCGATCTTCGCTGCGCCGGCCCCCGCGGCGGGCAAGAGCACGGTGGGCAGCAAGGTGCTGGACGACGGCCGCATCGCGATCTACCAGGTCCGCGCGGTGATCCCGGGCGATCCGAAGGAATCGACGCCCGCGCAGCGCCAGCAGCTCCAGCAGCAGCTCGGCCAAGCGACGGCCAACGAATCGGTGCTGGAGATGATCCGCGGCCTGCGCCGCGGCATGCAGATCAACATCGCCGAAGACCGGATGTAGGCCGCGCGCGGCGCGACGGAGCGTCGCGCCACCGGCCGGGCGGGGCCGATCGACCCCGCTCACGCCACCGGGATCACTCGATCCCGCTCATGCCCATGATGTTGTAGCCGGCGTCCACGTAGGTGATCTCGCCGGTGATGCCGCGGGCGAGGTCCGAGCACAGGAACGCGGCGGCGTTGCCGACATCCTCGATGGTCACCGCGCGGCGCAGCGGGGCGACCGCTTCGAACTGGTGGAGCATCTTGCGGAAATTGGCGACGCCCGACGCCGCGAGGGTGCGGATCGGGCCGGCCGAGATGGCGTTGACGCGCGTGCCTTCCGGGCCGAGCGCCATCGCCATGTAGCGCACCGTCGCCTCCAGCGAAGCCTTCGCCACGCCCATGGTGTTGTAGTTCGCGAGCGCGCGTTCCGCGCCCAGGTACGACAGGGTGAGGATCGAACCGTTGCGGCCCTTCATCAGCGGGCGCGCCGCCTTGCCGAGCGCGGCGAGCGAGTAGGCGCTGATGTCGTGGGCGATGTGGTAGTTCTCGCGGGTGATCCCGTCGAGGAAATCGCCCTCGATCGCCTCGCGCGGCGCGAACGCGATGCAGTGCACGAGGATGTCGAAGCCGTCCGCCCAGCGCGCGCCGAGCTGCGCCATGCAGGCGTCGATCTGCGCGTCGTCGGCGACGTCCAGCGGCAGCACGATGTCGGTGCCGTATTCGCTGGCGGCGTCCTCGACGCGCGACTTCAGCTTGTCGTTCTGGTAGGTCAGCGCCAGCTCGGCGCCTTCGCGGTGCAATGCGTCGGCGATGCCGGTGGCGATCGAGCGCTGGCTGGCGATGCCGGTGACGAGTGCGCGCTTGCCCTGCAGGAATCCCATGGTGCCGTCCGTCGGAAGCGAAAACAGCCGCTAGTGTGCCTGCGCGGCGGGCGCGGGGCCACTTGCGGCAGCGGTGGGCGCGTCCGCGACGGCATCCGGTGGCGTATCGTCGCCGGCGATGGCCGGCGGCGCGAGCACGCGCAGCGTGCGATGGCCGCGCGCGACGCGGCCGCCGGCGAACGCCGGGTTCAGGCGGCGCACCATCGCCGCGTCCCGGCCGCCCTTGCGCGCCCAGCGCGCGAGGTCCACCGCGCCCGCCGGCAGCTCGACCGCCTCGAGCATCGGGATCGGCCGGTCGAGCGCCCGCAGCCAGGCCTCCCGGTCGTCGGCGCGGTCGAGCAGGCACGACAGCGCGTGCAGCTTGCGCACGTAGGCGCGGGTGATCCCGGAGAGCGTGTCGAGCTTCGACGGGTCCGCGTCGCGGGCGGCCTTGTGCGCGCGGCGCAGCGCGCCGAACACGCGGTACTCGCCGGCGTTGTATGCCATCACCGCCAGGCGCCAGTCGCCGGCGAACATCCCGTGCAGCGTCTTGAGGTAGCGCACCGCGGCCCGTGTGGATTCCACCGGCGACAGCCGGCCGTCGTAACCGGCGCGCATCGGCACGCCATGGGCGCGCGCGGTGATGGCCGCCATCTGCCACAGGCCGGCTGGTCCGCCCGCGCTGCGCGCGCCCGGCTGGTAGCCGCTCTCGACGAACGGGATCAAGGCGTATTCCGTCGGCAGGTCCGCTTCGCGCAATGCGTCGACGACGTAGCCGAACAACGCGAGCGTGTCGTCGTCGCTTTCGCCCAGCCGTTGCGGCGCGCGCTCGAAATGGCGGCGCCAGCGTTCGCTGCTGCTGTCGACGGGGCAATCCGGATCGGCGAGGCCGTCGCGGAACCGCGTGTAGATCTCGAGCCCGCTGCGCGTGCCGGCCGCGGTCGCGGCGGGCACCGTGGCCGCGGGGGACGCGGAAGGCGTGGCGGGCGCGGCGGATGCCGGGGACGTCGTGGACGCCGTGGCCGCGAGCGCCGCGTCCTGCGCGCCCGCCGCCGCCGGCGCCAGGAGGCACGCGATCGACAGCACGCGTGCGATCCAGGCCATGCGGCGGCGCCGGGTCATGCGGCGAATCCGTCCTTCCACTCGCGCAGCGCCGCGAACGTCTCGACGCGCCCATCCGGCGCGCGCACCAGCCGCGCGGCGACGGCGGCGCGCACCTCCGGCGCATCCACGCGCAGGAAGGGGTTGGCCGCGAGTTCGTCCGCGAGCAGCGCGGGCAGGGTGGGCGCGCCGCGCCCACGCAGTGCGCGCGCTTCCGCGGCGCGCCGCTGCAACGCCGCGTTGGCCGGCTCGACCGCCTCGGCGAAGGCGGCGTTGGCCATCGTGTACTCATGCCCGCAACAGACCTCCGTCGCCGCCGGCAGGGCGGCGAGCCGATCGAGCGACGCGAGCATCCGCTCCGGGGTGCCTTCGAACAGGCGCCCGCAGCCGAGGCTGAAGAGGGTGTCGCCGCAGAACAGCAGTCCGTGGCCGTGGAACGCGATGTGGCTGCGCGTGTGGCCCGGGACCGCGAGGACCTGGAATCGCCACGGACCGGCGGCGACGGTGTCGCCGTCGCCCACGCGCCGGCAGGGCACGTCGATGCGATCGTCGACCGGCGCGAACACCGGCAGCCGCGGCCAGCGCCGCAGCAGTTCCGCCGCGCCGCCGACGTGGTCCGGGTGGTGGTGGGTGAGCAGCAGCGCGGCGGGGGCGACGCCGGTGGCTTCCGCCAGCGCCAGCACCGGGCCCGCGTCGCCGGGATCCACGACGACCGGGGCGCCCGCGGGCGATTCCCGCAAGGTCCAGATGTAGTTGTCGGTGAAGGCGGGCAGCGGTTGCAGCAGCATGTGGCGTCCGGGTGGGGCGGCCCCCCTAGAATGGCGACCATGCCCGTCCCTTCCACCACCGGTCAACCCGATGCCTCCGCGGGTGCCGCCCCCGAGGCCTGGTTCGCGTCCGCGCCGGGCCGGGCGCTGCTCGACAGCGAATGGCCCCACCTGCGCGCCTGCCTGGGCGAGCGTCCCGGCCAGCCCTGGCTGTGGCTGGGCCCGGCGGCCGCGGCCTGCGCCGAACTGGCGGGCCCCGGGATCCCGCTGCGGCGGGCAGGCGAGGCCTGGCTCGGGCCGGTGCGCTGCGCGCTGCCGCTGCCGCTGGCCAACGAATCGGTGGCCTCGATCGTGCTCCAGCATCCGGCGCTGTCCGGGCCGGAGACCGAGGCGCTGCTGTCCGAATGCGCGCGCGTGCTGGTCCCGGGCGCGGCGCTCTCGGTGTATTGCCTGAATCCGCTTTCCCCGTGGCGATGGCGCTGGGGCGGTGGTGGGCCGGGCGCGTCCGAGCCCCAGCCCTGGCGCCGGCGGCTGCGCGCGGCGGGCCTCGCGCCGGATCCGGTTTCGGAAGGGCTGGGTCCGCGCTGGGGCACCGAGGCGGACGCCACGGTGCAGCACGGGCCCGGCGTGCGCGCCGCCTGGGTGCTGCGCGCCCGGAAGCGGCTCGTGCCGCTGACGCCGGTGCGCACGCGCGCACCGTTGCGCATCGGCGCCGGGGCACCGGCGGCATGACGGCGGCGCAGGAACCCAAGGAAGTCGGCATCCACACCGACGGCGCCTGCCTGGGCAATCCCGGGCCGGGCGGCTGGGCGGCGCTGCTGCGCTATCGCGGCCGCGAGCGCGAACTCGCCGGCGGCGAACCGCAGACCACCAACAACCGCATGGAGCTCATGGCCGCGATCATGGCGCTCGAGGCCTTGAGCGAACCGTGCACGATCGTCTTGCACACGGATTCGCAGTACGTGCGGCAAGGCATCACCGAATGGCTGCCCGGCTGGATCCGCCGCAACTGGCGCACGTCCGGCGGCAGCGACGTGAAGAACCGCGACCTGTGGGAGCGGCTGCAGGCCGCGTGCGCGCGGCATCGCATCGACTGGCGCTGGGTGAAGGGGCACAGCGGCGATCCCGACAACGAACGCGTCGACCAGCTCGCGCGACAGCAGGCCGAAGCGTTCCGGCGCTAGCCGCGTGCGCCCGCCTCGCGAGGCCCGCACGGCGACGGTAGACTGCACGCATGCGCCAGATCGTCCTCGATACCGAAACCACGGGCCTGTCCTGGGA
>CBIHRR010000128.1:0-5669 GCA_966212495.1 uncultured Gammaproteobacteria bacterium
GGCCGGGTCTGTCATCCTATGCGCGATGAGCGACGCCGTGCTGCTGGTGAACCTGGGGACGCCCGAAGCGCCGACCGCGCCCGCGGTGCGCCGGTACCTGTCCGAATTCCTGTCCGATCCGCGGGTGGTCGCGCTGCCGCGCTGGCTGTGGCTGCCGCTGCTCCGCTACGTGATCCTGCCGCGGCGCGCCGCGCGCGTGGCGCACAAATACGCGGCGGTCTGGTTGCCGGGCGGCTCGCCGCTGGCCGTGTACACGCGCGGGCTGGCCGAAGCCGTGGCCGCGCGCCTGCCGGGGATCCACGTCGCGCACGCGATGCGCTACGGCGCGCCGGCGCTGGCCGAAGCGCTGGCGACGCTCCGCGCGGCGGGCCACCGGCGCGTGCTGGTGCTGCCGCTGTATCCGCAATATTCGACGACCACCACGGAAAGCATCGCCGACGTGATCGCGCAGGCCCCAGGCGCCGACGTCCGCATGCTGCGCGACTACCACCTCGACCCGCAGTGGATCGCGGCCGTCGCCGACTCGATCCGCGCGCACTGGGGGCGGCATGGCCGCGGCGAGCACCTGCTGCTGTCGCTGCACGGCCTGCCGCAGCGCGTCGTCGCCAACGGCGATCCGTACGCGCGGCAGTGCGAGGCGAGCGCGCAGGCGATCGCGAACGCCCTCGGCCTCGCGCCGGGCGACTGGACGCTGGCGTACCAGTCGCGCTTCGGCGCGGAGAAATGGCTGCAGCCGGCGACGGCCGACACGCTCGATGCGCTCGCCGCGCGCGGCGTGCGCCGGGTCGACGTCGCCTGCCCGGGCTTCGCCGCCGATTGCCTCGAAACGCTGGAGGAGATCGCGATCATGCTGGCCGAGGGCTTTGCCGCGCGCGGCGGCGAGTTGCGCGCGATCCCCTGCCTCAACGCGTCGCCCGCGCACGCCGACGCGATCGCCGCGATCGCCACGCGCGAACTGGCGGCGTGGACATGACGGCGCGCCTGCGCATCGCCACGTCGCGCGCGCCGGCAACGCGCGCGTGAGCATCGCGCTGCGCGAATTCGCGCTCGAGCTGCCGGCCGGCCGCATCGCCGGCCTGCGCGGCGGCGACACCGCCGCGGGCGCGCCGCGGGTGATCGCGCTGCACGGCTGGCTCGACAACGCCGCCAGTTTCGTGCCCCTGGCCGCGCACCTGCACGGCATCGAGCTGGTCGCGCCGGACCTGCCGGGCCATGGCCGCAGCGCGCACCTGGCGCCGGGCGCCGATTATTCCTTCGCCGCGGCCGTCAACGCCGTGCTCGACATCGCCGATGCGCTCGGCTGGGAGCGTTTCTCGCTGCTCGGGCACTCGATGGGCGCCGGCATCGCCAGCCTCGTCGCCGCCGGCTGCCCGGAGCGCGTGCGGCGCCTGGTCGCGATCGAGGCGCTCGGCGCGCTCGCCGAAGCGCCGGAGCGCACCGCCGCGCGCCTGCGCGAAGCCGTCGCCGCGACACGCGCGCTGCCGGGCAAGCGCCTGCGCGTGTTCCCCGACATCGCGCTCGCGGTGCGCGCGCGCATGCAGGGCGTCACCGGCAGTTCGCTGTCGGAAGAGGCCGCGCGCCTGCTCGTCGAGCGCGGCCTCGCGCCCGCGCAGGACGCCGGCGGCGCGCAGGGTTACGCCTGGAGCAGCGATCCGCGCCTGACGCTGCCCACGATGATGCGGCTGACCGAAGCGCAGGTGCGCGACCTCGTGCGCGGCATCGAATGCCCGACCCGCGTGATCCACGCCGACCCGCCGCAGCCCTACCTGCCGGAGCCGCTGCGCAGCGAACGTGCCGCGTTGCTGCCACGGGGCGAGTTGGTGGTGATGCCCGGCGGCCACCATTTGCACATGGAGCAGCCGGCGGCAGTCGCTGCGGCGATCGGGGATTTCCTCGCGCGGGACTGAGCGCCGCGGTCGTCGCGGCGGCGTCGCCCCGCCTGCGCGCGCTCAGTGCGTCGCGAGCAGGCGCAGCTGCAGGCGGACGCCGCCGGCGTCCGCCGGCGTCCACCAGGCGAGCACCGCGCGCTCGCCTTTCACCCACGCCTGTCCCTGGCCGGTCGCCGGCGGGACCAGGGCCGCCGCCGTCCAGCCGCCCGCCAGCATGCGCGCGCGGAAGCGCCCCGCCGCGACCTCGACCGCGCCGGGGGCCACCACCACGACCGTCATGTCGCCGTCGCTGCGGTCCACGCGGACCACGGTGTGCACGGGAGGCAGCGGGACGTCGCCGGGGAAGTCGGCGGGCAGCGCGGCGGCGTCGCCGACGGTGATGCGCACGTCCCGGCCGCCGCGGTTCATCGTCACGGTCTGCGCCGCCGAGAACGCCGGCAACACGAACGCGACGAGGGCGAGGCAGGCGGGAAGCATGCGCATGGCTGGCTTGCAACCGGAGGGCACGCGGGCGCGGCGGGGGTCCATACCCGGCAGCATACGGACTCCCGGGCCCGCAGCGGACACGGCCGCCGGGGCCGGCCAAGCAGCGTTCAGTGGAGCAGGGCGCGCAGCGCGGCCTTGGTCCGCCGCCCGTGGACATGGAACCACTCGCGCTCGTCCCGCCACGCCGGGAAGCGGGCCTCGACCTCGCGCCAGAAAGCGCGGGAATGGTCGGGGCGGAGCAGGTGGCACAGCTCGTGGACCAGGACGTACTCGAACGCCAACGGCCGCGCGAGCACCAGCGACAGGTCGAGCGCGACGCTGTCGTCGGGCGACAGCGATCCCCACTGCGAGGACATCACCTTCAGCAGGATCCGCCTCGGCGGCCGCGGCAGCGACGGCAGGTAGCGCGGCAGCCAGCGGCCGACGTCGGTGCGCGCCTCGCCTTCGTAGAAGTCGCGCAGCGCGCGGCGCAGGCCGGCGGCGCTCGCCTTCGCCGGCACGGTGAACAGCAGGCCGTCCGCGTCCTGTTGCAGGCGTGCGTAGCGGCCTTCCTGCCAGCGCAGCGGCAGGGGCTGCGCGCGCAGCGGCAGGGTCGCGGTGACACCCGGCTGCAGCGAGGCGGCGGCATCGACGGCGTAGTGCGCGAGCTGCTCGGCGACCCAGTCGCGATGCTCGGCGAGGAAGCGCTCGCCCGCGACCAGGCTGGCGCGCAGCGGCAGCGTCAGGCGCGCGCCGCGCTCGTCGACCGACAGCTTCAGGCGGCGCGCGCGCGGATCGCGCACGCGCGCCACCGGCACGGTGCGGCCGTCGGCGAACGCGAGTTCGACGCTGTCGCGCTCGATGCTGCGGAGTCCCGGCATGCGCCTATTGTAGGAGCGCGGCGCGGGCGTGGCGTGAGGTGCGATCGCGGCTCACGCTTCCGCGCGCGACAGCTTCATTGCCGGTTCCAGCACCGTGAACAGGCGCTTGAGCTCGCCGGCCATCAGCGCGAAGCGCGCATCGAGCTCCGCGTGCAGGTCCTCGCGCTCGGTGGATTCCAGCCCGTCGACCGCGCCCTCGAGCAGCTTGAACTTGCGCGCGACCAGGTCCTCGCCGAGCACGAACGAGACGTGGTCGTCGAGCGTGAGCGCCAGTCGCGTGACCTGCTTGCCGGCCTCGAGATGTTTTCCGATCTCGTCGCCGGTCAGCTCCTGGCGCTGGCACTTCACCACCGCGCCCTTGTCGGCGGCGTCCTTGAGTTCGCATTCGTCACCGAGCGTGAGCCCGTCGGGCAGCGGCTCGCCGGCGATCCAGCCGGTGAGCACGGCGCGCGGCGCGACTTCCGCGTTCAGCGGCAGCGCGGGGAAGCTGCCGAGCGCTGCGCGGATCTCGGACACGACGTTCTCCGCCTGCTTGCGCGAGGAGCTGTCGACGACGCAGATGCCGTGCTCGAGGTCGAGGATGGCGTCGGTGCGGCCGGGGCGCACGAAGGCGCGCGGCAGCAGTTCATGCACCAGGTCTTCCTTCAACCGCTTGCGCGTGCGGCCGCCCGGGCGGCGGCCCTCCTTCTGCTCCAGCTCGGCGAGCTTCTTCTGCAGCAGGTCGTTCACCACCGCCGACGGCAGCAGCTTGTCCTCGCTGCCGACGCTGAGCCAGATCGCGTCGCCGATGCGGTGCGACAGCGCTTCCGCGTCACGCCCGAACGGCGGGATGAAGCCGCGCGACGACAGCTCCAGCGCGCCGACCGGCTTGAGCGCGCAGCTGGCGAGGCGGGATTCGAGGTCGGAGAGATCGAGCGAGGTGGGGAAGCGGAACAGGGTCAGGTTGCGAAAGAACATTGAGGGGCCGGGAAGGGGGAAGGGGGACTGGGGAATGGCGAGACGGGAGACGGGGGGATCGGACGGTCAGGGCTGTTGCTCTTCCGTCTCCCTCTTCCCGTCTCCCGTCTCCCCGCCTCTCGTCTCCACGCTCCCGAGCCACGCGTGCGCGTCCGCCGGCGCGCCGCCGCCGCGCGCGCCGAGCGCGAGGAAGTCGAACAGCTTCGGATCGCCCAATTGCGACGGGCGGATGTCGCCCAGCGCGCGCGCGATCGTCTCGATGCGGCCGGGCGATTCCTTCTCCCAGGCGTCGAGCATGCGCTTGACCTGCTTTCGCTGCAGGTTTTCCTGCGAGCCGCACAGGTTGCAGGGGATGATCGGGAAGGCGCGCGCTTCCGCGTACGCCGCGATGTCTTCCTCGCTCGCGTACGCCAGCGGCCGGATCACCACGTGCTTGCCGTCGTCGGAGAGCAGCTTCGGCGGCATGCCGCTGAGCTTGGCGTGGAAGAACAGGTTCAGGAAGAACGTCGCCACCAGGTCGTCGCGGTGGTGGCCCAGCGCGATCTTCGTGAAGCCGTTCCGCTCCGCGTACGTGTAGAGCGCGCCGCGCCGCAGGCGGGAGCACAGCGAGCACATCGTCTTGCCTTCCGGCACGACGCGCGCGACCACCGAATACGTATCCTGTTCGATGACGTGGAAATCCACGCCGAGCGAGCGCAGGTACTCCGGCAGCACGTGCTCCGGGAAGCCCGGCTGCTTCTGGTCCAGGTTCACCGCCGTCAGCGAGAAGCGCACGGGCGCCTTCTTCTGCAGCTGCAGCAGGATGTCGAGCAGCGTGTAGCTGTCCTTGCCGCCGGACAGGCACACCATCACCTTGTCGCCGTCCTCGATCATGCCGAAATCGGCGATCGCGCGGCCGACCTGGTGGCGCAGCCGCTTGGCGAGCTTCAGCTGCTCGCGGCGAGCGCGGTCCGCGCGGTCTGCGCGGTCTGCGCGCGGCACCGGTTCGGCGAGGGGAATGACGACGGGCATCGCGCAATTCTACCTTTCGCGCACGCCGCCCGGCCGGCCGTCGCTTGCCGGTCGCGCGTTTGCCTTAAGCTGCGTGGCGTGAACCCGCCCACCGACCCGGCCGAGCTTGCCCGGACCGCCACGCGCCTCGCGGCGCTGCGGCTGGAGCATCGCGATCTCGACGCGGCGATCGCGCGCCTGCAGCTGGACGTCCAGGCCGACGAACTCGCGGTCAAGCGCCTGAAGAAGCGCAAGCTGCAGCTGAAGGACCTGATCTCGCGGCTCGAGAGCGACCTGATTCCCGACCAGCCGGCCTAGTCAGCCGCGTCGTCCCGCGGCGGCTCCGCTTCCGTCGCGCCCGCCGCGGCCGGACCGGCCTCGCCCCGCTGCGCCGGGCTGATCTTCTCGATCGTGTGCCGCAGCTCGCGGCCGAGGATCACCTTCGCGTCGCGCGCCCACGCCGACAGGCGCTCGTCGAACATCAGCT
>CBIHRR010000129.1:0-5556 GCA_966212495.1 uncultured Gammaproteobacteria bacterium
GCGCGCGCTCCAGGTCGACGCGCAGGTCGGCCACGTCCTCGATCCCCACGCTCAGCCGCACCAGCCCGCCGCCGATGCCCAGCGCCTCGCGGCGCGCCTCGGGGATCGACGCGTGCGTCATCACCGCCGGGTGGTTCACGAGGCTCTCGACGCCGCCGAGCGACTCGGCCAGCGTGAACAGCTCGGTGCGCTCGCAGAAGCGCTTCGCGGCCTCGAAGCCGCCCTTCAGCACGATCGTGACCATGCCGCCGAACCCGTCCATCTGCCGCTTCGCCAGCGCATGGTGCGGATGCGAGGGCAGCCCCGGGTAGATCGTCTTCTCCACCGCCGGGTGCGCGTCGAGGTAGCCCGCGAGCGCCATCGCGTTGTCGCAGTGCGCGCGCATGCGCAGGTGCAGCGTCTTCGCGCCGCGCAGCGCCAGGAAGCTGTCGAACGGACCCTGCACCGCGCCGACCGAGTTCTGCAGGAACGCCAGCCGCTCGGCGAGGTCGGCGTCGTCGCCGACGACGAGCATGCCGCCGACCATGTCGGAATGGCCGTTGAGGTACTTGGTCGCCGAATGCATCACCAGGTCCGCGCCGTGTTCGAGCGGCCGCTGCAGCGCCGGCGAGGCAAAGGTGTTGTCCACCGCGACGAGCAGGCCGTGGCGCTTCGCCACCGCCGCGACCGCGGCGATGTCGACGATCTTCAGCAGCGGGTTGGTCGGCGTCTCGATCCACACCAGCTTCGTGCGCGGCGTGATCGCGGCCTCGAGCGCGGCCGGATCGGTGAGGTCGACGAAGCTGAAGTCCAGGCCCGCGCTGCGGCGACGCACGCGCTCGAACAACCGGTAGCTGCCGCCGTAGAGGTCGTCCATCGCGACCACGTGGTCGCCGCTGTCGAGCAGTTCGAGCGCGGTGCCGGTCGCGGCCAGCCCCGACGCGAACGCGAAGCCGCGGCTGCCGCGCTCGAGCGAGGCGACGCAGCGTTCCCACGCGTAGCGCGTCGGGTTGTGCGTGCGCGAATACTCGAAGCCCTGGTGCACGCCCGGGCTGGACTGCGCGTAGGTGCTGGTGGCGTAGATCGGCGGCATCACCGCGCCGGTCGAGGGATCCACCGCCTGGCCGCCGTGGATCGCGCGCGTGCCCAGGCCCCAGTGGCTGTCGTCGCGGCCGTGGCCGCCCGTGCTGTCGCTCATGTCGTGCTCCGTCAGGATGGGCCGGCGCGCTACTGCACGCGCCGCCGCAGGTAGTTCAGCAGGTCGATGCGGGTGATCAGGCCGAGGAAGCGGCCGGCGCCGTTGACGCGTTCGTCGGTGACGATCGCCACGTGGCCGCGGTCGAACACCGGCAGCAGCGCCTCGATCGGCGACTTCACGTCGAGCCGGTCGAGCTTGCTGACCATCGCGGTGGAGACCTTGTCGCGGAACTTCGCCTCGTCGCCATAGACGTGCAACAGCACGTCGGACTCGTCGACGATGCCCACGAGCGCGTCGCCGTCCATCACCGGCAGCTGCGACACGTCGTACAGCTTCATGCGCTGGTAGGCGGTGACGAGGAGGTCGTCGGGCCCGACCACCACGGTGTCGCGCTGCGAGAACGGGCGCAGGATCAGGTCGCGCAGGTCGCCGTGCGGCTCGCGCGCCAGGAAGCCGTTGTCCAGCATCCAGTAGTCGTTGTACATCTTCGACAGGTACTTGTTGCCCGTGTCGCAGACGAAGGTGAGCACGCGCCTGGGCTCGGTCTGCTCGCGGCAGTAGCGCAGCGCCGCGGCCAGCAGCGTGCCGGTCGAGGAGCCGCCGAGGATGCCTTCCTTCTCCAGCAGCTCGCGCGCGGTGAGGAAGCTTTCCTTGTCGGAGATCGCGTAGGCCTTCTTCACCCGGGTGAAGTCCGAGATCGGCGGCAGGAAATCCTCGCCGATGCCCTCGACCATCCAGCTCGCGGACTTCTCCACGACCTGGCCGCGGTTGATGTAGTCCTCGAGGATCGAGCCGACCGGGTCGGCGAGGATCAGTTCGGTGGCCGGCGACTGCGTCGCGAAGCAGCGCGACAGGCCGGTCATCGTGCCCGAGCTGCCACAGCCGAACACGATCGCGTCGAGCCTGCCGTCCATCTGCCGCAGGATTTCCGGGCCGGTGCCGTATTCGTGCGCGGCCGGGTTGTCCGGGTTGCCGAACTGGTTGATGAAGTACGCGCCGGGCGTCTCGCGCGCGATGCGCGCCGCCATGTCCTGGTAGTAGTCGGGATGGCCCTTGGCGACGTCGCTGCGGGTCAGCACCACCTGCGCGCCCATCGCCTTGAGGTTGAAGATCTTTTCCCGGCTCATCTTGTCCGGCACGACCAGCAGGAGCTTGTAGCCCTTCTGCTGCGCGACCAGCGCCAGGCCGATGCCGGTGTTGCCGGCGGTGCCTTCCACCAGCGTGTCGCCCGGCTTGATGTCGCCGCGGCGTTCCGCGGCCTCGATCATGGACAGGCCGATGCGGTCCTTGATCGAGCCGCCGGGGTTCTGGCTTTCGAGCTTGAGGTACAGGGTGCAGGGACCGGTGTCGAGGCGTTGCGCCTGCACGATCGGCGTGTCGCCGACAAGTTCCAGCACCGATTGATGGATCGTCATGCGAACCCCCGTGAAAACCGGATTATACGGGGGTCATGCACCTCGCCTGGCCTTGGAAACAACGACGGGCGGGGGGGGGGGCCGCGCCGGGCCGCCCCCCCCCCCGCGCGGGCGAGGGGGGGCGGGTGGGGCTGGGGGGGGGCCCCCCCCGCGGCGCGCCACCCCCCCCCGGGCGGGGGGGGGGCGGCGGGCGCCCCCCCCCCCCCCGCCCGTGTCGAGGCTCAGTGTCGCTGGTCGAAGATGCGGGTCAGCCGGTCCTTGGCCGCGAGTTTCTCGCGCTTCATCTGGGCCAGCGTGGTGTCGTCCACGGCGAGCACCCCGAGTTCCGCGTCCAGCACCTGCTTGTCCAGTTGCTTGTGTCGCTGGTAGAGCTGCTTGAACTCGGGGTTGTGCATCAGTGCTTCGACTTCCGCCTGGGGTTGCCCTTCGAACATGGAATCCTCCTGCAGTCACAGACCTCTGGGGGCGCATTCCGCAAGGACGCGTTCGCCGGAACGTTCGTTGCAAACGGAAACGCCCCGACCTTGCGGTACGGGGCGTTCGTCATTGCGGCCACCAGGCCCACGGCCTTCTTTCCCTCGGGACCGCCCGCGGGCATCAGGCTCGTCAGAGCGTGGCTCGCGGCGTCGTGTTCCCGATCATCGAAGGCGTCAATCATGGGCTTGGCTCGATGGCCCGGGCGGAACCGTTCTTGCCCACCCGGTAACCCGACCCTACTCCTGCCCTCCGGGTCCGGCAAGCCACCGGACGCAAGCTACTGATTCGGCGTCGAATCCAGCCCGGCGCATGCCGCGGTTTGCGCGGCATGTCCTGTAACGCATTGATTTTATTTCTTTTTCTTTGGGGGCTTGGAAGGCGCCTTGGGCGCGGCCTTGGCCGGGGCGGGGGCGCCGCCGGCCGCCTGCTGGGCCTGCAGCAGCTCGGCCTCCTGGCGCGCTAGCTCGGCCTCGCGGTCCCGCGCGGCCTTGAGCTTCTCGGCCTGTTCGCCCCCCACGTCGAGGATCACGTCCTCGGCCTGCTGGCGGGCGGCCGCCTCGGCCTCGGCGGCGGCGCGCAGCCGTTGGGCTTCCTCGGCCTGGATCTGCGCCTGCAGCCGCAGGCGCTCGGCCTCCTGGCGCGCGCGCTCGGCCTCGCGCCGGCTGGCCTCCAGCAGCAGGTCGCCGCGCACCTGTTCGAGGCGGCGGATCGCGGCCTGCACCAGTTCGGCATGCGCGGCGAGTTCGGCGGTGGCCACGCGACGCGACGCGATCACCATCGCCGTCGCGCGGTCGCGCGACTTCGCCGTGGCCGCGGCCTGCACCGCCTGCTCGGCGCGCAGGCGTTCGTAGGCGGCGACGCCGGCGTAGCGCGGATCGGTTTCCAGCGCCTGCAGCCGCAGTTGCGGCGCCATCGCGTCGCCGTCCTGCAGCGCGGGCGGCACGGGGCCGGGATCGGTGTCGTCCACCTGCAACTGGGCGCGCAGGCGCGCGATCTCGTCGCGACGCTGCGCGTAATCGTTGTCCAGCACGGCGGCGCGGCTGCGCGCGCGCGCGAGATCCCCGCCGGCCGCGGCGACCAGCGCGCCGGCGCGCGCGGCATCGTCGTCGCCCGCCGCCATCGCGGCCTGCGCCTGCAGCAGTTCGTTGCGCGCGCTCTCGTAGTCCTGCGGCGCGTACTGCGCGGCGTCGGCATCGCCGGCCGTGGCGACGGCCTGTGCCGCGGCCGCCAGTTCGGCGGTGGGCGGCGGCAGGGTGGCGCACGCGGCGAGCGCGAGCGCGGCCGCGCAGAGCAGCACGGCGACCCGCGGTCGCGCCGGCAGCGCCAATGCGTGGCGGCGATGACGCCGTTCCCGTGAGTGTGCGAAGCTTCGGTTCATGTCCGTGCCCGGTGGGGATGCACGGTCGATTCTCGCCAGCCGGCGCGCCTTCCGCAACGATTGCGCGCCCCGGGGGGACCTACAAGGGAACGCAGAAGGGGAATCCGATGGATATCAGCTATTTCCTGAAGCTGATGGTGGAAAAGAACGCGTCGGACATGTTCCTGACCGCGGAAGCACCCGTCTACATCAAGGTCGAGGGCCGCATGTACCCCCTCGGCAACGCCGGCCTGCCGCCGGGCATGGTCAAGAAGATCGCCTATTCGCTCATGGACGAGGGCCAGGTGCCGCAGTTCGAGCGCGAACTGGAGATGAACATGGCCATCGCGCTGCCGGACAAGAGCCGGTTCCGCGTGAACGTGTTCAAGCAGCGCGGCGAGGTCGGCATGGTGATCCGCGCGATCCGCAGCGCGATCCCCTCGATCGAGGAGCTGCAGCTGCCGCAGGTGCTCAAGCAGATCATCATGGCGCCGCGCGGCCTGGTGCTGCTGGTCGGCTCGACCGGCTCGGGCAAGTCCACGACGCTCGCGTCGATGATCGACTACCGCAACAGCACCAGCCCGGGCCACATCCTCACCATCGAGGACCCGATCGAATACCTGCACAAGCACAAGCAGTCGATCGTGAACCAGCGCGAGGTGGGCATGGACACGCACACCTTCCACAACGCGCTCAAGAATGCGATGCGCGAGGCGCCCGACGTCATCCTGATCGGCGAGATCCTCGACCAGACCACGATGGAGGCGGCGATCGCCTTCGCCGAGACCGGCCACCTGTGCCTGGCGACGCTGCATTCCAACAACGCCGACCAGACCATCGAGCGCATCCTCAACTTCTTCGACGAGGGCGCGCACAAGAACGTGCTGATGAACCTCGCGCTGAACCTGAAGGCGGTCGTCTCGCAGCGCCTGGTGGTCGGCACCGACGGCCGCCGCGTGCCCGCGTCCGAGGTCCTGATCAACACGCCGGTGATCCGCGACATGCTGCGCCGCGGCCAGGTCCACGAACTCAAGCAGGCGATGGAGGAGTCGCTGGAGCCGGGCATGGAGAGCTTCGACCAGTGCCTGTTCCGCCTGTACAAGGAAGGCAAGGTCGAGATGGAGGAGGCG
>CBIHRR010000130.1:0-5493 GCA_966212495.1 uncultured Gammaproteobacteria bacterium
GGCGTGCATGCGAGCGCGGTGGTCGATCCCTCGGCCGTCGTGGATGCGGGCGCGCACGTGGGCCCGTTCGTGTCGATCGGCGCGCGCAGCGTGGTCGGCGCGGGCGCGGTGGTCGGCCCGGGCTGCGTCGTCGGCGAGGATTGCGTGGTCGGCGCCGGCAGCGAGCTGGTGGCGCGGGTCACGCTCGTGCGGCGCGTGCGCCTGGGCCAGCGCGTGCTGGTGCACCCGGGCGCCGTGCTCGGCGCCGACGGCTTCGGCCTGGCGATGGACGGCGGGCGCTGGCTGAAGGTGCCGCAGCTCGGGGGCGTGGTCGTCGGCGACGACTGCGAGATCGGGGCCAACACGACCATCGACCGGGGCGCGCTGGACGACACGGTGCTCGAGGAGGACGTGCGCCTCGACAACCAGATCCAGGTCGGCCACAACGTCCGCATCGGCGCCCACAGCGCGATGGCGGGGTGTTCGGCGGTGGCGGGCAGCGCCACGATCGGCCGCTACTGCCTGGTCGGCGGCGGCGCGGGCGTGCTGGGCCACCTGGAGCTCTGCGACCGGGTCACGGTGACGGCGATGAGCCTGGTGACCCATTCCATCCGCGAGCCCGGGGAATACTCCTCCGGCACCCCGCTGATGGACAACCGCGCCTGGCGCAAGGCCGCCGCCCGTTTCAAGCAGCTGGACGCCCTCGTCCGCCGGCTCGGCGCTTTGGGCGATAATCGCCGCTAGCCACGCATCACGCAGGACGGATCCCGTGCAACTGCCGCTCGACGTCATCGCCATCCAGAAGCTGCTGCCCCACCGCTACCCCTTCCTGCTGGTGGACCGGGTGGTCGCGTTCGAGCCCAGCAAGAGCATCGCCTGCCTCAAGAACGTCACGGTCAACGAGCCGTTCTTCCAGGGCCACTTCCCCGGCCAGCCGGTCATGCCCGGCGTGCTGCTGATCGAGGCGCTGGCGCAGGCCGGCGGCCTGCTGACCCACCTGTCGGCGATCACCGACTCCGGCGGCAAGGTCTTCTACCTGGTCAAGGTGGACAACGCGAAGTTCAGCCGCATGGTGGTGCCCGGCGACCAGCTGGCGCTGTGCGTGTCGCTCAAGCGGACGATCCGCAACATGGCGCTGTTCGAGGGCGTGGCGAAGGTCGACGGCGAACAGGTCGCCTGCGCCGAGATCCTCTGCGCGGAAGCCAGGTGACATGGACGCCGCGCCGGGCATCCACCCCAGCGCCCTGGTCGATCCCGCGGCACGCATCGGCGCGGACGTCCGGATCGGCGCCTTCAGCCTGGTCGGGCCGGACGTCGAGATCGGCGACGGCACCTGGATCGGGCCGCACTGCAGCGTACAGGGCCCGGCGCGCATCGGCCGCGACAACCGCATCCACGGCCACGCCGCGATCGGCGGCGACCCGCAGGACAAGAAGTTCGGGGGCGAGCGCACCGAGCTGGTGATCGGCGACCGCAACGTGATCCGCGAATTCGCGACGATCAACCGCGGCACCGGCAACGGTGGCGGCGCCACGCGCATCGGCGACGACAACTGGCTGCTCGCCTACGTGCACGTCGCGCACGACTGCATCGTCGGCAACGGCTGCGTGTTCTCCAACAACGCGACGCTCGCCGGCCACGTCGAGGTCGGCGACCAGGTGATCCTGAGCGGCTTCGCCGGGATCCACCAGTTCTGCCGCATCGGCGCGCACGCGTTCATCGGCATGGGCGCCTTCGTCAACGGCGACGTGCCGCCGTTCGTGCTGGTCGCGCAGGAGGACTATGCGCGGGCGCGCGGTGTGAACGTGGAAGGCCTGAAGCGCCGCGGCTTCGACGCGGAGCGGCTGGCGGCGATCCGGCGCGCCTACCGCACGCTGTACCTGTCGGGGACGAAGCTCGACGAAGCGCGCGTGCAGCTGGCGGAGATGGCGCGCGACAGCGCAGACGTGCGCGCGCTGCTGGACTTCATCGACGCGGGGCAGCGCCCGCTGCTGCGATGAGCGCGCTTCGATGAGCATGCCGCGATGAGCGCCGCCGCGCCGCGCATCGCCCTGGTCGCCGGCGAGGCATCCGGCGACCTGCTCGGCGCCGGCCTCGTGGCCGCGATCCGCGAACGGCATCCCGGCGCGGTCTTCGCCGGCGTCGGCGGCGACGCGATGCGCGCCGCGGGCGTCGAGTGCTGGAGCGACGCGAGCGAGCTCGCGGTGATGGGCCTGTCCGAAGTGCTGGCGCACCTGCCGCGGCTGCTGCGCCTGCGCGGCGCGCTGCGCGAGCGCGTGCTGGCGTGGAAGCCGGACGTGTTCGTCGGCATCGACGCGCCCGACTTCAACCTCGGCCTCGAGCGCCGGCTCAAGCGCCGCGGCGTGCGCACCGTGCACTACGTGAGCCCGTCGGTGTGGGCGTGGCGCGAGTCGCGCGCGGCGAAGATCGGCGACAGCGCCGACCGCGTGCTGTGCCTGTTCCCGATGGAACCGGCCATCTACGCGCGGCACGGCGTGGACGCACGCTTCGTCGGCCATCCGCTCGCCGACGCGATCGCGCTGGAGCCCGATCGCGGCGCGGCGCGCGCGGCCCTCGGCATCGCGTTCCACGCGCCGGTGCTGGCGGTGCTGCCGGGCAGCCGCCTGGGCGAGATCGAACGGATGCTGCCGGCCTTCCTCGAAGCCGCGGCGCTGGTCGCGCGCGACGTCGACGACCTGCAGCTGCTCGTCCCCGCCGCCAATGCCGAGTGCCGCGCCGCGATCGAGGGCCTGCTCCGGCGCTCGCCGTTCCCCGTTCCGCGTGTCCTGCTCCTCGACGGGCACGCGCAGCAGGCGATGATCGCCGCCGACGTCGTGCTGCTCGCGTCCGGCACCGCGGCGCTCGAGGCGATGCTGTGCAAGCGGCCGATGGTCGTGGGCCACCGCATCGCGGCCTCGACCTACCGCCTGGTGAAGGGGCTCGGCCTGCTGAAGTCGCGTTTCGTCAGCCTGCCCAACGTGCTGGCCGGCGAAGCGCTCGTGCCGGAGTTGCTGCAGGAGCACTGCACGCCGCCGAAGCTGGCCGCCGCGGTGCTCGCCTGGTTCCGCGATCCGGAGGCGGTGGCCGCGCTGCGCCCGCGCTTCCGCGCGATCCACGAAACGCTGCGCCGCGACGCGTCGGCGCGCGCGGCCGAAGCGGTGCTGGCATGACGCACGCGGGCGACCCGCGAGCCAGCGTGTTCGCGCCGGGCGCGACGTCCGCGGCAAGCGCGGCCGCGCAGCTCGTCGCCGGCGTCGACGAGGCCGGGCGCGGCCCGCTCGCCGGCCCGGTGGTCGTGGCCGCGGTGGTGTTCCCGCCGGGCCGCACGCCGGTCAACGGCCTCGACGACTCCAAGCAGCTCGACGAAACGCACCGCGAGAAGCTGTACCCGCGCATCGTCGAGCGCGCGCTCGCCTTCCACGTCGTGTTCGTCGACGTCCGCGAAATCGACCGCCTCAACATCTTCCACGCGACGATGCACGGCATGCGCGAGGCGCTGCGCGGCGTGGCGTCGGCGCTGGCGGACGGCCGGCTGGCCGGCGGCCCGCACGAGGGCTGCGCGATCGAGGCGCGCATCGACGGCAACCGCCTGCCGCGCGACCTGCCGTGCGCCGCGCGCGCGATCATCGGCGGCGATGCGGTCGACCGCGCGATCATGGCCGCGTCGATCCTGGCCAAGGTCGCGCGCGACCGCCACATGCACGAGCTGCACGCGCGCTGGCCGGGTTACGGATTCGACGCGCACAAGGGCTACGGCACGCCCGTGCACCTCGAGGCGCTCGCGCGGCTCGGCCCCTGCCCGGAGCACCGCCGCAGCTTCGCGCCGGTCCGCGAAGCGATGCAGGGCCCGGGCCTGTTCGACGGCTGCGTGCCGGCGCTCGCCGGCGCCTGAACCGCAACCACGCCTGAACGCACCGGAAGTCACGGCGACTTGCGGCGCATCCGGCGCGCATTGCAACGGCGCAGCCTGTTCGCGCATCCCAACGGGAAGCAGCCCCACCTGCCCCAGGAGGAACGTGCCATGCGTGCCGCGTACCAGTCCTTCGCCCACCAGCTCCCCGACCAGGAAACGGTCGCCGGCTTCGATGCGCGGCTCGCCGGCCTCGATCCGGTCACCGCGCGCCACGCGGTGAGCGAGGGGCTCGCCGAAATCGCGCTGTGGCAGCACCACCAGCGCGTCCAGGCCAGCCGCTACGCGAGCGACGACGGCCAGCCGCGGGAGCTGTTCCACATCGGCTGAGCAGCGCCGGTGGCGGCCGGCGCGTCGGGCCTGCCGGCGGCGGGATGTCAACTCTTGTCCGCTTCCCGGCCGGGGGCTAGGCTGCGGAAAGCCATGCCCTCCCGCTTCGTCCACCTGCACCTGCACAGCGAATACTCGCTGGTCGACTCGACGATCCGGATCCCGGAACTCATCGGGCGTTGCGTCGCGCTGGGCCAGCCCGCGGTGGCGATCACCGACCACGCCAACCTGTTCTCGCTGGTCAAGTTCCACAAGGCCGCGGAGGCCGCGGGCATCAAGCCGGTCACCGGCGCCGACATCCTGCTCGCCGAAGGCGACGAAGCGCCGACGCGCCTGACCCTGCTGTGCCGCGACAACGCCGGCTACCTCGCGCTGTCGCGCCTGCTCAGCCGCGCGTGGATGGAAGGCCACCGCCACGACGGCGTCGTCGTGC
Source organism: uncultured Gammaproteobacteria bacterium (assembly GCA_966212495.1). Taxonomy (GTDB): domain Bacteria; phylum Pseudomonadota; class Gammaproteobacteria; order Xanthomonadales; family Xanthomonadaceae; genus Cognatiluteimonas. The sequence goes on from CBIHRR010000130.1 coordinate 4,653, forward strand.
GCCCGCACTGGCTGCACGAGGACAACACCGGGCTGTTCGTGCTCGCCGGCCGCGACAGCGAAGCCGGGCGCCTGGCCGCCGCCGGCCGCCACGACCTGGCCGCGCAATGGCTGGCGGACCTGCAGCGCCACAGCGGTGGCAATGCGCACCTGGAAATCACCCGCACCGGCCGCGAGGGCGAGGACGCGTTCAACAGCTTCGCCGTGCAGGCCGCCGCGGCGCGCGGCATCCCGCTGGTGGCCAGCAACGACGTGCGCTTCCTCGACCCGGACGGCTACGAGGCGCACGAAGCGCGCGTCTGCATCGCGACCGGCCGCGTGCTCGACGATCCGCGCCGCCCGCGCGATTACAGCCGCGAGCAGTACCTCAAGCCGGCCGAGGACATGGCGGCGCTGTTCGCGGACCTGCCCGACGCGATCGACAACACGCTCGCGCTGGCGACGCGCTGCAACTTCGCGCTGTCGCTGGGCACCTACCACCTGCCCGCGTTCCCGGTGCCGTCGGACGAGACCCTCGACAGCTGGATCCGCTCGCAGGCGCGCGAAGGCCTCGGCCGCCGCCTCGCGAAGCAGGCGCCCGCGCCGGGGCACACGCGCGAGGGCTACGAGGCGCGCCTGGAGTCCGAGCTGGACGTGATCGTCCGCATGGGCTTCCCGGGCTACTTCCTGATCGTCGCCGACTTCATCAACTGGGCGAAGGACCACGGCATCCCGGTCGGCCCCGGCCGCGGTTCCGGTGCCGGTTCGCTCGTCGCGTGGTCGCTGGGCATCACCGACCTCGACCCGATCCCGTACGACCTGCTGTTCGAGCGCTTCCTCAACCCGGAACGCGTGTCGATGCC
>CBIHRR010000131.1:0-5477 GCA_966212495.1 uncultured Gammaproteobacteria bacterium
CGCGCTGTTCCTGCTGGTCGCGCTGGTGCTGCCGTCGCACCGCCACCTCGAGAAGCAGGTGGAGACGAACCGCAAGCTGACGATCGTGTACGACACGCTCAACAGCCTGCGCCGCTTCCCCGACTGGAATCCGCTGGTCCTGCGCGACCCGAAGATGCAGCTGCAGTTCTCCGGCCCGGCCTCCGGCGTCGGCGCGCGCATGGACTACACCTCCGACAAGCCGCAGCTCGGCCAGGGCAGCTGGGAAATCACCGCCACCGAGCCGCGCTCGAGCGTGACCTACGCGATCGTCAACCCGCAGCGCGGCCACGACAAGACCAGCGTCTTCACCCTGAAGCCGACCGGTCGCGGCGGCCGCAACGTCGAGATCACCCAGAGCTACGACGTCGACTACGGCTGGGACCTGCTGGGCCGCTACGCCGGCCTCTACGTGAGCCGCCACGTCGGCGACGACATGGACCTCGGCCTGCAGCGCCTCACCAACATGCTGGCGCAGGTGCCCAACACCGACTACGCCGTGCAGGGCAGCAAGCTCGCCGGGCTGTCGTTCGTCGACCTGCCGGCCGAGGACCTGCTGGTGGTCAACGCCGGTTCGATCGAGCGCAACAACGTGAAGATCCAGGACGCGATGCGCGCGGACATGGAGTGGATCAAGCGCAGCATGGATGCCAACGGCCTCGTCGCCGCCGGCCCGATGCGCATCGTCTCCACCGAGCTCGCACGCGAGACCTACACCTTCGACGTGGTCGTGCCGGTGCGTCGCGCCGGTTCCGCCGCCCCGGCCGACACGGCGCCCGCGCCGGTCGCCGGCCAGGACGGCACGGCCGCGGCCGCCCCGGTACGCGCGCCGGTGATCCCCGCCTCCGGCCCGCCGATGGCCGGCCTGAAGCTGCTCGGCCCGGTGAAGTACCAGCGTTCGGAGCCCGGCCGCTACGCGACCGCGACCTACGTCGGTTACATGGCCGAGCTGGAAACCGTGCGCAACGCACTGCGCGCCTGGACCCTGACCCAGGGCGAGGAACCGACCGGCCTGGCGTTCGAGGTCTACAAGCGCGGCATTGACCAGTCGTTCACCGCCAACGGCCAGTACGACGTGTACTGGGCGATCAAGAAGTAAGGCAATGCCACGGCACGCGCGCGGTTTCGACACCGAAGCCGCGCGCGACCACCTGGCGCGGCGCGATCGCCGCCTGGGGACATGGATGAAGCGGATCGGGCCGATCGCGCCCGATCCGCGCTGGCGCAAGCCCTTCGATCCGGTCGACGCGCTGGCGCGCGCGATCCTCTACCAGCAGCTCAGCGGCAAGGCCGCGGCCACGATCGTCGGTCGCGTCGAAACCGCCATCGGCAGCGACCGATTCCATTGCGACACGCTGGCGCGCTGCGACGACGCGGCGATACGCGCCTGCGGCGTGTCCGGCAACAAGCTGCTCGCGCTGCGCGACCTGGCACGGCGGGAGGCCGCCGGTGAAATCCCGGACCTGCGCCGCATGTCGGTGATGGACAATGACGCGATCATCGCCGCGCTGGTGCCGGTGCGCGGCATCGGCCGCTGGACGGTCGAGATGATGCTGATGTTCCGCCTCGGCCGGCCCGACGTGCTGCCGGTGGACGACCTGGGCATCCGCAAGGGCGCGCAGGCCGTCGACAAGGCCGATGCCATGCCGACCCCGAAGGCGCTGGCCGAACGCGGCGAGCGCTGGGGTCCGTACCGGACCTATGCCAGCCTCTACCTGTGGCGGATCGCGGACCAGGCCGGGCCGGCGAAGGCCGCGACCAAGCGCTCGCAGGACTAGGGCGCATCTCCCGGGCTGGTGTCCCCGCGATGGATGGTTGCCTCTCGTTGACTTTCGCCGCCCCGCCCCCCAAAATTCGCGGCTCGCTCGCCTGCCCAGGTGGCGGAATTGGTAGACGCACTAGTTTCAGGTACTAGCGGGTAAAACCGTGGAGGTTCGAGTCCTCTCCTGGGCACCAAGCGAAACGGGAACCCCGCCATCGAGCGGGGTTTTTTGTTGGGCGCGATTCGCGGGCGGAAACGCTTCCGGCACGCTGGAAGCGATTGCAGGCCGCGCGGCACGTATTCGGGCGACGGAACCGGCCATGAATCCTGCTACGCTCGGCGCGTCGGGGCCATGGAACGGCCGCAGCGCGGCCGGGAATGCGATGACGCTGCAACGCGCGCAGATCGAAGTCCTGCTCGAAGACCTGGAAGCGACGGCTCTGCGCCGGCATCGCGCGGATCCCCACGACCCGACGCTGTCGCGCGACGTCGTCGAGCAGGCGCGCGCGCTGCTGCGCGTCGCGACGGTCGACCAGCACTTGCACATCTGCGACCACGCGCAACACCTGCTGCTGCGCCTCGGCGGCGACGCGGAAGCCGAACGCGAGGTGCCGGACGGGCACGGCCCCGGGCAGGCCGCCGTGGCCCAGCCGGTCGACGACGGCATCCTGCGCGCGGTGCAGCCCACGCGCGAGCGGGTGCCGGATCTCGGCATCCCGCTGGTGGACGATCCCTTCGACCTCGATGCGTATTTGCCGCGCGAACCCGCGCCCTCGCAGCCCGCGCATGCGCAGGCGCTCCCGCATGCGCCGCCGCATGCGCCGCCGCATGCGCCGCCGCATGCGCAGGCTTCCATGCCGGTGCGCATGCTGTCGGCACCGCGCGCCGTGCAGGTGCTCGCGCCGCAACGCGCGACGTCGAGCGCGACGGCGACTTCCACCGCGACCGAAGCCGTCGCGACTGCCGTCGCCGAGCGGCGCGCCCGCTGCGGCGAGGGCGATCGCGAGGAATTGCGCCGCGGCCTCACCGCGCAGCAGCTGCAGACGCTCGAAACGATGTCGCACTTCGGCTGGACGCTGCGCTTCGTGCGCCGCCCGCTGTTCCAGCCGCCGGTGCCGGTGGCCTTCGACCGCAACCGCGAGCGCTTCGTCGTCGTCGGCCCCGACGGCAGCATCGACGACGCGCAGGGACTGCGGGTCCGCGACTGAGCGCGGGCGCTTCGCACGAGCCCTGCACGCGCGCGGTGTACCATCGCCGCGATGAAAAAGACCCCCAAGGGCGACCGCAAGGCGCCCGGCAAGACCGGCGGACGCGCGCCGGCCGGCAAATCCGCCGCCTCGGCCGGTGCCCACTCCGCCGGCAAGTCTGCCCCGAAGCCGGCCCGCCACCGACAGGGCGCCACGCCGGAAGGCCACGCGCCCGCCGGCAAGCGCCCGCTGCCGGGCTGGCTGCCGGATCCGGGCCTGGCCCGCGCCATGGGCGGCGGCCCCCGCACCGCGCCCGCCGCGGTTCCCGCATCCGATCCGCAGGCCGCGCGCGAAGCCACGCGCTACGCCGAACCGATCGCCAGCCGCGAAATGATCCTGCAGGTGCTCGCCGCCCAGGACGGCCCGATGGACGTGCAGGCGCTGGCGGAGAAGCTCGCGCTGACCGCGCCCGACCGTTTCGACGCGCTGGGCAAGCGCCTGTCGGCGATGCTGCGCGACGGCCAGCTGCTGCAGAACCGCCGCGGCGGTTTCGTGCCCGCCGGGCGCAACCAGAACCTGATCGCCGGCACGGTGATCGCCAATCCCGACGGCTTCGGCTTCCTGCGCCCGGAAAGCGGCGAGGGCGACGACCTGTTCCTGCCGCCGTACGAGATGCGCAAGGCGCTGCATGGCGACCGCGTGCTCGCCAGCGTCACCGGCGTGGATCGCCGCGGCCGCCGCGAGGGCGCGATCGTCGAGGTGCTCGAGCATCGCGTGACGCGCCTGATCGGCCGCTTCATCGTCGAGGCCGGCATCAGCTACGTCGAACCCGACGACCGCCGCATCCAGCGCAACGTGATGATCCCGCCGGGCGAAGGCCGCGACGCGAAGCCCGGCCAGCTGGTCGTCGCCGAGATCGTGCAGGCGCCGGATGCGCGCAGGCCGCCGATCGGCCGCGTGCTCGCGGTGCTCGGCGACAAGCTCACCGCTTCGCTCGCGGTCGAAGCCGCGATCCACGGCCACGAAATCCCGCACGAATTCCCGCCGGAAGTCCTGGCGCAGGCCACCGCCGTGCCGCTGGAAGTGCAGGACGCCGACATCCGCGGCCGCGTCGACCTGCGCCAGCTGCCGCTCGTCACCATCGACGGCGAGGACGCCAAGGACTTCGACGACGCGGTCTGGTGCGAGCCGAACCGCGACGGCTTCCGCCTGATCGTCGCCATCGCCGACGTCTCGCACTACGTGCGACCGGGCACGCCCCTCGACGACGAGGCGCAGAAGCGCGCGACCTCCGTGTACTTTCCCGGCTTCGTCGTGCCGATGCTGCCGGAGACGCTGTCCAACGGCATCTGCTCGCTCAACCCGAAGGTGGATCGCCTCTGCTTCGCCTGCGACATGCAGGTCGGGCGCGACGGCATCCCGACCGAAGCGAAGTTCTACGAAGCGGTGATGAACTCGCACCTGCGCCTGACCTATACCCAGGTCTGGAACGCGGTGGGCGAGGGTGTCCCGGACGAGGATCGCGATGCCGCGCTGGCGAAGATCGGCGCGCTGCTGCCGCAGGTGCAGCGCCTGCACCAGCTCTACCGCATCCTCGACAAGGCGCGCGCGAAGCGCGGCGCGATCGAGTTCGAGACCAGCGAGGTTCGCTTCGTGCTCGGCCCGCAGGGCGAGGTCACCCAGGCGGGCATGATCCAGCGCAACGACGCGCACAAGCTGATCGAGGAATGCATGATCGCGGCCAACGTGCAGGCCGCCGAATACCTGCTGCAGGCGGGGATTCCGGCGCCGTACCGCGACCACGACAAGCCGCCGGAAGCGAAATACGCGGACCTTGGCGAGTTCCTGAAGGAATTCCACCTGCGGCTGCCGCCGTGGGGCAAGCTGGTGCCGAAGGATTTTCGCGCGCTGCTGGAAAAGATCCGCGAGCGCCCGGATGCGGCGCTGCTGGAATCGGTGATCCTGCGCAGCCAGGCGCTGGCCGTCTACGCGCCCGAGAACATCGGCCACTTCGGCCTGGCGCTGGCGGCGTATGCGCACTTCACCTCGCCGATCCGCCGCTATCCCGACCTGCTGGTGCACCGCGCGATCAAGCACGCGCTGGCCGGCCAGCGGCCGGACCAGTACACGTACTCCCCGCACCAGATGTCGACGCTGTCGCTGCAGTGCTCCGAGCGTTCGCGCCGCGCCGACGAGGCGCAGCGCGAGGTCGACGAGCGCTACCGCGCGGCGTGGATGGAGCAGCACGTCGGCAGCGAGTTCGACGGCACCATCAGCGGCGTCACCAGCTTCGGCCTGTTCGTCGAGCTCGACGATTCGAAGGTCAACGGGCTGGTGCACGTCACCCAGCTGCCGCACGACTTCTACAAGTTCGATCCGATCCGGAAGATGCTGGCCGGCGACCGTCGCGGCCACGAATACCGCCTCGGTGACCGCGTCCGCATCGTCGTGCTGAAGGCCAGCCTCGAGGAGCGCAAGATCGACTTCCGCCTCGTCGAGGACAAGGGCCG
>CBIHRR010000132.1:0-5410 GCA_966212495.1 uncultured Gammaproteobacteria bacterium
GGGGGGGGGGGTCAAAAAACCCGGTTGTTTTTATCTCTGCTCCTTGTTTGCCCCCCCGCCCCCCCCCCTCCCGCCCCCCCCCGTTCCAATCGCCCGGCCCCGAAGCCGAACCCTCTACAATGGCCGGATGAGCGAAAAGGCACATCGGGCAGGGCAGGTAGCGGTCGTCGGCCGCCCGAACGTGGGCAAGTCGACCCTGGTGAACGCCCTGGTCGGCGCCAAGGTCAGCATCGTCTCCAACCGCCCCCAGACCACCCGCCATCGCCTCCTCGGCATCGCCACCGTCGAGGGTGGCCAGCTGCTGCTTGTCGATACCCCCGGCATCCATCGCGGCGAGGGCAAGGCCTCGGCGTCGGCGATGCACCGGATGATGAACCGCGCGGCGCGCGGGGCGCTCGAAGGCGTGGACGCGGCGATGCTCGTGGTCGAGGCCGGGCGCTGGGACGAGGAGGACACGCTCGCCTACGCGGCGCTGCGCGAGGCGAAGGTGCCGGTCGTGCTGGTCGTCAACCAGGTCGACCGCTTCAAGGACAAGAGCGACCTGCTGCCGTACCTCGGCACGGCGAACGAAGGCCGCGACTTCGCGTCGGTGCATCCGGTGTCCGCGCTCAAGCGCAAGGGCCTGGAGCCGCTGGTCGCCTCGCTGCTGCAGCTGCTGCCGGAACAGCCGCCGCTGTATGGCGAGGACGAGATCACCGACAAGAGCCAGCGCTTCCTCGCCGGCGAACTGGTGCGCGAGCAGCTGATGCGCCAGCTCGGCGCGGAACTGCCGTATGCGACGACGGTGGAGATCGAGCAGTTCGCGGAGGAGCCCGGCCGGCACGGCCCGCTGCTGCGCATCGGCGCGGTCATCTGGGTCGAGCGCGACGGCCAGAAGGCGATCGTGATCGGCAAGGGCGGCGAGCGCCTGCGCGAGATCGGCACGCGGGCGCGCGAGCAGATGGAGCGGCTGTTCGGCGCCAAGGTCTTCCTGCAGACGTGGGTGCGCGTGCGCGCGGGCTGGTCCGACGACGAAGCGGCCTTGCGGACGTTCGGCTACCACGACTGAAATGCGCATCGCCGGCGAGCCCGCGTTCGTCCTGCACGCGCGGCCCTGGCGCGAAACGAGCCTGCTGGTGGAGGTGCTGACCGCGAACCACGGCCGCCTCGGCCTGGTCGCGCGCGGCGTGCGCAGCGCGCGCCGGCAGCCCTTGCGCGCCGCGCTGCAGCCGCTGCAGCACGTGCGCCTGGACGCCGTGCAGCAGGGCGAACTCGCGCAGCTGCGCAGTGCCGAGGCGCTGGACGCCGCGCCGCTGCTCGCGGGCGAGGCGGCGCTCGCCGCCTTCTACGTCAACGAACTGGTGCTGCGCCTGGCGCCACGCGACGACCCGCAGCACGCGCTGTTCGACGCGTACGCGACGATGCGCGCGCGGCTCGGCGACGCGTCGCAGCCGCTGGCGTGGACCCTGCGCCGCTTCGAGGCGGCGCTGCTCGACGCGCTCGGCTTCGGCATGGATTTCGGCAGCGACGTGGACGGGGCACCGATCGATCCGGCGGCGCGCTATCGCCTCGATCCGGAACAGGGCCCGCGCCGGCTGCTCAGCGATCGCGGCCGCGCCGACCGCAGCGATGCGGCGACGGGGCTCGCGCTGCTGGCGCTGGCGGCCGATGGAGGCATGCGCGATGGCGGCATGCGCGATGGCGGCATGCCCGGCGTCGACGACCTCGCCGGCCTGCGCCGCGCGATGCGCCCGGTGCTGCTGCACCATCTCGGCGGCCGGCCGCTGCGCTCCTGGGACCTGCTCGGCGCGCTCGGGCGGCTGGCGACGGACGATCCGCGCCCCGTCGCGCCCGACGAATCCGGCGCGCGCTAGGCGATCGCGCCGACGGCGAGCGCCAGCACCGCGTCGACGCAGGCGCCGAAGCGGCGCAGCGCATCCATCGATTCCGGATCGGCCTGCAACGCGCGGACCGCGGCGCCCAGCGCCGCCGCGCCGACGAAGCCGCAACTCGCGCGCAACCGGTGCAGCACGTCGCTCGCCGACGCGACGTCGCCTTGCGACAGCGCCTGCTCCACCGATGCGCGCTGCGCCGGGAGCTCGGCATGGAACAGCGCGCGCAGGCCGGCGGCGTTCGCGGCGGACCAGCCGGTGGCCGGCGCTTCCGCGACCGCCGCGGCACGGCGCACCGCGCCGCGCGACTCCGCCGGGGGCGCGTGGCGCGGCATCGCCGCGATCGCGTCGCGCACCGTCGCCCGCAGCACCGCCAGCGCGACCGGCTTGACCAGCACGCCGTCGAAGCCGCGCGCCCGCAGCGACGCCGCACAGGCCGGATCGCGCGTCGCCGTGTGCGCCAGCGCCGGCGTGGCCGGCGCGAGCAGCCGCAGCGCCGCGAGCAGCGCGCCCCCGTCCGCATCGGGCAGGTGCGCATCCAGCAGCCACAGGTCGAATGCGCTGCGCGTCGCCGCAAGCACCAGGGCCTCGGCCGCACCCGACGCCGTCGTCACGCGCGCGGGCAGGCCGGCGAGCGCGGCCGCCAGGAACGCACGGCTGGGCGCATCGTCCTCGACCAGCAGGATCCGCGGCTTCGTCGCGGCGCGCTTCGTTGCGGCGGGCTTCATCGCAGGGCCTTCCCCGGCTCGGTATGCTGGCTTCCATGCCTCGGGCGATCCTAATCCTGCTGCTCGCACTGGCGTGGCCGGCGGCTACCAGCGCGCGCGCCGCCGACGCGCCGCGCGTCGCGCAGCTGCGCATCGCGAAGGTCACGACGGCGGTCGCGACGCTGCGCGACGTGCGCGTGCGGCTGGCCTGGCGCGCGGGCGCGCCGCAGGGCGACCTGCAGGTCGAAGTGGGCACGCTCGACGCGCCGGACCTCGGCTACCGCTATCGTGACCTGCGCTGGCAATGCCCGCTGATGCGCGCGGGCAAGGCAGGCAGCGGCGGCTGGCGCTGCGAAGGCAGCGTCCGCAGCGGGCGGGCGCATCCGCTGCGCCTGGCGATCGCGCTCGACGACGCGACCACCTTCGCCGCGTTGCGCGACGGCCGCGCCGCGCTCACCGTGACCCGCCGTACGGTCACGCCCGACGACACCGCCGTCGACCTCGCGCGCGTGCCGTTGGCCTGGGCGCAGGCGCTGCTCGCGCAGGGCTGGCCCGACGGCCAGCTCAAGGGCGGCACGCTCGACGGCCACCTGCGCGTGCACGCGCCCGCGCGCAAGCCGCTGCAGGTCGAAGGCACGCTCGCGCTCGCCGGCGCCGCGCTCGACACGCCGGACGCGACGATCGCCGCGCAGGACCTCGGCGCGAAGCTCGCCGTCGATTACCGCACGTTGCACGGCGGCACGCCGCGCGGGCTGTCCACCGTGAAGCTCGACGGTGAACTCCACGGCGGCGAGCTGCTCTTCGGCAGCGCCTACGTCGCGTTGCCCGCCTCGCCGATCGGCCTGCACGTCGAAGCGCGCCGACAGGGCCAGGCCGGCTGGACGGTGCCCGCGTTCGAATGGCGCGACGGCGATGCGCTGCACGCCACGGGCAGCGCCGCGTTCGCGCCCGACGCGAGCCTGCAGGCGCTGGATGTCGCGGTCCATGCATCCGACCTCGCGCCCTGGCGCGAGCGTTATCTCTCCGGCTGGCTCGGCGTCGCCGGCCTGTCGGAGCTCACGCTGGCCGGCGGCCTCGACGCGGAACTGCACATCGACGGCGGCGTGCTGCAGGCGGCTGGCGCGACGCTGCACGGCGTCGACCTCGCCGACGGCAAGGGCCGCTTCCGTTTCGACGGCCTCGACGGCGACGTGCGCTTCTCCGCCGCCGGCCCCGTCGAGAGCGCGCTGCGCTGGCGCGAAGGCAAGCTCTACGGCCTGGATTTCGCCGCCGCCACGCTGCCGATGCGCAGCGCGGGCGGCGAATTGCGGCTGCGCGAACCGGTGACGGTGCCCGCGTTCGGCGGCACGCTGCGGTTCCAGGACCTCGTGATGCGGCCGCCGTCGGGCGGGCAGGGCATGCGCATGGACTTCGCCCTGGACCTGGACAAGCTCGACATCGGTGCGATCGCCAAGGCGCTCGGCCTGCCCGGCTTCGACGGCGAACTCAGCGGCACGATCCCGAACGCGCACTACGCCGACGAGCGCATGGCCTTCGACGGCGGCCTCGACATGCAGCTGTTCGGCGGCACGGTGCACGTGTCGCAGCTGTCGCTCGAGCGGCCGTTCGGCGTCGCGCCCTCGCTCGGCGCCGACCTCGCGATCGACGACCTCGACCTGCATGCGCTCACCGGCGTGTTCGACTTCGGCAGCATCGACGGCAAGCTCGACGGCCGCATCGACGGCCTGCGCCTGGTCGACTGGAGCGCCACCGCATTTGACGCCGAGCTGCACACCGACGCCGCGGCGGCAAAGCGCGCCGGCGTCCGCCAGCGCATCAGCCAGCGCGCCGTGCAGGACATCTCCAGCGTCGGCGACGCCTCCTTCGTCGCCAGCCTGCAGGGCCGGCTGCTCGCGCTGTTCGACGACTTCGGCTACGCCCGGATCGGCATTTCCTGCCGGCTGGCGAACGAAGTCTGCATGATGGATGGGCTGCATGCGGCCGGCCCCGCCCCGGACCCGGCGGCCGCCGCCGCCGCGGGTGCCACGCCGGACACCGCGCGTTCATCGCCCGGATTTACCATCGTCGAAGGATCGGGCCTGCCGCGCCTGACGGTGGTCGGCTTCAACCGCCGCGTCGACTGGCCGACGCTGCTCGAACGGCTCACCGCGGCCGGCAAGGGCGAGGTGTCCCCCGTCGTGCAATGATCGACACGCCACCTTCGCCGTATGCCCCGCACACTTGCATGGAACTGGAGACGCGCATGAAACGCTGGATCGGGATGCCCTTCGCCGCGGTGGTGCTCACGGCGTGCGTGACCATCAACGTGTACTTCCCCGCGGCCGAGGCCAAGGAAGCCGCCAAGCAGTTCGTCGAGAAGGTGATCGGCGACCAGCCGCAGGAGGCCGCGCCCGGCAACCCGGGCGGCATGGCGCTGCGCGGCCCGTCGGCGGACACCGGCTTCGATCCGTGGATGCTGGTCGGCATCGGCCAGGCCCGCGCGCAGTCGGCCCCGGACATCACCATCAAGACGCCCGCGATCCAGGCGATCCAGGCCCGCATGGAGGCGCGCTTCGACGCCACCCTGCGCGCGGGCTTCGACGCCGGCGCGCTGGGCTTCAGCAGCGACGGCCTGGTCGTCGTGCGCGATGCCTCGAAGCTGGACCTGAAGGACCGGGTCGCGACCAACCAGGCCGTGGCCGACGACAACCGCGACCGCAAGGCGGTCTACCGCGAGGTCGCGGTCGCCAACGGCCACCCGGAGTGGGAATCGCAGATCCGCGACGTGTTCGCCAAGCAGTGGATCGCCAGCGCCCGCAGCGGCTGGTGGTACCAGTCCGGCGGGGGCTGGAA
>CBIHRR010000133.1:0-5396 GCA_966212495.1 uncultured Gammaproteobacteria bacterium
CCAGCGCGCGAAACGCAGGCCGTCATCGGTGAGCACGGGCAGGCACCAGCGCAATCCGGGCGGCAGGCGCAGCTGGAAGGCATGCAAGGCGATCTCGCCGTCCATCGCCCAGTAGCCCGCGACGTCGCCGGCGATCGGCAGGATCGGCAATGCGAGCAGCTGCTCCGCCAGCCGCTCCGCGGCGGCGATGCGTTGCGCGGCGGGGATGGCGCGGCGGCGTGCGCGGAGTTCGCTGCGCAGTCCGGCGCGCAGCGATGCGTGCGTTCCCGCATTCATCGCGATGCCCCGCGTGCCATCGATCGCGCCGCCGCGGCCGGAGACCGCGAAAAAACGAAGCCCGCGACTTGCGGTCGCGGGCTTCGGGTGGAACGCGTCAGTACATCCTCCGCCGTGGCGATGCGTGCGAAACGACCTTGAACCCGGGGTTCAAGTGGGAATGCCTGGAAACCATCGGGCTTCCCGCTACGTGGCGGACATGCACTCCCGGTTCCCGCTGCATCCCCGTGGTCGTCATTAAGGGACAAGGCGAATGTTTGCACACGCCGTCGCGCAGGGCAGAGGACGCGTGCGCAGTATAGCGAAGGGTCGATGGTGCGCGCTGCCATTCGTCGGCGCGCGTTCACCCGGCGTGCGGCATTCACACGCCGGCGGCGTCGAGGCGCCGGCGCAGCGCCTCGAGCGTGCGCGCCAATTCATCCGAGCGGCCGGCGCTGCCGTCGCGCAGCTGCTGCAATTCATGCGCCATGTTCAGCGCGGCGAGCACGGCGACGCGGTCGACCGCCGCCATGCGGTTGGCGCCGCGCACTTCGCGCATCTTCGCCTCGAGCAGGCGCGCGGCCGCCATCAGGCTGTCGCGTTCGCCCGGTTCCACGCCGACCGTGTACTCGCGGTCGAGCAGGCGGATCGAGACCGGTTCGGCGGCGCTGCTCACGTGTGCTGCTCCAGCGACTTCAGGCGCGCGATCATGGCTTCCACGCGCGAGCGCGCCTGCTCGTTGCGCGCGAGCAGCTGCGAGCGTTCGCCGGCCAGCTGCTCCTGCTGCTGGCGCAGGCTGCGGTTTTCCTCGGCGAGCTGTTGGGTGCGCGCCGCGAGGGCGTCGACACGGGCCGCCACGGCCTGCAACTGGGCGATCAGCGCGTCGTTGTCCATGCAGGCACGATAGGCAGGCGGCCGGGGGCGGTCAAGGCAGGCAGCCGGATGCGCGCGCCGGGCCGGTCAGCCGGCCGGCGCGAGGTCGGCCTCGAGGCTGGGCCGGCCGGTCGCCGGGCGCCAGCGGCGGATGAAGGCGGGGCACTCCGCGGCCTCCAGCGGCGGGGCCAGCCAGAACCCCTGGATCTCGTCGCAGCGGTGGTCGCGCAGGAACTGCAGCTGGGCCTCGGTCTCCACGCCTTCGGCGACGACCTTCAGGCCGAGCGAACGGGCCATCGCCAGCACCGTCGTGGTGATCGCGGCGTCTTCCGTCTCGGTGTCGTGGCTGAGGTCGTCGACGAATTCCTTGTCGATCTTGAGCGTCGTGAAGGGCAGGCGGCGCAGGTAGGCCAGCGACGAATAGCCGGTGCCGAAGTCGTCGATCGCGAGCGAGACGCCGAGGTCGCGCAGGGCGCGCAGCTTGTCCGCGCTCTGCGGCGCATTGGACATGACGACCGATTCGGTGAGCTCCAGCTCCAGCGACGTCGGCGGCAGGCCGGTCTCCGCGAGCACGCGGCCGACGAGGCCGGGGAAGTCGCCGCGCAGCAACTGCAGCGCCGAGACGTTCACCGACACCGCCAGCGATGGCAGGCCCAGGCGCTGCCACTTGGCGACCTTGCGGCAGGCCTCGCGCAGCACCCACTCGCCGATCTCGAGGATGGTGCCGCTTTCCTCGGCGAGCGGGATGAATTCCGCCGGCGGGATGTCGCCCTCGGGCCCGCGCCAGCGCAGCAGCGCCTCGACGCCGACGATCCGCGACTGCGCCAGCGCCATCCGCGGCTGGTACACCAAGCGCAGCTCGCCGCGGTCCAGGACCTTGCGCAGCGCGCCGGAGACGGTGGCGCGATGCCGCGCCGAGATGTCCATCGCTTCGGTGTAGCGCGAGAAGGTGCGGCGGCCCGCGGCCTTGGCCTGGTACATCGCGGTGTCGGCCTGCTTCAGCAGCTCGGTCGGCACCTGTGCGTTGTCCGGGTAGATCGCGATGCCGATCGAGGGCGTGATCGCGATTTCCTGGCTGTCGTCCAGCAGCAGGGGCTGCTCGAACGCGGCGATGATGGCGCGCGCCTCGTCGTCCGCCTCGACCGGCGCGGCCAGCCCTTCCAGCACCACCGTGAATTCGTCGCCGCCCAGGCGCGCGACGGTCTGCCGCGGACCGACGGTTTCCTGCAGGCGCCGCGCCGCCGCGCGCAGGATGCGGTCGCCGGCGGCGTGGCCGAGCGAATCGTTGATGTCCTTGAAGCGGTCGAGGTCCAGGAACAGCACCGCGATCCGGTCGCCCTGGCGCCGCGCGCGCACGATCGCGCGCGACAGGCGCTCGGCGAGCAGGGTGCGGTTGGGCAGGTTGGTGAGCGGGTCGAAGTTGGCGAGGTAGCGCAGTTCCTGCTCGGCGCGCTTCTGCTCGGTGATGTCGTTGAGCACCAGCACGTACATCGCGTGCCCGCCGCCGCCGTCGAGCACGGTGCTGCACTCGTACGCGCACAGGAATTCCTCGCCGTCCTTGCGCAGCTGCCACATCTCGCCGGACCAGCGGCCCTGGTGCTGGAGGGTGTCGCGGATCTCGCTGTAGTAGGACGAGGTGTGCTGCGCGCTGTCGAGCAGGCTGGCGTTGCTGCCGATCACCTCGCCTTCGCCGTAGCCGGTCATGCGCGAGAACGCCGGGTTGACCGAGACGAAGTCGAAGCCGCGGTCCAGCACGCACACCGCTTCGCTCATGCTGCGCAGCACTTCCGACGCGATGCGGCGCTCGTGCATGGCGGCGCCGGCTTCGGGCGCACTGCCGCCCCAGCGCTCCAGGACAGCGAGCGCGAGCTTCACGCAGGCAGCGCGTAGCATTCCGGACGCGGCGATGTTGGATTCCCCGGGCACCGCCGGCGGCGGGTGTCGATGAGCCTGTCGCCAAAGTGTCGGCAATGCCGGGCACGGGTGCAAGTCGCTACACTGTGGCGATGCCAGCCGACCCCCCTTCCGCCAGCATGTCGTCCACCAACGCCCCCGCCCCCCGCATGCCCACCGCCGGCGAAGTCGCCGACGCGGCGCGACGCGCCGGGCTCGCCACCGACGTCGCGGAACTGCACGGTGCCCTCTGCGGTTGGATCGCCGGCGGCGGGACCATGGGCCCCGACTGGCTGGCGCGGGTGTTCGCCGATCCCGCGTTGCCGGCCGCCGAAGGGGTCCTAAAGGACCTGGCGGAGGCGACCAGCGCCCAATTCAGCGATCGCGAATTCAGCTTCGAGCTGCTGCTGCCGCCGGCCGACGCCTCGCTGCAGGAGCGCAGCGGCGCGCTGTTCGAATGGTGCCGCGGCTTCCTCGGCGGCTTCGGCCTGGCGGCGGGCGCCGAGCCGCCGCTGTCGGAAGAGAGCCGCGAGGCGCTGGGCGACCTGGCCCGCCTCGCCGCCGCGCAGCCGCAGGACGACGGCGACGACGAGGACGAGGCCGCCCTCTCGGAGATCGAGGAGTTCGTGCGCGTGGCGGTGTTGCTGATGCATGGCGACTGCGTGCTGGGGCCGGCGCACCGGCAAAGCCTGCATTGATGAAGGCGCTCGCGGGCATCGACGGCAAGGAGTTCGCGCGCCGCAGGCGCCAGCTCATGCGGATGGCGGGCGACGACGCGATCCTGGTGATCCCCGCCGCGCCCGAACGCATCCGCAGCCGCGACACGCACTATCCCTACCGGCAGGATTCGGACTTCTGGTACCTCAGCGGCTTCCCCGAGCCCGAGGCCGTGCTCGTGCTGGTGCCGGGACGCGTGCATGGCGAAGCGATCCTGTTCTGCCGCGAGCGCGATCCGGAGCGGGAGGGCTGGGACGGCCCGCGCAGCGGCCCCGACGGGGCCGTCGACCGCTTCGGCCTCGACGACGCGTATCCGATCGACGACCTCGACGAAATCCTGCCGGGCCTGCTCGAGGGCCGCAGCCGCGTCTATTACCACTTCGGCCGCGACACCGAGTTCGACCTGAAGCTCATCGGCTGGCTGAACCGGGTCCGCGCGCAGGTGCGCAGCGGCGCGCAGCCGCCGCACGAGTTCCTGGAACTGGGCCACCTGCTGGACGAGCTGCGGCTGTTCAAGTCGCCGGCGGAACTCAAGCTGATGCAGCGCGCCGCGGACATCAGCATCGCGGCGCACCAGGCCGCGATGCGCGCCGCACGCCCGGGCATCCGCGAATACGAGCTGCAGGCCGAGATCGAACGCGTGTTCCGCATGAACGACGCGGTCCCGGCCTACGGCAGCATCGTCGGCGCCGGCGCCAACGGCTGCGTGCTGCACTATGTCGCGAACGACGCGCAATCGCAGGACGGCGACCTCGTGCTGGTGGACGCCGGCGCCGAATACCGCAACTACGCGTCCGACATCACCCGCCCCTGCCCGGTGAAGGGGCGCTTCTCGAAGGCGCCGCGGGCGGTGCACGACCTGGTCGGCGCGGCGCACGCCGCGGCGCTCGCGCAGGCGCGGCCGGGCGTGCCCTACGAAGCCGGCCATGCCGCGGCGGTGGAGGTGCTCACCGATGGCCTGCTGCGCCTCGGCCTGCTCAAGGGCGCGCTGCGCAAGAACGTCGAGGGCGGCGCCTACAAGCGCTTCTACCGCCACAAGACCGGCCACTGGATCGGCCTGGACGTCCACGACGTCGGCGATTACCGCATCGAGGGCGATTCGCGCCTGCTCGAGCCGGGCATGGTGTTCACGATCGAGCCGGGCCTGTACATCGCGCCAGGCGACACGAGCGTGGCGGCGAAGTGGCGCGGCATCGGCATCCGCACCGAGGACGACGTGCTCGTCACGAAGGACGGCGCCCGCATGATCACCGCGAAGCTGGCGCGCAGCGCCGACGAGATCGAAGCCTTCATGGCCTGAGTCACGCGGATCGGCTTCGGGGCTGGGCGACGTGAATGCGTGTGTGTGGTCCGCCGCGTCGACGAGTCGTCCAGGACTCACTCCGCGGGCGCGGGCCATCCATGGCCCGCTCGGCCCACACACTCGCATTCGCGCCGCCTACCGCAAGCGCGTTCCTGCCGCTTCGTCGGATAGAGCAAGAGCGAAAAACCGCTCCCGAAGTTACGCAAAGACGGATGCGTCGACCGGTTCGGAGGCTGCTCTTGCTCTTCCCCGAAGCAGTGGGAATCGGCGTGCAGGGGCGGGGGAAGCGCGAGGGGACTTTCGGGGGCGTCGAAAACATGGATGTTTTCGAAGAGGCTCCATGGACGGATTCACG
>CBIHRR010000134.1:0-5396 GCA_966212495.1 uncultured Gammaproteobacteria bacterium
GTCTCCGTGATGGTGCCGGTGGTGTGCGCAAGCACCGGGCCGCCGCAGCAGTTGAACGGCAGCGCGTAAGCCCCGGCGTTCGGACCCGACAGCGTGTATCCGCTGTAACTGATCCCCACGTCGGTGCCCACGCCCGGCGAATCGTAGTTGGCGCTGGCGTTCGGACCGGCCACGAGGGTCACGCCAGCCGGATTCCCCTTCAGGCCCGACAGCGTCGTCGTCGTCGAGCCATCGTAGGCCTTGTCGCCACCGTCCGCGAACACGAGCATGTATTGCGAGAGCGCGGCACCCTCGGTCAGGGTGAACTTGCCGGAAAAGTCGGTCGGGGCCGCGTAGGAAACCGGGTTGTAGTAGATGTTCACCGGTGCAGCGGTCACCGTCGCGGGCGGCGCGAGCGAGTCGAACACGACCGTCCCGCCCTGGATGCCCGGGCCCGTGCCGTCGGTATCGGCGCTCAGGGTCAGCCCCAGCGGCAGGCCGAGGCTGCGCGTGGGATCGGCCGTGCCCCGGGTGAGGGTGATGGCGCCGAAGATGTTGATGTCGTTGGCGGCGCAGATCATCAGGTTGCCGTCGGTGACGGTGATCGCCGCGCGCTCGTTGACGTCATGGCCCGCGCTGAGCAGGACGCTGCCGTTGGTCGTGGTGATCGCTGCGTCGACGTTGACGTCGCCGCCGCAACACGTCGACAGGTTGCCGTTCGTGGCGGTGATGGCGGCATTGATGTTGACGTTGCGGTCCGCGTTCAGCGCGAGGGTCGTCGGGCCGCCGCTCGCCGTCCAGCTCACGGCATCGTTGACGTTGATGTCGCCTAGGTCGGTGCCGGCGCCTTCGGTGGTGATCGTGACGTTGTTGTTGACCAGCTGCGCGGACAGCGTCGCGCCGGAGATGTTGTCGCCGGGCGCGCTGCCGATGGTGAAGTCCTGCGGGTCGATCAGCCAGCTGCCGACGGTTCCCGCGGGCGCGGCCGTGCTCACGCGCGCGCCATCGGCGATGACGACGTGCGCCGCGGAAGTCTCGATGAACCCGCCGTTGCCACCGCCGGGAGCGCTGGCGTCCAGCGTGCCGGACAGGCCGATCGTCCCGGACTGCTTGTCGGCGAGCAGCAGGATCGTGCCGTTGCGGTCCTGCAGCGTCCTGGCCTGGAGCACGCCGGTGTTGTTGACCACGGTATCGAGCAATTCGCCGGCCGCCTGAGCGGTCAGCAGCACGGTGCCGCCGTCCGCCTGGATCAGCCCGCCGTTCTGCACCAGCGCATTGGCGGCGCCCTTGGTGATGGCGAGCTTCAGCAGGCCGTCGCCGGCGACGTCCAGCGTGACGCCCTCGCCCGCGGCCAGGGCGATCGTTCCCAGGCGCGCGTGGATCGCGCCCTGGTTTTCGACGCTCCGCCCCATCAATGCCACGTACCCGCCGTCGGCCGCGCGGATGGTCCCCTTGTTCATGATCGAACCGGGACCGGCGCCGGAGAACACGTAGCGGCCGGCGAGGAAATCTGCGTTCGCGATGTCCATCGTGGTCGCGACGAGCCCGCCGACACTGACCGAGGCGCCGTTGCCGAAGAGGACGCCGTTGGGATTGACCAGGAAAACGTAGCCGTTCGCCGTCAGGCTGCCGAGGATGGCGGACGGGTCCGATCCGATCACCCGGTTCAACGCGACGGAGTTGCTGCCGGGTTGCTGGAACTGCACCGTTTCGCCGACGCCGATGCTGAAGCTGGCCCAGTCGATGATCAGGTTCGCGGTCGACTGCGTGATGGTGGTCGTCGCGCCCGTGGTTGAGATGGCGCCCGAGCCGGCGACGACCACGCCGTCGCCTGGACCCACGGCACCGGCAGACGTCGTGAAGACGAGGAGCATTGCTCCCCACAGGGTGGAAACACGGTATCCGTGGCGGCGGTCGATGTGGTTCATGGTGGATCCTCGTTGCACGTTTGCGCCCCTTCGGGGCTGGCCAACCGGAAAAACCGGGGTCAGAAGTACTTGATGGCCTGGATCCAGAACCGGGCCGACCTGTCGGGCGCGGAGATCGCGTCCTCGCCGCCGAGCTTGCCGGCGTAGTAGGTCCTCACCGCGAAGTTGCCCGGATCGTCCCAGCCAAGCCCGATCCCGGCGCTGCCCAGCGAACGGTCGTTGGCGCCCGCGTGCCACGGCGCCTTGTCGATGGTGACGTGTCCGCCGTCGACGAAGGCCAGCAGGTGCACATCGCCGGGGACGTGCGCGGAGACGCCGGCGAGCAACAGGCTGCCTTCGAGGCTTGCCAGCCAGCCCTGGTCACCGAACGCCTCGCCCTGCGGATATCCGCGCGCGCCGTCGATGCCGCCCAGGAACATTTTTTCTGACGGATCCAGGTTGCCCGACGCCAGTTGCCCGGTGACCGATGCGCGCAGCGAAACGAGGTCCGTGACCCGCTGGACGCGCGCCACGTTGAACCAGAGCTTCTGGTACGCGCCGTTGGTGCGCGCGCCCAGGGCATCGGCGGCGCGTGCCCCGGGCGTCCGGATGTCGAGCGAGCCGGCGCTCAACGCCACGGAGAACGAATTCACTCCGCCGCCACCGACGCCATCCTGGCGGTTGCCGTGGAGGCTGCCGATCGCGACGTGCGCCTTCCGGTCCACCACGGTGTCGAACAGTCCGATGCGGTCCCGAAACATGCGGTCCTCGTAGGCCAGTCCGGCGTAGAGGTTGCTGGTGCGGGAACGGAGCAGGTTCACCGTGCCGAACACGCTCGCGACCTCGGCCGAGCCGCTGGCGTCCAGCAGTTCGAACTGCTTGCCCAGCCGGTAATCGAGCCTGCTGTAGGCCACGCCCAGCGCAGTGCGCGCGCCGAGCGGCATCTGGTAGGACAGGCGTCCGTATCGCAGGCCGCTGCCCGACGTGAGCACGCGCAGGCTGGCGAGGTCGCCGCGTCCGAACGGGTTGTTGAGGTTGATCGTCGCGCCGATGCGTGCTTCGCCGGTGTACGGGTTGCCGGCGTTGTCCGCGTCGACGCTGCCGGTGACCAGGCGACCGGGCGCGATGTCGACGACGAGGTCCGAGGTGCCGGGATTCGCGCCGGGCACGAGCGTCGACGTCGTGACGACGCCGGGCAGGTCCGAAAGCAGGAGCAACCGGCTCTCC
The DNA here is from genome assembly GCA_966212495.1 of uncultured Gammaproteobacteria bacterium. Lineage (GTDB taxonomy): Bacteria > Pseudomonadota > Gammaproteobacteria > Xanthomonadales > Xanthomonadaceae > Cognatiluteimonas. Next base: position 3,114 of record CBIHRR010000134.1, read on the forward strand.
AGCGGCGCAAGCGCGATGGGGCCGGCGCCGTCGAGCCCGTCGAGGCGGGCCATGGCGACGTCGTCGGACAGGCGGCTCGTGTTGCGCAAGGTCACCTTGCCGTAGGCGCCTTCGACGACGGCGATCGTCACCACGTGGCGGGTCACGTCCTGCGGCGGGAGGTAGGCACGCGCAACGAAATAACCGTGCTGGCGATAGAACTCGGTGATCCGCGAGGCCATCGCTTGCAGCCCCGCGAGGGTGAGCTGCGCACCGGGCCTGAATTGCGATGCCGCGATCAGTTCGGCCGGGGTGAAGCGCGTCGCTCCCGTCACCGCGAGGGTGTCGACGCGCACCGACGTCGCATCGGTGCCGGCGTTGCCGGCCTCCGTTGCCTGTTCGATGCGGATTCGCGGCTCGGCCGCGGGCTGCAGCGGCGCCGGCGGTGGCAATTGCTGCAACTGGTTGCCCGCGCCCGGGACCTGCTGTGCCATGGCGCCTGGACCGAACGCGAGCAACAACAACGGCAAGAATGAGGTTTTCACGATGATTTTCTCTTGAGGCGAGCCCACGGCCATCCGGGCCGGCCAAGCGGCCCGCCGGCGATGCGCGGAAGCGTCGAGGAAGCGGCCCCGCGCTTGCGGCGGCCGGCAATTCGGAAGGATCAGGCGGAAGGCGCGTCCGGGTGACCTGCGGCGCAGGCGCGGATCCGGGTGGGCGGAGAGATGGGCGACGAATCGGCAACCGGCGAGGTGCCGGCTGCATTCGGGAACTCCCTGTGACTAGCGCATGGGGCGCTCAGGCCAATGAATGCCGCGTGAAACGCCGCCCGGGGCGGGTCGACGCTCAATCGAGGAAGAGATCGGGCAGCAAGGGTTGTCCGGGCTGGACGGCGTAGCGGGAGAGGTCGTCCACGCCTGCTTCGCGCAGGACGTCCTCGTCGATGAGGAAATTCCCGGCGAAGCCGCGCGCCGGCCGCACGACGATCGCGTGCGCCGCGTCGGCGACGATGTCGGGCTTGCGGCAGTTGGCGACGTCGACGCCCGGGATCAGGTTGATCGCGTCGGTCGCGATCACGGTGCGCGGCCACAGCGCGTTGATCGCGACGCCCTGGCGGCCGAATTCCGCGGCCAGGCCGAGCGTGACGAAGCTCATGCCCATCTTCGCCAGCGTGTAGCCGGTGTGCGGCCCCCACCACTTCGGGTCGAGCGACGGCGGCGGCGCGAGGGTGAGGATGTGGGGGTTGGGGGCATGCAGCAGGTGCGGCAGGCAGGCCTGCGCGCACAGGAAGCTGCCGCGCGCGTTGACCTGCTGCATCAGGTCGAAGCGCTTCATCGGCGTGTCCAGCGTGCCGCGCAGCCAGATCGCGCTGGCGTTGTTGACCAGCGCGTCGATGCCGCCGAACGCGTCGACCGTGGCCGCGACCGCGGCGCCGACCGAATCCTCGTCGCGGATGTCGCAGCGCAGGGCCAGCGCGCGCCCGCCGGCGGCCTCCACCTCGGCGGCCACGGTGTGGATGGTCCCCGGCAGCTTCGGGTTCGGCACGTCCGACTTCGCGGCGATCGCGATGTTGGCGCCGTCGCGCGCGGCGCGCAGCGCGATCGCCCGGCCGATCCCGCGCGATGCGCCGGTGATGAACAAGGTCTTGCCGCTCAGGGTGGCCATGGTTTGCTCCTCGGATTGCGCCAAGCATAATCCGCCCATGACGAGCGCGTGGTTCGATGGCACCGTCGCCTGGATCAGCGCCCATCCGGTCGCGGCCGGCGGCCTGGTCTTCCTCGTGGCCTTCTGCGACGCGCTCGCAGTGGTCGGCATCGTCGTGCCGGCGCTGCCGCTGCTGTTCGCGGTCGGCGTGCTGGTCGGGCTGGGCCACGTGTCCGGACCCTATGCGCTGGTCGCGGCGGCGCTCGGCGCATTGCTCGGCGACGGGCTCAGCTACTGGATCGGTCGGCGCTGGGGACCGTCGATGCGCGAGCACTGGCCGTTCCGCCGCTATCCGCAGCTGCTGCACCGGGGCGAGGCGCTGTTCCGCCGCCACGGCAACAAGGGCATCGTGATCGCGCGCTACGTCGGCGCGGTGCGGCCCTTCGTGCCGGCGGTGGCGGGCATGCTGCGCATGCCGCTGCGCCGTTACCTGCCGCCGAGCCTGTTCGCCGCGGTGACCTGGGCGGCGGTGTTCCTCGCGCCGGGCTGGATCTTCGGCGCGTCCTACGAGGCCGTCGCCGCGGTCGCCGACCGGCTCGCGCTCGCGCTGCTGGCGCTGCTCGCCGTGCTCGCGCTGGCCTGGGCGGTCGTGCTGTACGC
>CBIHRR010000135.1:0-5388 GCA_966212495.1 uncultured Gammaproteobacteria bacterium
CCCGGACCGACGCCCGGAAGACCGCGCCATGACCGAAGAACTGCTCGTCCCCGTCTCCTACGGCGAACTGCTCGACAAGATCGCGATCCTGCAGATCAAGTCCGAGCGCATGACCGATCCGGCGAAGCTGGCCAACGTGCGCAAGGAGCTGTCGGCGCTCGAGCGCACCTGGATGGCGCATCCGGCCGCGGGCAAGGACATCGCCGAACTGCGCGCGCGGCTCAAGGCCGTGAACGAGCGGCTCTGGGTCATCGAGGACGACATCCGGGTCAAGGAGAAGGCGCAGGCCTTCGACGACGGCTTCATCGCCCTGGCGCGCAGCGTGTACGTCGAGAACGACACCCGCGCGCGCATCAAGAAGGACATCAACCTCGCGCTCGGCTCGACCTACGTCGAGGAGAAGTCTTACGAGGACTACGGCGCAGGCCCGGCGCGCTGAGCGTCAGCGGCCCGCGTCCGCGCGAAAGCGTTCGAACGCCGCGATCGCGTCGTCGACGGTGACCAGGTCCATCACGCCTTCGCGCTCGATCTTCGTACCCCAGCGCAGGGCGGAGGCCGGCTTGCCCAGGTACTTGCGCGCCGCGTCGTCGTAGCGGTCCACGCAATAGCGCCGATCCGAATACGGGCCGCTGCGCGCTGGATTGCTCGCCGCATGCAGCCCCAGCACCTTCGTGCCCATCGCGTTGGCGATGTGCATCGGCCCCGAATCCGGCGTCACGACCAGGTCGGCGCGCGCGAGCAGCGCGGGCAGCTGCTTGAGCGTGTCCTTGCCGACGAGGTCGAGCGCCGCCGTCGTGGACATCGCGGCGAGGATCGCGTCGGTCGTCTCGCGCTCGAGCGCGCTGCGCCCGCCGCACAGCACGACGCGCCAGCCGCGCGCGGCGGCATGGTCGGCGAGCGCGGCATGGCGGTCGGCGCGCCAGTTGCGCAGCGCGTGGCTCGAGCACGGCGACACCAGCAGCGTGGGCGCGCCGTCGTCCGGCCATTGCGCGCGAGCCCAGGCGTGGGCTTGCTCCGGCACCGGCAGGTCCCATTCGACGCGGTCCTGCACCAGCCCCAGCGGCTCGCAGAAGCTGCCGATCGCGTCGAGCACGTGGATGCCGGGGCGGTCCGGGATGCGTTCGCGCACGAACAGGCCGTGCAGGTCCCGCGAGCGCGCGCGGTCGTAGCCGATGCGCCGCCGCGCCGGGATGAAGGCCGAGAGCAGGTTGGCGCGCGCCGCCACCTGCAGTTGCAGGAGCGCGCCGAAACGGCGCCCGTGCAGCCTGCGGCGCAGCGCGAGCATGCCGGCCAGGCCGCTGCGCTTGTCGTATTCGATGAAGTCCACGCCGGGCAGGCCTTCGAGCAGCCGGTGCTCGCCGCGCCCGATCACCCAGGCGATCGGCAGGCCGGGCCAGGCGCGCTGCAGCGTGCGGACCAGCGGCACCACGTGGGTCGCGTCGCCCAGCGCCGAAAGCCGCAGCAGGCAGGCCGAGGCGGGAGGCGCGGGGATCGCGACGGGTGGTGGGGAACCTGCGTGCATGCCTTGTTAGACTCGCTGGATGGTCGCCTTCGACGCCAGCGAGCAACTGACGCCGTTCGAAGTCCGGCGCGCAGGCCGCGTGTCGGGCTCGGGGGGCTATGGCGCGATTCTGTTCGACGCCCGGCAGGTGCAGCAAGCCACGCCCGACTGGTTCGACCCCGCATGGTGGGGCGAGCGGGCCCGGCCGGTCGCCGACGGCGGGCGCGGCGCGGCCTGGTTCGTCGACGGTCCGTTCGGCGCCGGCGTGCTCCGCCACTACCTGCGCGGCGGCATGGCGGCGCACTTCAGCCGCGACGCGTACTGGTGGCATGGCGCCGACCGCACCCGCAGCTTCGCCGAATTCCGGCTTGCGCGCGCGCTGCATGCGCTCGGCCTGCCGGTGCCGCGGCCGCTGGCCGCCTGCTACTGGCGCGACGGCCTGCGCTACCGCGCCGCGATCCTGGTCGAGCAGCTGCCGGGCGTGACCTCGTTCGGCACGCTCGCCGCCCTGCAGGGCGACGGCGCGCCGTGGGAGTCGACGGGGCGACTGCTGGCGCGCTTCCACCGGGCCGGCCTCGACCACGCCGACCTCAACGCCGACAACATCCTGTTCGATGCCTTCGGCAAGGGCGCGCTCATCGACTTCGACAAGTCCTCGCTGCGGATCCCGGCGACCGGCTGGCGCGAAGCGAACCTGGCGCGGCTGCGGCGCTCGCTCCTCAAGTTGCGCGGCGCGCGCGACGAAGGCACGGTCCTGCGCGATTTCGCGCGCCTGCGCCGCGCCTACGACGCCGTCTGGCTGCAGGGCACCTGAGCGTGGCCGAGCAGGGCGTCGCCGCCATCCTGGATCCCGTCGCAGCGCCGTCCGCGCCCGGCGCGCCGGCGACGGCGCTCGCTGCGGCGACCGCGAGCGCTCCCGCTGCGGTGCCCGCGACCGCGGATCGCCTCGGCCGCCCGCTGCGCGACCTGCGGCTGTCGGTGATCGAAGCCTGCAATTTCCGCTGCCCGTACTGCATGCCGGCCGACCGCATCGCCGACGACCACGGCATGGACAGCGCCTCGCGCCTGTCCTTCGACGAAATCGAGCGCATCGCCCGCGGGTTCGCGCGCGTCGGCGTACGCAAGCTGCGGCTGACCGGCGGCGAACCGCTGCTGCGCAAGCGGTTGCCGGAACTCGTGGCGCGGCTGGCGGCGATCCCCGGCATCGAGGACCTCGCGCTGACGACGAACGGCTCCCTGCTCGCCGCGCAGGCGCACGCGCTGCGCGAGGCGGGCCTCGGCCGGCTGACGGTGAGCCTGGATGCGCTGGATCCGGCCGTGTTCCGCGCGCTGTCCGGCGGTCGCGGCGAGCTCGCCGACGTGCTCGCCGGGCTCGAGGCGGCGCGAAGCGCGGGGTTCGCGGCGATCAAGCTGAACTGCGTCGTGCAGCGCGGCGCCAACGACGAGCAGGTGTTGCCCTTGGCCGGATTCGCGCGCGAGCACGGGCATGTGCTGCGCTTCATCGAATACATGGACGTGGGCACGTGCAACGGCTGGGACCGGGCGCGCGTCGTCCCGTCGGCGGAGCTGCGCGACCGGCTGCATGCGCGCTGGCCGCTGCGCGCGCTGGCGCCGGGGTATCGCGGCGAGGTCGCGACGCGGTACGCATTCGAGGACGGCGCGGGTGAAATCGGCTTCGTGAGCTCGGTGAGCGCGCCGTTCTGCGGCGATTGCCATCGCGCGCGCGTGTCCGCGGACGGACGCCTCTACACCTGCCTGTTCGCGGACGAGGGCCATGACCTTCGCGCCGCGGCCGCCGCCGGCGAGGACGCGCTGGCGGCGCGGGTGGCGGGGCTGTGGCGCGGCCGCGGCGATCGCTACAGCGAGTTGCGCGGCGCGGCAACCGCTGCGCCCGCGCGCAAGCGCGTCGAAATGTACCTGGTGGGGGGGTGATGGCGGCGAAGGCGAAACGCGGCGGGGCTGGCGGACGCGCCCACGCGTCCGGCGCGCTGACGCACCTCGATGCGCGAGGCCTGCCGGCCATGGTGGACGTGTCCGCGAAGGCCGCGACCGCGCGCGAAGCGGTGGCCGAATGCCGGGTGCGCTTCCCGGCGGCGGTCGCCGCACAGTTGCGCGCCAGCGGCCTGCGCAGCGCGAAAGGCGGCATCGTCGAGACCGCCGTCATCGCCGGCACCATGGCGGTGAAGCGCACGCACGAACTGATTCCGTTCTGCCATCCGTTGCCGGTCGAGGGCTGCCGCATCGGCATCGACTGGCACGGCGAGCGCGAACTGCGCATCGAATGCGCGGTGAAGACGACGCACCGCACCGGCGTGGAGATGGAGGCGCTCACCGGCGCCACGGTCGCCGCGCTCACCGTCTACGACATGAGCAAGGCGCTGTCGCACGCGATCGTGCTTGGCCCGGCGAAGCTGCTGGGCAAGCACGGCGGCAGGCGCGACTTCGGCGCGAAGGCGGGCGCCGCGACACCGCAAGGCGCGGGAAAGACGCGATGATCCGCCTGAAGCTGCTGTATTTCGCCAGCCTGCGCGACGCCGCCGGCGTCGCCGCCGAAGAGATCGACACGGATGCCCCCGACCTGGCCGGGCTCTACGACGGGCTGCGCGCGCGCCATGGATTCGCGCTGCCGCGCGAACGCCTGCGCGTCGCCGTCGACGGCGCGTTCGCGGCGTGGCGCGATGCGCCGCGCGCGGGCAGCGAGGTCGCGTTCATCCCGCCGGTGTCGGGCGGCTGACGTGGCGCGCTTCCGTCTTTCCGAAACCCCGTTCGACACCGCCACGCTGCGCGCCGGCCTGCTGGACGCGCGCGTCGGCGGCTACGCCAGCTTCGAGGGTTGGGTGCGCGACCACAACGAGGGGCGTGCCGTCACCGGCCTGCGCTACGAGGCGTACGCGGAGCTCGCCCTGGGAGAAGGCGACGCGATCCTGGCCGACGCGCTCGATCGCTTCGACATCCTCGACGCCGCATGCGTGCACCGCACCGGCGACCTGGCCATCGGCGAACTCGCGGTCTGGGTCGGCGTTTCCGCCGCGCACCGCGACGCCGCGTTCGCCGCGTGCCGCTGGATCATCGATGAGGTCAAGTCCCGCGTCCCGATCTGGAAGCACGAGCGCTACGCCGAAGGCGACACCGGCTGGCTGCACCCGGGCGGCTGAAAAGGCGGTAGCCCCGACGACTGACCTCGGCGCCCGCGTCGATCGATACCGTTGCTGCCTTCCGGCCCTGGCGGGGTTTTCGACCTAGCGTCGCGAGGGGCCGGCGGGGCCACCATGGAAACTATGGCGGAGAGAGGGGGATTCGAACCCCCGAAGCGCGGTTTAGACGCTTACACACTTTCCAGGCGTGCTCCTTCAACCGCTCGGACACCTCTCCGCTGGACCCGTGACGCGGCAATCCAGCCACCTCCAGGGCCGGCAATTCTACCCGCTCGTGCCACAATGGGCCATGTCCTACCTGGTCCTCGCCCGGAAGTGGCGCCCGAAGCGGTTTTCCGAGCTGGTCGGGCAGGAGCACGTGGTCCGTGCCCTGACCAACGCCCTTGAAACCGGCCGCGTCCACCACGCTTTCCTGTTCACCGGCACCCGCGGGGTCGGCAAGACGACGATCGCCCGGATCTTCGCCAAGTCGCTGAACTGCGAGCGGGGCACCTCGGCCGAGCCCTGCGGCGAATGCAACGCCTGCCGGGACATCGACGCCGGCCGCTTCATCGACCTGCTGGAGATCGACGCGGCCTCCAACACCGGCGTGGACGACGTCCGCGAAGTGATCGAGAACGCGCAATACATGCCCTCGCGCGGCCGGGTGAAGGTCTACCTGGTGGACGAAGTGCACATGCTCTCGAAGGCGGCGTTCAACGCGCTGCTGAAGACGCTCGAGGAGCCGCCGGA
>CBIHRR010000136.1:0-5333 GCA_966212495.1 uncultured Gammaproteobacteria bacterium
CCAGCATCACTTCCGGCATCACCGGGAAGAACACGGCCTCGACGAAGCTCAGCACCCCGAGCATCGCCGGCGCATTGCGGTGCCGCGACCAGCGCAGCGCGCGTTCGTAGAGCGGCGCGAAGACCTTCAATCGACCATACCGGAGAGCAGCGGCACGAAGACCACGGGGCCGAGGTCGTCGCGCGTGATGTTGCCGGCGGCGTCCTTGCGCAGGCGCAGCAACGCCTGGCTGCCCGACGGGCCCACCGGGGCGACGAGCGTGCCGCCGTTGCCGAGCTGCGCGGTGAGCGCGTCCACCAGCGCGGGCGCCGCGGCGGTGACCACGATCGCGTCGAACGGCGCTTCCTCGGGCCAGCCGATGCGGCCGTCGTCGTGCTTGCTGCGCACGTTCAGGCCGAGCGTTCGGAAGCGCTTGCGCGCGGTGCGCAGCAGTTCGCCGATGCGCTCGACCGTGTACACCTGCAGGCCCAGCGCGGCGAGGATCGCGCCCTGGTAGCCGGAACCGGTGCCGATCTCGAGCACCTTCGACGGTTGCGCGCCATCGAGGAACAGGGATTCGGTCATGCGCGCGACCACCCACGGCTGCGAGATCGTCTGGCCGTGCCCGATCGGCAGCGCGGTGTCCTCGTAGGCGCGCGTGGCCAGCGCCTCGTCCATGAACAGGTGGCGCGGCACGGTGCGGATCGCGTTGAGCACGCGCTCGTCGGTGATGCCGGCCGCCTGCGGCGAGCCGGCGCGCAGCCGCTCGATCAGGCGGTCGCGCACGCGCTGCGAGGTCATGCCGAGGCCGACCGACTCCGGCTGCAGGTGCATGCGCGCGATCATGCGTCGCTCCCGCGCGCAGCGCCGCGCGTGCCGGGAGCGGCGAGCGACGCTTCCAGCCCCCCGACCCAGCTGGCGACCTGCTCGAGCGCCTGGTAGCGCGTGAGGTCGACCTGGATCGGCGTGATCGAGATGTGCCCGGTGCGCACCGCATGGAAATCGGTGCCGGGGCCGGCGTCCTGCTCCGCGCCCGCCGCGCCGATCCACCACCAGCTGCGCCCGCGCGGATCCTCCTGCTGGATGCAGGGCTCGGCGCGATGGCGGTTGCCCAGCCGCGAGACCTCGAAGCCGCGCACCGATTCCCACGGCAGGTCCGGCACGTTGACGTTGAGGATCGTGTCGGCCGGCAGCGGATCCACCAGCAGCCGCGCGATGATCTCCACCGCGGCGCGGGCGGCGGTTTCGTAATGGCGCGTTTCCGTTTCGCCGTGCGCGAGCGACATCGCCACCGCCGGCAGGCCGAGGAACCGGCCTTCCATCGCCGCCGCGACGGTGCCCGAATAGATGACGTCGTCTCCGAGGTTGGCGGTCGTGTTGATCCCCGACACCACGATGTCGGGCTCGAGCTCGAGCATGCCGGTGATCGCCACGTGCACGCAGTCCGTGGGCGTGCCGTGCACGCACCAGGTGTCCGCGGCGCGCTGCACCACGCGCACCGGCATGTCCAGGGTCAGCGAATTGCTCGCGCCGGAGCGGTCGCGGTCGGGCGCGACCACCAGCACCTCGTGCCCCGCGGCGCGGAGGCCTTCGGCGAGGATCCGGATGCCCGGGGCGTCGACGCCGTCATCGTTGCTGACCAGTACGCGCATGCACGAATGATAACCGGGAAGGGTTAGGCTGGTGCCATGTCCCGACGCCGCGATACGCCGCCGCAAGCGCCCGACGGGCAGGCGACCGACACCGACGATGCCGCCCTGTTCCGGGAGGCGATCGGCCCGGTGCGCGAAATCCAGGCGCCGCCGCCACCGCCGCGCCCGCCGCCGCCGCGCGCGGTGCCGCGCATGGCCGCGCGCGACGACGCCGAAGCGCAGGACGCGTTCAGGCGCATGCTCGCCGCGGACACGCTCGAAGCCGGCGATGCGCTCGCCTGGCGCCGCGACGAGGTCCCCGGGCGCGTGCTGCAGCGCCTGCGCCGGGGGCAATACGCCGCGCAGGACGAAATCGACCTGCATGCGGCCGACGCCGCGCGCGCCGAGGCCATGCTTCGCGCCTTCCTCGCGGATGCGCGTCGCGACGGCTTCGGCTGCGTACGCATCGTGCACGGCAAGGGCCTGCATTCCGAAAGCGGCGTCCCGGTGCTCAAGAACCTCGTCGACCGGATGCTGCGGCAGCGCGCCGACGTGCTCGCCTTCGCCTCCGCCCCCGCCGCCCAGGGCGGCCACGGCGCGGTGCTGGTGCTGCTCAGGCGCCGCCCGTGAGCTCGGCGAGGACCGTCGTGGCGTAGGCGCCCGGCGGCAATTCGAAGCGGAGCTCGAGGCTCGCGGGCTCCTCCGCGGAATGCGCCGGCCAGTCCCACGCCAGTCCGGCCGGGCGCAGGCGCGTGGCACGCCGTTCCTGCTTCAGCCCCGCGGATTCGAGGCCCGCGCGCAACGCGAGCGATTCCGGATCGGCCAGCGCCGCGAGTTCCAGCGCCGCCGCGGCGCCGGTGCTGCGCAGTTCGCCGCGACCCCACAGGGGCGCGCTCGGGTGGATGTCGAATGCGGCGAGGCGCGTGGCGAGCGTTTCGTCGAACGGCAGCGGGCCGAAGACGCTGCGGCTCCCGTCCAGCATCCACACCTCGCCGTCGAGCGCCGCGTCCCAGGTGCCCGCCTCGACCCGCGCGGCGAGCACGCGGTTGAACAGCTGCGAGCGTGCCGCCGACAGGAGGTGCGTGCGCTGCGCCCGCGCCATGCGCCGCCCCGCGAACATCGCCAGTGCGTTGGCGACGTTGTCGCCTTCGCGGCCGAAACGCTGCTCGCCGAAATAATTCGGCACGCCGCGCGCGGCGATCGCCTGCAGCCGCGCCTCGATCGCGCCGCGATCGCCCACGACCTCGCGCAGGCGCAGCACGAAGCGGTTCCCGGCCAGCGCGCCGCGCGGAAGCTTGCGCGAATGCCAGGTCGCGGCGACCACGCGCAGCCCGTCGTGCGCCTCGAGCAACGCGGTGTCGGGCGCGACCTTGCGCGGCAGGTGCACGGTGAAACGCTGCACCGTCACCGCGTGCCGGTCCTTGAGCCCCGCGTAGCCGATGCCGGCTTCGTCGATGCCCGCCCACTGCGCGAGGAGCTTCGCGGCGAAGGCGGTGTTCATGCCGCGCTTCTCGATCGTGAGCAGCAGGTGTTCGCCGCTGCCGTCGGCGTCGAAGCCGTCGATCTCGTCGACGCGGAAGTCCTCCGGCACGGCGCGGATCCGCGCCGACAGCACCGGCGCGCCGTGCGCCTGCGGGAGCGAGGCGGTCACGCCGCCGCGCGGACGAGCAGGCACACCGCGTACGCGGCGAGGCCCTCGCCGCGGCCGGTGAAGCCGAGCCGCTCGGTCGTCGTGGCCTTGACGCTGACGGCGTCGACGGGCGCATCCAGCGCGCCGGCGAGCGCGGCGCGCATCGCCTCGACGTGCGGCCCGACCCTGGGCGCCTCGCCCACGATCGTGACGTCGGCATTGCCCACGCGCCAGCCACGTTCGCGCAGCAGGCCGTCGCAATGGCGCAGGAACACCAGGCTGTCGGCATCCTTCCAGCGCGCGTCCGACGGCGGGAAATGGCGGCCGATGTCGCCCAGCGCGAGCGCGCCGAGCATCGCGTCGCACAACGCGTGGATGGCGACGTCGCCATCGCTGTGCGCAAGCACGCCGCGCGCGTGCGGCACGCGCACGCCACCGAGCATGACGTGGTCGCCGTCGCCGAAAGCGTGGACGTCGAACCCGTGCCCGATGCGGATCTCCATGCCTATTGGCTCCTGAGGAAGCGGAAATGCGCCAGGTCGGCGGGCGTGGTGACCTTCAGGTTCGACTCGCTGCCTTCCACCAGCAGCGGGCGCGCGCCCTGCCGCTCCATCGCCATGGATTCGTCGGTGGGCTCGTCGCCCTCGGCGAGCGCCGCTTCGAGCGCCCGCGCCAGCTGCAGGCGGCGGAACAGCTGCGGCGTGAGCGCCCGCCACAGGCGATCGCGCGGTCGCGTCCCGTCGATGCCGCCGTCGTCGCCCGCGATCTTCAGCGTGTCGCGCACCGGCGCGGCCAGGATCGCGCCCACCGGATCGGCGCGGCCGCGCTCGAGCAGGGCCGACAGGTCGCCCTGCGAAAGGTTGGGGCGCGCGGCATCGTGCACGAGCACGAAATCGTCGGCGCGCACCTCGTCGGGCAAGGCTGCCAGCCCCGCGAGCACCGAGGCCGCGCGGCTGGCGCCGCCGGTGCAGGCACGCACCGGCTTGCCCTCGAACGCCGTCCAGCCCGGCCACGCCCCGTCGCCGGCCGCCAGCGCGACCACCGCGCCGTCGACGCCCGGATGCGACAGCAGCGCGCGCAGCGTGTGCGCGATCAGCGGCTCGCCCTCCACCTCGAGGTACTGTTTTGGGACATCGGCGCCGAAACGCGCACCGCGACCGGCGGCGGGCACGACGACCCAGGTCATTGTCCCGGCTCCGGAGCCGGCGGACCGCCATCGCCGGCAGCGGCAGGATCCGCGGCCGGTTTGCCGTCCGCCTTGCCGTCCGCCGCGGGCGGTGCGGCCGGCTGCTCCGGTTCGATCACGCGATAGAAGGTCTCGCCGGGCTTGATCATGCCCAGTTCGTTGCGCGCGCGTTCCTCGACCGCTGCCTCGCCGGACTTCAGGTCCTCGACCTCCGCGGCCAGCGCATCGTTGCGCTGCTGCAAGCCGGCGTTGTCGTGGCGCTGGTTCGCGACCTGCGCCTGCAGTTGCGCGACCTCGCGCTCGCCGCCGCTGCCGAACCACAGGCGGTACTGCAGCCAGCCCAGCAGGGCCAGCAACAGCAGCAGGACGATCCGCAGGCCGCGCATCGGCGTGGATTCCCTCGCGCTGCTCAGCGGCGCAGCGAAACGAAGGCGTCGCGGCCGGCGTAGCGCGCCTGCGCGCCCAGCGCTTCCTCGATGCGCAGCAGCTGGTTGTACTTCGCGACGCGGTCGCTGCGGCACAGCGAGCCGGTCTTGATCTGCGTGGCGGTCGTCGCGACGGCGATGTCGGCGATCGTCGTGTCCTCGGTCTCGCCCGAACGATGCGAGACGACCGCGGCATAACCCGCGGCATCCGCCATCGCGATCGCCTCGAGCGTCTCGGTGAGCGTGCCGATCTGGTTCACCTTGATCAGGATCGCGTTGGCCACGCCCTGCTCGATGCCTTGCTTGAAGATGCGCGGGTTGGTCACGAACAGGTCGTCGCCCACGAGCTGCACCTTCTCGCCGAGTTGGCGCGTGAGCAGCTTCCAGCCGTCCCAGTCGCCCTCGTCCATGCCGTCCTCGATCGTGATGATCGGGTACTGCGCGACCCAGTTGCCGAGGAAGTCGGCGAACTGCTCGCTGGT
>CBIHRR010000137.1:0-5237 GCA_966212495.1 uncultured Gammaproteobacteria bacterium
TCTGGCGCAGCAGGTTCCGCAACGGCGGGGTCGGCGGCGGCAGTGTCGGCGGCGTCCGCGCCAGCGGCGGCTGTCGCGTCGGCCGGTGTCGCCGTCGCGCCGGCCTCGGTGGACGCGGGATCCGGCGCGTCGGGCACGCCATCGCCGTCCTCGTCCTTCGGCGCGTTCGGGTTGGCGAGCATCACCGTCAGCGTGAACACGTAGGGCAGGCTGTTGTCGCCGGCGCGCGCCTCGATGATCGACAGCTCGGGCCGCGTCATCCAGCCGGCGCCCTCGAGGCTGCGCATGTAGGTGCTGACCCGCGCGTTGGACTGCGAGCGGCCCTGCAGCGTGAGCTTGTCGCCGGTCTGCTTCACCGAGGTCAGGACCACGCCGTCGGGGATGGTGCGCACCAGCGAATCGAACAGGTGCACCATCTTCGAGCGGTTGGCCTGCAGCTGCTCGATCACCGCCTTGCGCGCGAGCAGCCGCGACTTCTTCTCGTCGAGCGACTTGATTTCCTTGATCTGCTTGTCGACCTGCTTGATCTGGTCGCGCAGGTAGTCGTTGCGCTCGTTCTGCCCGGTGATCTGCGCGCCGTAATAGCTGGAGATCAGGAAGGTGATCGCGATCGCGGCGATGACCGCGAACCCGACCATCGTCAGGAATTCCTTCTGGCGGAGCTTGCGCCGCTCCGCGCGCCAGGGCAGCAGGTTGATCCGTGCCATCAGTCGAAGTTCCTGAGCGCCAGGCCCGCGGCGATCATCAGCGAGGGCGCGTCCTGGGCGAGGGCCGAGGCCTGCACGCGCGGGCCCAGGGTCATCTGCGCCAGCGGGTTGGCGACGGAGGTCGGGACGCCGAGCTGCTCCTCGACCATCGGCGCGACGCCGGTGGTGGAGGCGGTGCCGCCGGCGAGCACGATCCGGTCGACGCGGTTGAATTCGCTGCCGGCGTAGAAGAACTGCAGCAACCGGCTGACCTGCTGCACCAGCGCCTCGCGGAACGGCTGCAGCACTTCGTTGCGGTAGCTGTCGGGCAGCCCGCCCTGGCGCTTGGCCAGGCGCGCTTCCTCGAGGTTGAGGCCGTAGCGGCGCATGATCTCGTCGTCGAGCTGCTTGCCGCCGAAGACCTGCTCGCGGCTGTAGAGGCTGCGGCCATCGCGAATCACGTAAAGCGTGGTCATCGTGGCGCCGATGTCGACCAGGGCCACGAGCGAGCCGGCCGGGCCGGCATCGCCGAGCAGGCCGAACGCGTTCTCCATCGCGAAGGTCTCGACGTCCATGACCTTCGGGACCAGGCCGCCGAGTTCCAGCGCGGAGGCGCGGGTCTCGACGTTCTCGGCGCGCGAGGCGACCAGCAGGACCTGGACCATCTCCTCGTTGCCTGGCATCGGCCCGACCACCTCGAAATCGAGGTTCACTTCCTCGATCGGGTACGGGACGTAGTTGGACGCCTCGAGCTCGACCTGCGACTCGAGGTCGTCGTCGGTCAGGTCCGCGGGCATCGGGATGAGCTTGGTGATCACCGCCGAACCGCCGACGGCGCCCACGGCCTGGCGCGCCTTGCTGCCGCAGCGGGCCATGGCGCGCCGGATGGCGTCGCCCACGGCCTGCGGCTCGGCGATGTTCTTGTCCACCACCGCATTCGCGGGCAGGGGCTCGATGGCGTAGTGCTCGACCCGGTAGCGGTCGCCCGCCCGGGACAGCTGCAACAGCTTCACGGCCGTCGAGCTGATGTCGACGCCGATCCGGGGCGGCTGGCTTTTTGTGATCAGCCCCACAAATTTCCCCTTATTCACGGGCGCTTACGCGCACAACGTGTCCCGGCGCCTTAAATAGCGGAGTTTGGCCCCCGTGGCAACACCCGCGACCCCGCTTCGGGACGGCCGTCGCAGGAGTCGGGGCCGCCCCCACCCCTATACTGGCTCCATTCCGGGGCCCCTGCGCCCGTATTCCCACCCCGAGGACCGACCCCGCCCATGCCGCCGTTCCGCCGCCTGCTGCGCTGGGCCCTGCTGGCCTCCGTAGCCGCCGCCCTGCTGGGTGCCCTCGCCCTGGGCATCGTCTACTACGTCGTCTCCTCGCGCCTGCCGGACGTCCAGTCCCTGCGGCACGTCGAGCTCCAGGAACCCCTCTATGTCCACGCCCGCGACGGCCGGCTCATGGCCGTGTTCGGCGAGGCCCGGCGCTACCCGGTCGACATCGCCCGGGTGCCCGAGCAGGTCAAGCAGGCCTTCATCGCGATCGAGGACAACCGCTTCTACCAGCACCACGGCGTCGACTACAAAGGCGTGGCCCGCGCGATCTGGCTGCTCGCCACCACCAACGACAAGCGCGTGCCTGGCGGCTCGACCATCACCCAGCAGGTCGCCAAGCAGTTCTACCTGACCCCGGAATACAGCTTCACCCGCAAGTTCGTCGAGATGCTGCTCGCGATGAAGATGGAGCGCGAGCTGACCAAGGACGAGATCTTCCAGCTTTACCTCAACAAGAGCTTCTTCGGCAATCGCGCCTACGGCATCGGCGCGGCGGCTGAGTTCTACTACGGGAAGAAGGTGGACGAGCTGGCGCTGGACGAAGCGGCGACGCTGGCCTCGATCCCCAAGTTCCCGTCGAGCGGCAACCCGGTGACCAACCCGCAGCGCGCGCGGATCCGCCGCGACTACGTGCTGCAGCGCATGCGCGAGCTGGGCTTCATCGGCCCCGCCGAGGAACGCGCCGCGCAGGCCGTGCCCATGCACGCCGCGCCCCATGACGTGCCGGTGCAGGTCGACGCACCCTACGTCGCCGAGATGGTGCGGCGCGAGATGGTCGCGCGCTACGGCGAGGACGTGCTGACGCGCGGCTACCACGTCACCACGACCATCGACCCGGTGCTGCAGGAGGCGGCGCAGAAGGCGGTGCGGGACGGGCTGGTGACCTACGACCACCGGCATGGCTGGCGCGGCAAGCCCGAGCAGCACTTCGAGCTGGCGCCCGGCGAGGACGCCGCTACCGCGGGCGCGCGCCTGCGCGGCACCCCGGCCCAGGGCGGCCTGGTGCCGGCCGTGGTGCTTCGCAGCGACGGCGGCACCGCCGAGGTGGCGTTCGCCGACGGCAGCACGACGACGCTGGATGCCGCCAGCAGCCGCTGGACCGGCAAGTCGCCGTCGGCGCTCGTCGCGCGCGGGGACATGGTCCGGCTGCGCAGCGTGACCGACCCGAAGCATCCGGAGGCCGCCGCCACCTGGCAGCTGGACCAGCTCCCGACAGCGCAATCGGCGCTGGTGTCGCTCGACAAGGACAACGGCGCGCTGCTGGCGCTGGTCGGCGGCTTCAGCTTCGCGGGCAACAAGTTCAACCGCGCCACACAGGCGCGTCGCCAGCCGGGCTCGAGCTTCAAGCCGTTCCTGTACGCGGCGGCGATGGAGCGCGGCTTCAATCCCGCCTCGATCGTGCTCGACGCGCCGGTGGTGTTCAAGGATCGCGTCGGCCACGAATGGCGGCCGCAGAACGACACCGGCGACTTCGCCGGCCCGATGCGCCTGCGCGAGGCGCTGGTGCAGTCGCGCAACCTCGTGTCGGTGCGCCTGCTCGATGCGATCGGCATCGACTACGCGCGCCGCTACATCAGCCACTTCGGCATCGACGAGGACCTGCTGCCGCCGAACCTGTCCATGTCGCTGGGCAGCGCGTCGCTGGCGCCGATGATGATCGCGCGCGGCTACGCGACCTTCCCGAACGGCGGCTTCCGGATCACGCCCTGGTTCATCGACGAGGTGCGCGACCGCGATGGCCGCGTGCTGTTCAAGGAGAAGCCGGCGACGGCCTGCCCCGGCTGCGGCGTCGGCAACGCGAACGCGTCGACCGTGAGCGCCTCGAACGTGGTGGCGGGCTTCGACCTGGGGCCCGCGGGGTCGGCACAGGCTGCGCGCGAAACCTCCGGCGGCGAGGAGAAGGCCGTCCCGGCGACGCTGCCGCCGGACACGGTGCTCGCGCCGCGCGCCATCGATGCGCGCGTGGCCTACCAGCTGGTCTCGATGATGCGCGACGTGGTCAAGCGCGGCACCGGCTTCGCCGCCAGGGTGCTCGGCCGCGACGACGTGGCCGGCAAGACCGGCTCGACCAACGACCATCGCGACGCGTGGTTCTCCGGCTTCGGCGCGAACGTCGTGACCACGGTCTGGGTCGGTCGCGACGACTTCAAGTCGCTCGGCTACCGCGAATACGGCGGCAAGGCGGCGCTGCCGATCTGGATCGACTACATGCGCGTCGCCCTGGAAGGGCGCCCGGTCGCGCCGAACGACCCGCCCGAAGGCATGGTCAAGGTCGCGGTCGGCGCGGGCGGCCGGCTGCTGCCCGCCGGCAGCTCGGGCATCGTCGAGTGGGTCAAGGCCGAGGACCTGGAGAAGATGGAGGCCGACGCCGAAACCGTCCAGGACCAGGACGCCCAGGACGAAGCGGCGTTCGACATCTTCTGAGGCGGCCCCGCCGGGCGCGCGCGGCCGTCGCGCGCGCGCCACCGGACTGCGTTAGAGTCGAGGCGGGTCCACCGCAGGAGCGCGCGCCATGCCACACGCCCACGCCCGCCGGCACGCGCAGCAGCATGCGCAAACCCGCACCCGCGAACGCCGCCATCGCCTCGCCCACGAGGCCGCGCGGCTGATGGCCGAAGGCGGCATCCGCGACTACCACCTCGCCAAGCTCAAGGCGGCCGAACGCCTGGGCATCCACGACGACGCTTCGCTGCCGCGCAACCGCGAGATCGAGGATGCGCTGCGCGAATACCAGCGCCTGTTCGCCGGCGATGCGCACGCCGCCGGCCTGCAGGCGCGACGCGAGGCGGCGCTGCGCGCGCTCGAGTTCCTGGCGGGCTTCGATCCGCGCCTGGTCGGCAGCGTCCTCGACGGCACCGCCGACGCCAATGCCGCCGTCGCCCTGCATCTGCATGCCGAGGACCCGGACGCGGTGCCGCGGTTCCTCGCGGACCACGCCATCCCCGCGGAAGCGCGTTCGCGCCGGCTGCGGCTCGACCCGCAGCGCGTGCTCGATGCGCCGGTGTGGCTGTTCTCGGCCGAGGATTTCACCTTCGACCTGACGGTGCTGCCGGCGCAGGTGTTGCGGCAGGCGCCTTTGTCGGGCGTCGACGAGAAGCCGATGCGGCGGGCGTCGGCGGCGCAGTTGCGGACGATCCTCGCCGAATCCGAGATCTCCGCCTACGAATCCCGCTAAGAGCCCTGGCTTCGGGGCTGGGCGGTGGAAGCGTGCAGGGACTTCCGG
>CBIHRR010000138.1:0-5164 GCA_966212495.1 uncultured Gammaproteobacteria bacterium
ATCGCATGGAAGCTCCTGGCCGACCTCGGACACGAGGTGCGCACGCCGATGACCGGCGTGCTGGGCATGAGCGAATTGCTGCTCGACGGGCCGCTGCAGCCGCAGCAGCGCGGCCAGGTCGAGGCGATCCGGCAGGCCGGGGAGCACCTGCTGCGGCTCGTCGACGACGTGCTCGAGCTGGCACGGATCGGCGAAACCGGGTTGCGGCTGGACCCGCGGCCTTTCGACATGCGCGCGCTCGTCGCCGGCGTCGCCGCGCTGCACGCGCCGCCGGCGCGCGCCCGCGGGCTCGCGTTCCGCGCCACGGTCGCGCCGGGATTGCCGCGCCTGCTGGTGGGCGACGCGATGCGGGTGCGCCAGGTGCTGTCCAACCTGGTCGGCAATGCGGTCAAGTTCACCCTGCGCGGCGAGGTCGGCATCCACGCCGGGCCGGGTGCGGGCGGTTGCGGCCTGCGCCTCGTCGTCCACGACACCGGTCCCGGCCTCGACGCGGCGCAGCGTGCGTTGCTGTTCCGCCGGTTCGGGCAGGCCGACGCGGGCCTGCGCCACGGCCGCGGCAGCGGACTCGGCTTGTCGATCAGCCGGGAGCTCGTGCTCGCGATGGGCGGCAGCGTCGCCGTCGACAGCGCGCCGGGTGCCGGTGCGCGCTTCGTCGTGGAATTGCCGCTTGCGGCGGCGGTCCCGCCGGTTGAAACGCAGCGGCGCCGGGCGGAAGCGTCGCGGCGGGACTAGTCCTCGACGCCGCGCAGGAAGCCGATGAGCCCGTGCATGTACGTGGCCTGGTCGTCGTACATCGCCATGTGGCCGCCGTCCGGGCAGAACAGGTAATGGCCGTCGGGGAAGCGTTTCGACATCTTCTCCATGAATGCCGGTTCCATCGTGTCGTGGCCGGCGCCGATCACCAGCGTCGGCACGGTGATGCGATGCAGGTCGGCGGTGCGGTCCCAGTCGGCGAGGATGCCGCTGGCGCCCATTTCGCTCGGGCCCTGCATCGGCACGTACACCGCCTTGTTGAGGTGCGCGAACGAGCGCAGCACGGGCTCCGGCCACTGCGCCGACGGCATGCGCAGGATGTGCTCCTCGTAGAACGGCTGCAGCAGTGCCTCGTAGCGCGGGTCGTCGTAGCGCTTCGCCGCTTCCAGCGCGAGGATCTCCTTCAGCGCCGCCTGGTCCATCGCCGGCATCAGCGTTTCGTGCGCGTAGCGGTTGTACTCGGGGATGCTCGACATCATGTTCGAGACGACCAGGCACTTCAGGTGCTGCTGGTATTTCAGCGCGTACTCGATCGCGAGGATGCCGCCCCACGAATGGCCGAGCAGGCAGAAGTCGTCCTTGTCCAGGTGCAGGGCCTGCCGCACCTGCTCGACTTCGTCGACGTAGCGGTCGATCGACAGCAGCGGCGCCATGCCCTTCGGCTGGTCGCTGTACGCGGAGCCGAGCTGGTCGTAGTAGTAGTACTCGATGCCCGCGCCGGGGAACCAGCTGTCGAAGGCCTCGAAGTATTCGTGCGTCGCGCCGGGGCCGCCGTGCAGCAGCAGCACCTTGAGCTTCGGGTTGTTGCCGACGCGCTTGGTCCACACGTGGAAGTCGCCCGACGGCGTGTGGATCGGGATCATGCGGACGCCGCCTGCGAGCACGTCGTCGCGGCCGGTGTTGTCGAAATACGTGGCGGGCGCTGCGGGGGCGGCCGGGTGCGGCCTTGCGGCCGGTGCCGCGATGGCCGCGGTGGCGCTCGCGGCCCACAGGCAGAACGCGAGGATGCAGGACGTCAGGGCGGTGCGCATGGCCGGCTCTCCCCAGTGGTTGCCGGGGAGGCTAGCAGGTCGCAGGCTCAGGCGTGGCGGGCGGACAGCGCGTGGACGGCCTCGACGAGCACGCCGACGTGCTCCGGCGACATGTCCGGCGACATGCCGTGCCCCAGGTTGAACACGTGCCCCTCGCGCGAGCCGCCGTTGCCCGCGGCGTAGCTGTCCAGCGCGAGGCCCACCTGCGCGCGGATCGCCTCGGGCGAGCCGTACAGCGTCGCCGGATCGAGGTTGCCCTGCAGCGCGACCTTGCCGCCGGTGCGGCGCGCGGCGTCCTCGAGCGTCACCGTCCAGTCCACGCCCACGCCTTCGCAGCCGCTGGCCGCGAGGTCCTCGAGGTAGGGCGCGTTGCCCTTGCCGAACAGGATCAGCGGCGTGCGCTCCGCGCCTTCGCCGCGCGCCAGCTCGCGCGCGATGCGCGCCAGGTAGGGCAGCGAGAACTCGCGGTACATCGCCGGCGACAGCACGCCGCCCCAGGTGTCGAACACCTGCAGGGCCTGCGCGCCGGCCGCGCGCTGCGCGGCGAGGTAGGCGATGACCGCGTCGGTGTTGACCGAGAGCAGCGCGTGCAGCGCCTTCGGGTCGTTGAGCGCCAGCGCCTTGATGCGCGCGTAGTTGTCGCTGCCGCCGCCTTCGACCATGTAGCAGGCGAGCGTCCACGGACTGCCGGAGAAGCCGATCAGCGGCACGCGGTCCTGCAGCTCGCGGCGGATGGTGCGCACCGCATCCATCACGTAGCGCAGTTCGGTTTCCATGTCGGGCACGCCGAGCTTCGCGATCGCGGCGGCGTCGCGGACCGGGCGCTCGAACTTCGGGCCTTCGCCCTCGACGAAATGCAGCCCCAGGCCCATCGCGTCGGGCACGGTCAGGATGTCGGAGAACAGGATCGCGGCGTCGAGGTCGAAGCGGCGCAGCGGCTGCAGCGTGACTTCGCACGCCAGCTCGGGATTCTTGGCCATCGCCAGGAAGCTGCCGGCCTTCGCGCGCGTCGCGCGGTACTCCGGCAGGTAGCGTCCGGCCTGGCGCATCAGCCAGACCGGCGTGCGATCGACGGGCTCGCGGCGGAGCGCGCGCAGGAAGCGGTCGTTCTCGGGGGGCACTGCAGTCTCCGTCTATTTCGGGGCGTCCGCGCCTTGCGCGAACATGAGCTGGAAGCCTTTCTTCAGTTGCAGGTCGCGCGCGTGCTCGAACGCGGCCAGCGCCTGCGCCTGGTCGAGGTACTGCTCGCGGCGGACGCTGCTGCGGCCGCCAGCCTGGCCGGATTCGCGCACGAGCGTCCAGCCGCCGAGCAAGTCGCGCTCGAGCATGAGCTGGACGTAGCGCGGGGCTTCGCGACCGTCGGGGCGTTGTTGGAGCAGGAGGCGCATGGCCGCCTATTGTAGGGCTTGCAGCACCGCGTCTTCCGGGACGCCCGCGACCACCCGGGCGCGGCCGGGACCCTCCCAGAGCACGAAACGCAGGCCGTCGGCCGCGGCCTTCTTGTCGAGGCGCATGCGCGCGAGCAGCGCTGCGGGATCCAGGCCGGGCGGCAGGGCCGTGGCGAGCCCGAGCCGCTGCAGCGTGCCCGCGAGCGCGTCGGCGTCCGCGGCAGCCGACAGCCCGAGCGAGGCCGACAGCCGCGCGGCGAGCACCATGCCGACCGCGACGGCCTCGCCGTGGTTCAGGCCGCCTGCGTCGCCCGCGTAGCCTTGTTCGGCCTCGATCGCGTGCGCGAAGGTGTGGCCGAAGTTGAGCAGCGCGCGCTCGCCGTGCTCGAACGGGTCGCGCGCGACGATAGCGGCCTTGTGCGCGCAGCTGCGCTCGATGGCCCCGGCGAGCGCCGCGTCGTCGCGCGCGAGCAACGCCGCCGAGTTCGCGTCCAGCCAGGCGAGGAAGGGCGCGTCGACGATCGCCCCGTACTTCGCGGTTTCGGCGAGGCCGGCCCGCAATTCGCGGTCGGGCAGCGTGCGCAGCGTCGCCGTGTCGGCGAATACCGCGCGCGGCGGATGGAAGGCGCCGACGAGGTTCTTGCCCTGCGGCAGGTCGACCGCGGTCTTGCCGCCGACCGAGGAGTCCACCATCGCCAGCAGCGTCGTCGGCAGCTGCACCACGTCGATGCCGCGCATCCAGCAGGCCGCGGCGAAACCGGCGAGGTCGCCGACCACCCCGCCGCCGAGCGCGAACACGCAAGCGTCGCGGGTGGCGCCGAAATCGGCGAGTTCGCGCAGGAGCTCGGAGAAGCCGCGCAGCGACTTGGCGGATTCGCCCGGCGCGACGCAGCTCACGAGCACCTGCGCGCGCGCATGCGCCGACAGCGCCGCCACCACGCGCGCGGCGTACAGGGGCGCGACGTTGCCGTCGCTCACCAGCAGCACATGCCGGCCGCGCACGTGCGCGGCGAGCGCGGCACCGTCGTCGAGCAGGCCGGGGCCGACGTGGATCGGGTAGGGGCGCTCGCCGCCGACTTCGATGCGACCGGTGGCGCTCATGCCATGGATGCCCGCGCGGGAACGTGCCAGCGGCCGGCGGTGCGCGCCGCCAGGGCTTCGGCGACGGCGTCCGGGTCGAGGCCGTGCGTGTCGATGGCGAGGTCGGCGACTTCGCGGTACAGCGGGTCGCGGTCGGCGGCGAGCGCGTCCAGCCGCGCCCGCCGGTCCGCGCCTTCGAGCAGCGGACGGTCGCGGCAGCCTTCCAGGCGCTGCAGCTGCGCGACGGGATCGGCCTGCAGCCAGGCGACCAGTCCGCGCTCGCGCAGCCGGCGACGGTTGGCCGCGGCCAGGACCGCGCCGCCGCCGGTGGCGACGACCTGGCCGTCGGCGGCGAGGCAGCGGGCGAGCAGGGCGCTTTCGCGGGCGCGGAACGCGGCTTCGCCCGCGTCGCGGAACAGCTCGGCGATGCGCGCGCCGGCCTCGGCTTCGATCAGGGCGTCCAGGTCCGCGAACGGCAGCCCGAGGCGCCGCGCGAGCAGCGCGCCCACGGCGCTCTTGCCGGCCCCCATGGGTCCCACGAGGACGATGTTCGGCGCGCCTTCCATGCGCGGGATGCTACCAGCGCGGCTGTCACCGGTGGGGTTAGCGCTTAGACTTCCGCCATGGACGAAAGCCGACCCTTGAGCCTGCGCATCGCGCTGGCGCAGTTCGATTTCCCGGTCGGCGACATCGCCGGCAATGCCGCCCGCATCGCCGCGCTCGCCGCGGAGGCACGCGACACGTTTGGCGCAGGCCTGGTGCTGTTCCCGGAACTGGCGCTGTGCGGCTATCCGCCGGAGGACCTGCTGCTGCGCCCGGCGTTCCTCGCCGAATGCGAAGCCGCGCTGCGGGAAGTGGCGCGCGGCATCCACGGCATCGTCGCGGTCGTCGGCTGGCCGCAGGCGGCCGGCG
>CBIHRR010000139.1:0-5153 GCA_966212495.1 uncultured Gammaproteobacteria bacterium
TGACGACGCCCGCGGCCCAGAACGGGATCCACAGCATCTGGATCGCCCACACCGCCACGCCGGCGAAGCCGAACAGCGCGAAGCTCAGGAACAGCAGGAACGTCGGGCCCATCGTCGCGTGCGGCGTGTAGAGATGCCGCTCGATCCAGTCGTCCGGGCAGCCCTTGCCGTACTTCTCGATGGACGCGCGGTCGGCCCGCGCCTCGCGATACAGCTCGACGCCGCGCCAGAACACCTTGCCGATGCCCTTGACCACCGGGCTGTGCGGGTCGTCCGCGGTCTCGCAGTGGGCATGGTGCTTGCGGTGGATCGCGACCCATTCGCGCGTGATCATCGAGGTCGTCAGCCACGACCAGAAGCGGAACACGTGCGAGACGACCGGATGGAAGTCGACGCCGCGATGCGCCTGGCTGCGGTGCAGGTACAGCGTCACGGCGAAGATCGTGAGCTGGGTGGCGACGAGCAGGTACAGGCCGAGTTCGATCCAGCCGGGCTGCAGCAGGCCGCCGGCCAGGAAATCGGTGAAGGAAGCGACCGGGAAAAGCGAGGACATCGGGACTCCGTGGGGCGGCCGCAACGCGCAGGCCGCACCCCGGCATGATGCCAGTTGGCGCCGGTCGGCGCCGTGACCGGCGGTCGCGACGTTCAGCTACGCCAGGGCGGGCTTCGTCAGTCCGCCGAAACGAGCACCGCGTCGCGCGCGCGCAGCGCCTCGTAGGCCGGATCGGTGTCCGGGGTGGCGCCGTGCCAGATCCGGAAGCTTTCCGCCGCCTGCTCGACGAGCATGCCGAGCCCGTCGATGGCGTCGCGCACCCCGGCGGCCCGCGCCCAGGCCAGGAAACCGACCGCCGCCTCGCCGTAGCTCAGGTCGACGGCGGTGGTGCGGGGCCCGGCCAGCGACATGGGCAAGTGCGGGAACGCGGCGCTGCCGCGCGTCGCGGAAGTCGCGTTCACGACCAGGTCGAACTCGCCGAGCGCGGCCAGGTCCTCGAAATAGCGCGGATGCACGCGGCCCGGCGCGCCGAGCATGTCGGCGAGGGCATCGGCCCGCGCCGGCGTGCGGTTGGCGATGAACAGGTCGGCGACGCCCGCATCCAGCAAGGCCGGCGCGACGCCGCGCGCGCCGCCGCCGGCGCCGAGCAGCAGGGTGCGGCGCCCGCGCAGGTCGAGGCGGCGGCGCCCGGTGAGGTCGCGCACGAGACCGATGCCGTCGGTGTTGTCGCCGTGCCAGCCGCCTTCGCCCCGCGTGAGCGTGTTGACCACGCCGCAGCGGCGCGCCGCTTCGCCGAGGGTCGCGCAGGCGGCGGCCGCGGTCGCCTTGTGCGGCAGCGTGACGTTGGCGCCGTCGCCGTCGAACGCGACGAGCGCCGCGGCGAAGTCGGGCGCGTCGATCGCGACGTACTCGAGTTCGACGCCCGCCTGCTGCGCGAACGCGGCGTGGATGCGCGGCGACAGCGAGTGCGACACCGGATGCCCGAAGACCGCGTACCGCTTGCCCATCCCGCTTCTCCCGTAGCGCCGACCCGTGGCCGGCTGCGTGCCGCTTACGCCTCGCGCAGCCAGCGCGCGGCGTCGAGCGCGAAGTAGGTGAGGATGCCGTCGGCGCCCGCGCGCTTGAACGCGCCCAGCGCTTCCAGCGTGCAGGCGCGCTCGTCGAGCCAGCCGTTGGCGAAGGCCGCCTTCAGCATCGCGTACTCGCCGCTCACCTGGTAGGCGTAGGTCGGCACGCCGAATTCGTCCTTCACCCGGCGCACGATGTCGAGGTAGGGCATGCCCGGCTTGACCATCACCATGTCCGCGCCTTCCTCGAGGTCGAGCGCGACTTCGCGCAGCGCTTCGTCGGAATTGGCCGGGTCCATCTGGTAGGTGCGCTTGTCGGCCTTGCCGAGCGCGGCGGCGGATCCGACCGCATCGCGGAACGGCCCGTAGAAGCTCGACGCATACTTCGCGCTGTAGGCGAGGATGCGCGTGTGGATGAAGCCCTCGTGCTCGAGCGCGTTGCGGATCGCGCCGATGCGCCCGTCCATCATGTCGCTCGGCGCGACCACGTCGGCGCCGGCGCGCGCATGCGACAGGGCCTGCTTCACCAGCACCTCGACGGTTTCGTCGTTGACGACGTAGCCGCCGTCGTCGACCAGGCCGTCCTGGCCGTGCGAGGTGTAGGGATCGAGCGCGACGTCGGTGATCACGCCCAGTTCCGGGAAACGCTGCTTGAGCGCGCGCACCGCGCGCTGGCACAGGCCGTCGTCGGCCCAGGCGGCCGCGGCGTCGAGCGACTTCGCGTCCGGCGCGGTGACCGGGAACAGCGCGAGCGCGGGAATGCGCAGTTCGCTCGCCTGCTCGGCAACCTTCAGCAACTCATCGATCGACACGCGCTCGACGCCCGGCATCGACGGCACCGCGGCCCGACCGGCGGGTTCGTGCACGAACACCGGGTAGATCAGGTCGTCGGCGGTGAGCACGGATTCGCGCATCAGCCGCCGCGAGAACGCGTCGCGGCGCATGCGGCGCGGGCGGAAGGGGAGGTGCTGGCTCATGCGGCCATTCTACTCCCCGGGCCGGCCGGGGCCGGCGGCACTACGCGGCGTGGACGCCGTCGATCTCGACGGCCAGGTCGCGGCGGCAGATCGCCGCGTGCAGCAGGAACAGGGGGACGCGGCCGCCGAAGCGCTCCTGCAGCGCGGCGGCGATCGCCGGCATGTCGTCGCGGTCGCGCACGTAGACCTTGAGCCGCGTGCCGGGGCCGAATTCCGGCGGCAGCGCCGGCTGGGTCGCGCGCGCGGCGCCGAGCAGCGCATCGAAGTTGGCGAAGGTCTCGCCCAGCTGCGCCAGCAACGCGCCGGCGTGCATGGTCGCGTGGCCGACGACGCTCGCGGTGCCCGACAGCAGCAGCGGCATGTGCGAATCGGTCGGCGGCAGCATCGCGCGGGCGAAGGCCGGCGGCTGCGGGCCGTATTCGCGCGGGTAGTGCCATGCGCTCACCTGGCGCGGATTTTCCACCGGCGTGCCGGGCGTCGCCGCCGACAGCCAGTACACCTGCAGCACGCGCGCCGCGTCGCAGCGGCCGATCGCGGTAGCGGCGGGCAGGCGGAACGCGTCGAAGGCGCCGAGGCCGCGCGCGCGGCCGACGCAGAACTGCCGGTATCGCTCGGTGTCGCCGCGGCCGGCGGTGATCGCGTCGAGGTAGTTCCAGACGCGCAACAGGTGCGGCGTGCCGCTCGCGCCGACGAATTCGAGCATCCGCGCATAGGCGTGCGCCGCGGCGCCGACGATGCCCGTGGGGTCCGCGTCGCAGGCATGGACGCGTTCGTCGACTTCGATGGCGCCGAAGGACAGCGTCCCGTCGGTGGACCAGGCGATCGCGCCGTCCCGGCCGTGCCGCACCGGGCCCGCGGCGCGCCAGACCTCGCACGGTGCCGCGCCGAAGGGCTGCAGCGGGACGTGCAGGTAGCGCGGATCGTCGAGGCTGGCCGGGGCGTCGTCGCCGAAGCCGAAGACGGCGAGCGCGTCGTCGCCCGCCAGCAAGGCCGCCGGCGCCGCGCCGTGCAGGTAGTCCACCGCCAGGGAGGCGGCGGCCGCGGCGGCGGGCAGGACGGCTGGCATCGGCTGGCGTGGCCCGGGGGCGAAGGGGCCGCAATGATACCGGCCCGGCCGTCGCCGGACCGTCCGCACGCACACGTTCCACGGGACGTTGCGCTGGTAACCTTGTCGCCTTGCTCCTCGACGCCTCGCCCATGGAAGCCACGATGTCCCCGCAAACCGACGCCGAGCGCGCCCTGGCGCAGCTGCTGGTCGAAAGCCTGAACCTGGAAGGCGTCGCCGCCGGCGACATCGATCCGGAAGCGCCGCTGTTCAACGCAGGGCTGGGCCTGGATTCCATCGACGCGCTCGAGCTCTCGCTCGCCATCGGCAAGCGCTACGGCTTCCAGCTGCGTTCGGACAGCGCCGACAACCGCCGCATCTTCGCGTCGCTGCGCGCGCTCGCCGCGCATGTCGAGCAGCACAAGGCCGCCTGAGCCCGGCGCCGTGCCGGGCGCCGCGCTCGCGCTGCGGTGCGTGGCAGCGCTGGCGTATCCGTTGCTGGCCCACGCCGCGACGTTGACGGGCGACAGCCGCCTGGCCGCGCTCGCGGCGCTCGACCTGATGCTAGTCGCGCTGGCCGCGCCGCTGCTGCGCTTGCGCCCGGTGGCCTGGGCCGGGCTTGCCGCGGCCGCGTTCGCCGCGGCCTGGCTGGCGCGCGGGCCGCATGCGCTGTTGCCGCTGCTGCTGGCGCCGCCCGCCTTCGTCGCCGCGGTCGGCTGGGCATTCGCGTCCACCCTGCGCGCCGGACGCGTCCCGCTCGTCGGGCGCATCGCTGCCGCGCTGGACGGCGTCGCCTGGGCCGCGCTGCCCGATGCCGTGCGCGCCTACACGCGTCGCGTCACCCTGGCCTGGGCGTTGCTGCTGTCCGGGCTCGCGGTCGTCGACGCGACGCTGGCGCTGTTCGCGTTCCCGGGCGGCGTGCTTGCGCAACTCGGCGTCACGCCTGCCTTCGCCATCTCGGAAGCGGACTGGTCGTGGTTCGCCAACATCGGCGACTACGCGGTGATCGGCGGCTTCATGCTCGCCGAATACGGCTACCGGCGGCTGCGGTTCCCGATGCACGCGCCGGGGCTGTTCGTGTTCCTGCGGCGCATGGCGCGGCTCGGACCGTCGTTCTGGCGCGAGGCGCTGCGGTGAGCGCGACACGGTTCACGGTGCCCGCGTCGCACCCGTCGCTGCCCGGGCATTTCCCGGGACGGCCGGTGGTGCCCGGCGTGGTGCTGCTCGCGCACGTGCAGACGGCCATCGAGTCGGCGCATGGCCCGCTGCCGGCGCTGCGCCTGCCGCAGGTGAAGTTCATGCGGCCGCTGCTGCCCGGCGAGCCTACGGTCATCGAGCTGGACGCGCTGGAAGGCGCGGCCGGGCCGCGCTGGCGCTTCCGCGTGCTGCGCGAGGCCGACGGCGCGGTGCTGGCCAGCGGCGAGTTCGCCGGCGCATGAGCGCGCGCTGGAAGCAGCGGCCCGAAGGCGGCGGCCGGTTCGCGATCTGGCTGATCGTTTCGCTCGCGCGTCATGGCGGCCGGCGCCTCGGGCGCGCGTGCCTGTACCTGATCACGCCGTACTTCCTCGCCC
>CBIHRR010000140.1:0-5114 GCA_966212495.1 uncultured Gammaproteobacteria bacterium
GCGATCGCGGGCAGCGGCGGCAGCCCGGCGTCGGCGCGCGCCGCGTCGACCTGGCCGCGCAGCGCGGCCGCGGCGCTCGGGTCCACTTCCGCCAGCAGCGGTTCCCACGTGGCCGCCGCGCCGGCCGCATCGCCCGCCTGCCGCTTCGCGATGCCGCTGAACCAGCGCGCGCGCTGGTGCGTCGGTTGCACCTGCAGGGCATGGTCGAGCCAGGCGACGCCCTGCGCGTCGATGCGGTGTCCGGGCGCGGCCAGCGCGCGGGATTCAGCGGCCTCGACCAGGACGTCGGGGTTGTCGGGGGCGAGCTGCGCGGCATGCGCGAACGCGTCGGCGGCCTTCGCGGCGTTCTTTGCGCCGGCCTCTGCCTGGCCGAGCAGGCGCCAGCCTTCGAGCTGCGAGGGATCGGCGCGCAGCCGTGCTTCGAGTTGGGCGATGGCCGCATCCAGCGTGGCCGGCGCGGCGCGCACGGCGGGATCCAGCGCGGCCGGCGTGCCGACCAGCCGGTAAAGCAGGAAGACGGCGAGCGCGAGGCCGCCGACGAGCCCCGCCGCCGGCACGCGCGTGGCCGGGACGCGCCACAGCGGCCGCAGCACGAAACCGAGCACCGCCAGCGTCGCCGCCGCGGCGATCGCCGCGAACACCATGGATTCGCCTGCCATCACCATTCCTGCCCGTCGTCGGCTTCGACGCTGCCGTCTCCCGCGTGGTGGCGCACGATGCGCGCCACCACGACACCGCCCGCGAGCAGCAACAACGCGGGCCCGAACCACAGCAGCCAGGTCTTCGATTCCACCCGCGGCCGGTAGAGCACGAATTCGCCGTAGCGCGCCACGAGGAAGCGCTTGATGGCGGCGTCGTCGCGGCCTTCGCGCATCAGGTCGAGCACCTCGCGGCGCAGGTCGTGCGCGATCTGCGCGTTCGAATCGGCCAGCGACTGGTTCTGGCACATCACGCAGCGCAGCTGCGACACGAGCGCGCGGAAACGCGCTTCCTCGGCGGCGTCGCGGAAGCGCAGCGGCGATGGATCGGAAGCCTGCGCGGATGCCGGCGGCGCGAACGCCAGCAGCGGCGTTGCCGCGACGAGCAGCAGCGCGAGCGTCCACGCGCGCATGCCGCCGGAGGCCAGCCGGTGCGCGCGGTGGACGACGCGGGCGAGGCGGCCGGTCATCGCCGCCCCTCCGCCTCGACGCGCGCCAGCGCCGGCAGCAGCTCGTCGTTCACGGTCGCGTCGTCGAGCGGGCCGACGTGCTTCCAGCGGATGATGCCCGCCGCGTCGACCAGGTAGGTTTCGGGTGCGCCGTAGATCCCCCAGTCGATCGCGTAGCGGCCTTCGTAATCCGACACCACCACCCAGAACGGGTTGCCGAACTGCTGCAGCCACGCCAGCGCGTCGGCGGGCTCGTCCTTCCAGTCGTAGCCGACGACGCGCACGCGCCGGGTCTCGGCGAAACGGGTCAGCACCGGATGCTCGACGCGGCAGGACACGCACCAGCTCCCCCACACGTTGAGTACGAACGGCTGCCCCTTGAGCGCGTCGAGCGTGAGCACGCGGCCCGGCTCGTGCAGCACGGGCAGCGAGAACGCGGGTGCAGGCTTGCCGATGAGCGGCGAGGGCAGCACGTCGCGGTCGGACTTGCGGCTCAGCCACACGCCGGCGCCAAGCAGCACCGCCAGCGCACCGAAGGCGACGAGCGGCAGCCAGCGCCCGAGTCGGCGCGACGCGTTCATCGCGCGGCCTCGTCGCGGCGGCGGAAGCGGCGGTCGGTGGCGGTGACGAGGCCGCCGATCGCCATCAGCACCGCGCCGAACCAGATCCAGCGCACGAAGGGCTTGACGTGCACGCGCACCGCCCAGCTGCCGTTGCCGAGCGGCTCGCCGAGCGCGACGTACAGGTCGCGCACGACACCGGCGTCGATCGCGGCCTCGGTCATGACCTGACCGCCGCTGGCGTAACTGCGCTTCTCGGGGTGCAGGGTTTCGAGCTCGCGGCCGCCGCGGAACACGGTGACGGTGCCGGTGTCGGCGATGTAGTTCGGTCCCGGGTGGCGTTCGACGCCGTCGAAACGGAAGGCGTAGCCGCCGAGTTCGACCTGCTGGCCCGGCGCGAGCGCGAGTTCGTGCTGGCGGCTCAGGCCTTCGACCAGCAGCGCGCCGACGAGGAACACCGCCACGCCCAAGTGGGCAAAGGTCATGCCGAGCATTTCAGGGGTCATGCGCCCGCCGGGCGCGCGCAGCCGCTGCCACGCGAAGCGCAGCGTGCCGAATCCGACCCACAGCGCGCCTGCGACGCCCGCGGCGACCTTCCACTGGCCCTGCGGCGCGAGGAAGAACGCAGCGATGCCGGCACCCAGCGCGAGGCCCAGCCACGGCACCAGCAGCGCGAACGGGCGCGACGGCTGCTCGCGCTGCCAGCGCGTCAGCGGCCCGAACGGCAGCAGCAACACCAGGGGTGCCATCAGCAGCGTGAACAGGAAGGCGAAGTAGGGCGGCCCCACCGAGATCTTCCCCAGTTCCAGCGCGTCGGCGAGCAGCGGGTACAGCGTGCCGAGCAGCACCATCGCGCAGGCGCAGGCCAGTAGCAGGTTGTTGACGAGCAGCAGCGTTTCGCGCGATGCCGGCGCAAAGACGCGGCGCGGGTCGCCCTCGCTTCCTTCCGCCCCGCCGTCGGTGCCCGGCGCGCGCAGCGCGTACAGCACCAGCGACCCGCCGATCACGATCGCGAGGAAGACCAGCACGAACAGGCCGCGCGTCGGATCCGCCGCGAAGGCATGCACGCTGGTCAGCACGCCCGAGCGCACGAGGAAGGTGCCGAGCAGCGACAGCGAGAACGCGGCGATGGCCAGCAGCAGCGTCCAGCCCCCGAAGCTGCCGCGCTTCTCGGTCACGGCCTGCGAATGCAGCAGCGCGGTGCCGGCGAGCCACGGCATGAAGCTCGCGTTCTCGACCGGATCCCAGAACCACCAGCCGCCCCAGCCCAGTTCGTAGTACGCCCACCACGAGCCGAGCGCGATGCCGCAGGTCAGCAGCGCCCAGGCGACGTTGGTCCACGGTCGCGTCCAGCGCAGCCAGCGCGCATCCAGCTTGCCGCCGAGCAGCGCCGCGATCGCGAAGGCGAACGGGACGCTGAAGCCGACGTAGCCCAGGTACAGCATCGGCGGATGCACGATCATCCCCGGGTCCTGCAGCAGCGGGTTGAGGTCGCGGCCTTCGGCGGCGGCCGGCAGCAGGCGTTCGAACGGGTCGCTGGTGAAGATCAGGAACGC
The DNA here is from genome assembly GCA_966212495.1 of uncultured Gammaproteobacteria bacterium. Lineage (GTDB taxonomy): Bacteria > Pseudomonadota > Gammaproteobacteria > Xanthomonadales > Xanthomonadaceae > Cognatiluteimonas. Next base: position 3,264 of record CBIHRR010000140.1, read on the forward strand.
GAGGAAACCGGTCGCGACCAGGCCCATCACCCCGAGCACGCGCGCGACGACCTCGTCGGGCAGGCGCCGCGAGAAGCGCGCGACAGCGCCGGTCCACAGCGCCAGGATCAGCGCCCACAGCAGCAGCGAGCCTTCGTGCGCGCCCCAGACCGCGGTGTAGCGGTAGAACCAGGGCAGCAGCGAGTTCGAATTCTGCGCGACGTAGCGCAGCGAGAAATCCTGGGTCACGAACGCGTGGGTGAGGATCGCGAACGCCGCGGCGACCAGCAGCAGCTGCGCGTACGCGGCCGGCCGCGCCACCGCCATCCACGACGCGAGGCCGCGATGCGCGCCGGCCAGCGGCAGCAGCGCCTGCAGCGCCGCGACCAGCAGCGCCAGCACCAGGGCCAGCTGGCCGAGCTCGGGCAGCACGCTTACGGCCCTTCCGCCGCGGCCGGCAGGTCCGCCGCGGGCGGAACGTCGTGCTTGCGGTGCGCGGCGCCCATCTTGTCGGCGACTTCCTTCGGCATGTAGGTCTCGTCGTGCTTGGCGAGCACCTGCTCGGCCACGAACACCTTGCCCTCCATGTGGCCGGTGGCGACCACCGCCTGCTTCTCGCGGAACAGGTCGGGGAGGATGCCGGTGTAGACGACCGGCAGGCGCGCGTCGCCGTCGTCGACGTCGAAGTGCGCCTCCATCGAACCGCTGGCGCGCTTGAACGAACCGGCGGCGACCATGCCGCCAAGGCGGAAGCGCGCGTGTCCGCCCGCTTCGCCCCGCAGCACTTCCGACGGCGTGTAGAGGTAGGCGACGTTGCGCTGCAGGGCGAGCGCGACGAGCGCGGTCGCGACGAGAGCCGCGGCCACGAGGGCCAGGACCAGCAGCAGGCGACGCTTGCGGAGCGGATGCATCCGGATCATTCCCGTGTCAGTGGCGCATGCCGGTCCGCCGGTGCGCTGCGGCGTGCGGCGAGCAGGCGGGCGGCGCGCAACTGGCGCGCGACCTGCAGGCGCGGCGCGATGTAGTCCCAGGCCAGCAAGGCCACGAATACCGCGTAGGCGGCGACGACATAGGACAGGTAGCTCACGGCGCCGGCTCCGGCTCGCGCGCGCCGGCCATGCGCGCCACCCAGTCCTTGCCCGCCTCGCGGCGCAGGTTGTCGGCGCGCGCGCGCGCCAGCAACGAACCGACGAACCAGGCGTGGGTCCCGGCGATCATCCACCACAGCGGCCAGAGCATGCTCGGGTCCATCTTCGACTTGCCGAACAGCGAGATCGTCTGGCCCTGGTGCAGCGAATTCCACCAGGTCACGGACCAGTGGATCACCGGCAGCAGCGCCACGCCCACGATCGCGAGAAGGCCGGCGGCGCGCGCGGCGGCGCGGCGGTCGTCGATGGCGTTGTAGAGGCCGATCACGCCGAGGTAGAGGAAGAGAAGGAGCAATTCGGTTGTCAGGCGCGGGTCCCAATCCCACCAGGTGCCCCACATCGGCTTGCCCCAGATCGAGCCGGTGGCCAGCGTGATCGCGGTGAACAGCGCGCCGGCGGGCGCGCAGGCCATCGCCAGCACCTCGCACAGCTTGATCCGCCAGATGAGCGCGATCGCCGCGTAGAACGCCATCAACGCGAACACCGCCATGCTCATCCACGCGCTCGGCACGTGCACGTAGAGGATCCGGAAGCTGTCGCCCTGCTGGTAGTCGGCGGGCACGGCGAACAGTGCGCCGTAGATGCCCCAGGCCATGCAGGCCAGGCCGATCGCATAAGCCCACGGCGACCAGCGCGCCGCGAAGCGGTCGAAATAGGGGGGCGAACCGAGTTGGTGGAACCAGCGGACGACCGGATGCATGGCGCGCATTGTCGCATGCGGGCC
>CBIHRR010000141.1:0-4911 GCA_966212495.1 uncultured Gammaproteobacteria bacterium
GCCCCCCCTTTTTTTGCCCCCCCCCCCCCCCCCCCCCCCCGCCGCTCCCACTTGTGTGGCGGCCGCCTTTCGAGCGCCCGGAACGGGTGGGGAGCGGGGTGCAGGCCTCCGCAGGCGAAATCAAGGAGGAGGGCTCCGCCGCAGGCGGAGACCGGGGGACATTCGCCGGAGGAGGCCTGCAGCCCGCTCCCTCCCGCGTCCCGCCCGCGCAAACAAAAAGGCCCCGCCGAAGCGGGGCCCTTCGGTGAAGCTGGCAGCGGCGCGCGTTACGCGAGGCCGGCCTGCTTCATCACTTCGGCCGCGAAATCGTCGACCTGCTTCTCGATGCCCTCGCCGACGGCCAGGCGCACGAACGACACGACCTCGGCGCCGGCGGCCTTCAGCGCGGCCTCGACCGTCTGGTTGGTGTCGAGCACGTAGGGCTGGCCGTACAGGCTGACCTCGTTGACGATCTTGGCGATCTTGCCGCCGATGATCTTCTCGAGGATCTCGGCCGGCTTCTGCTTGTCCTTGTCGGACATCTTCGCCAGCTCGATCTCCTTCTCCTTCGCCACGAACTCGGCCGGCACGTCGGCCGCCTTGTTGTACGGGGGATTCATCGCGGCCACGTGCATCGCGATGCCGCGCGCGAGCTCGGCGTCGCCGCCCTTCATCGTGACCAGCACGCCGATCTTGCCGCCGTGCACGTACGCGGCGACGTTGTCGCCTTCCATGCGCGCGAGGCGGCGGACCTGCACGTTCTCGCCGACCTTGGCGATCAGCGCGGAACGGCCTTCCTCGACCGTCTCGCCGCCGGCGAGCTTCGCGGCCTTGAGCGCCTCGGCGTCCTGCGCGCCGCTGGCCAGCGCGACCTTGGCGACGGCCTCGCAGAAGGCGAGGAAGTTCGCGTCCTTCGCCACGAAGTCGGTCTCGGAATTGACCTCGACCAGCACGGCCTTGCCGCCGTCCTGCGCGGAAGCGATGCGGCCTTCGGCGGCGACGCGCGACGCCTTCTTGTCGGCCTTGGCCAGGCCCGACTTGCGCAGCGCCTCGGCGGACGCATCGATGTCGCCGTTGTTCTCGGTGAGCGCCTTCTTGCACTCCATCATGCCGGCGCCGGTGCGCTCGCGCAGTTCCTTGACCAGGGAAGCGGTGATTTCTGCCACGGGGGATTACCTCGAAATTTTCGATTGGATGCAGAGCCGACCCACGGGCGGCTCACGTCTCGGCCCGGAAGCCGGGAGCCGACCGCGGGTCGGCTCCATGGGGCAGCGGGCGCCTTACTCGGCGGCCGGTGCTTCCTCGGCGGCGGCGGCCGGAGCGGCGGCCTCGGCCTCGCCCTCGGGCTTGCCGGCGTCGTCCTGCTTCGCGGCGGCCTTGCGCGGGCCGCGGCGGGTCGCCTTGCCGTCGGCATCGGCGCCGAAGTCTTCCTCGCGCACGTTGCCCGGCTGCGGCGCGGCGGCCTTGCCCTCGAGCACGGCGTCGGCGGCGGCGCGGGCGTACAGCTGCACCGCGCGGATCGCGTCGTCGTTGCCCGGGATCGGGTAGTCGACCAGGGCCGGGTCGTAGTTGGTGTCGACGACGGCGATGACCGGGATGCCGAGCTTCTTGGCTTCCTTGATCGCGATGTCCTCGTGGCCGATGTCGATCACGAACAGCGCGTCGGGCAGGCGGTTCATTTCCTTGATGCCGCCCAGCGAGGCCAGCAGCTTCTCGCGCTCGCGGCGCAGGCCGAGCACTTCGTGCTTGACCAGCTTCTGGAAGGTGCCGTCGGTCTCGCCGGCTTCCAGCTCCTTCAGGCGCTGCACCGACTTCTTGACGGTCGCGAAGTTGGTCAGCGTGCCGCCCAGCCAGCGCTGGGTCATGTACGGCATGCCGCAGCGCTCGGCCTCTTCCTTCACGGCGTCGCGCGCGGAGCGCTTGGTGCCGACGAACAGGATCATGCCGCGCTTCTGCGCGATGCCCGAGATGAAGTTCATCGCGTCGCTGAACAGCGGCACGGTCTTCTCGAGGTTGATGATGTGGATCTTGCCGCGGGCGCCGAAGATGTACGGCGACATCTTGGGGTTCCAGTAGCGGGTCTGGTGGCCGAAGTGGACGCCGGCTTCCAGCATCTGGCGCATGGTGATCTGGGGCATTGCGATGCTCTCTCGATGGGGAATCCGCCGCCCGGCATGTGGTGGGCGGTGGCGCGCCTCGCGGCGAACCGTGGATTCCGGGGTTGGGCCTCCCCGTCCGCTTCCATGGCCGAACTTCCTGGCGGAAGCACCCCGGCATGGGCTGTGGCGGACGGGTGTGTATTCGCCTGCAATCCGTGGACGCTGCGCCCGGCGTGGGCGACTTCGCAGGCCTGGTGGCCGGCTCAGCCGCGGAATTGTAGCCGGTTCAGCCGGTTACGGGCAACCGGCCGGTAGCCGCGGGCCCCGTCCCGGGCCGGCCGGGGCCCGGAATGGGCGATAATGCGCGGATGACCCCCGCCCCCAAGACCCCCGCCCAGCTCGAGAAGATGCGCGTCGCCGGCCGCCTGGCCGCCGAGGTGCTGCAGGTGGTGGCCCCGCACGTGAAGCCGGGCGTGAGCACGGCCGAGCTGGACCGGATCTGCCACGACCACATCATCCAGGTCCAGCACGCGATCCCGGCCAACGTCGGCTACCGCGGCTTCCCGGCGACCGTCTGCACCTCGGTCAACAACGTGATCTGCCACGGCATCCCCAGCGAGGCCAAGGTCCTGAAGGACGGCGACATCGTCAACATCGACGTCACCGTGATCAAGGACGGCTGGCACGGCGACACCAGCCGCATGTACTACGTCGGCGAGCCGTCGGTGATGGCGCGGCGCCTGGTCGAGGCCACGCGCGAGGCGATGTTCCGCGGCATCCGCGCGGTGAAGCCGGGCGCGACGCTCGGCGACGTCGGCCACGCGATCCAGGAATACGCCGAGGCGCAGCGCTTCTCGGTGGTGCGCGAGTACTGCGGCCACGGCATCGGCGAGATCTACCACGACGATCCGCAGGTCCTGCATTACGGCCGGCCGGGGCAGGGCATGGTCCTGCGCGAAGGCATGACCTTCACCATCGAGCCGATGATCAACGAAGGCGCGCGCCACGCGAAGGTGCTGCCCGACGGCTGGACCGTGGTCACCAAGGACCGCAAGCTCTCCGCGCAGTGGGAGCACACCGTCGCGGTCACCGCCGACGGCGTCGAGATCCTGACCCGCCTGCCCGGCGACGACAACGAGCTGTGAACACGCTGGCGGCCGCCGCGGACTGGAGCGCCGCGGCGCGCAGCTCGCTCGCGGCTGCCGATGCCGCGCTCGCCGCGCGCTTCGATCGCGGCGAGGACGTGGACGCGCTGCTCGTGGCGCGCACCCGCTCGGTCGACGCGCTGGTGCGCGAGGCCTGGGCGCAATGCCTTCCCCCGGATGCGCCGCTGGCGCTGTTCGCCGTCGGTGGCTACGGGCGCGGCGAGTTGTTCCCGCAGTCGGACATCGACGTGCTGGTGCTCGCGGATGCGTCGGCGCAGGCGCGCTGGCACGAGGCGCTGTCGCAGCTGTTCGCGCTGCTGTGGGACGCGGGGCTGCCGGCGGGCCACGCAGTGCGCTCGCTGGCGCAATGCACCGAGGCCGCGCGCACCGACATCACGGTGATGACGGCACTGCTGGAGGCGCGCCCGCTGTGCGCTTCCGATGCCGATGCCGCGGCGCTCGCGGCCGCGATCGAGCCGGCGCTGGCCTGGCCGCCGCGCGACTATTTCGCCGCCAAGCGCGAGGAGCAGCGCGCGCGCCACGCCCGCTTCGGCGACACCAGCGACAACCTCGAGCCCAACCTGAAGGAAGGCCCCGGCGGCCTGCGCGACGTGCAGACGCTGCGCTGGATGGCGCTGCGCGTGCTCGGCGCGCGCGGGCTGGAGCCGCTGCTGGCGCTGGGGCAGCTGGGTGCCGACGAATTCGCGACGCTCGAACGCGAGCGCCGCGCGCTGTCGCGGCTGCGCTTCGGCCTGCACCTCGTGGCCGGCAAGCGCGAGGAGCGGTTGCGCTTCGACCATCAGAAGGCGCTGGCGTCGCGGCTCGGGTTCGCCGACGCGCCCGGCAGCCTCGCGGTCGAGCAGATGATGCAGGGCTTCTACCGCAGCGCCGCGCTGGTCCTGCGGATCAACGAGCGCCTGCTGCAGCGCTTCGAGGAACAGATCGAGGGCGAGGTCGCCCCGGAACCGCTGGATGCGATGTTCGAGTCGCGGCGCGGCTACCTGCACGCGGTGTCGCCGTCGTGGCCGCGCGACGTGGACGAGGTGTTCGCGCTGTTCGCGGCGTGGGCGGCGCATCCGTCGCTGCGTGGCCTGCATTCGCGCAGTGCGCGCGCGCTGGCCGAATCGCTGCCGCGCCTGCCGGCGTACGGCGAGGCCGACGCGTCTTCGCGCGCCGCGTTCCTGGCGCTGCTGCGCGGTCCGCAGCCGGAGGAGACGCTGGCGCGCATGGCCCGGCTCGGCGTGCTCGGCCGCTGGATCCCGGCGTTTGCGCGCGTGTCCGGGCGCATGCAGTTCGACCTGTTCCATGTATACACCGTCGACCAGCACACGCTGGCCGTGCTGCGCAACATCGCCGGCTTCGCCGCGGCGGCGCCCGACGAGCGCTTTGCGATTGCGCACGAGGTGCGGCCGCGGCTGCGCAAGCCGGAGCTGCTGCTGCTCGCGGGGCTGTTCCACGACATCGCCAAGGGGCGGGGCGGCGACCACTCGGAACTCGGTGCCGTCGATGCGCGCGAGTTCTGCGCGGCGCATGGATTGTCGGAAGGTGATACGGCGCTGGTCGAGTGGCTGGTGCAGAAGCATTTGTTGATGTCGGTGACGGCGCAGAAGCAGGACATCGCGGACCCGGACGTGATCCATCGCTTCGCCACGGTGGTCGCGGACCGCGAGCGCCTCGACCTGCTGTAC
>CBIHRR010000142.1:0-4888 GCA_966212495.1 uncultured Gammaproteobacteria bacterium
GCGTGGCGAAGGTGTTGTCGCAGGCCAGCAGCGCGCCGTGCGCATGCGCGATGCGGGCCAGCGCGGCGATGTCGCTGATCTTGAGCAGCGGATTGGAAGGCGTTTCCGCCCAGACCAGTGCGACCGGTCGCGCGCAAGCCGCTTCCACCGCGCCGAGATCGCCCATGTCCACGAATTCAGCCTGCACGCCGCGCTGCGGCAGGAACTCGGTGGCGAGATAGCGGAGCCCGCTGTAGCAGTCGTCGGGCAGCAGGATGCGCGCGCCGCCCGGCAGGGTTTCGAGCAGGCCCGAGATCGCGGCCATGCCCGAGGCGTAGGCCAGTGCCGCGGCACCGCCCTCGAGCGCGGCGAGCGCCGTCTCGAGGCGATCCTGCGTCGGATTGCCCTCGCGCTGGTACTCGTAGCCCGCGACGCGCTCGGCCGCAGGCCCGTGCCGGAAGGTCGTCGACAGGTGGATCGGCGGCGCCACCGCGCCCGTCTCCGCGTCGGTTTCCGCGCCGGCATGCACGGCGATGGTTTCAAGTCGCATTTTCGCGTCCGCGCTCAATGGCCTGCTCCCTTCGCGATCCGGAATGCCTCGCGCGCCGCCTCGACGGTCGCCGCGAGCTCCGCCTCGCCGTGCGCCGACGACATGAACGCCGCCTCGAACGCCGACGGCGCCAGGTAGACGCCGCGCTCCAGCATCGCGTGGAAGAATCGGTTGAAGGCCGCCGTGTCGCAGGCCATCGCGCCCGCGTAGGTGTCGACGGGCGTGGCGCTGAAGAACAGCCCGAACATGCCGCCGACGCGGTTGGTGGTGAAGGGCACGCCCGCGTCGCGCGCGGCCGCCTCGAGCCCGTCGCACAGCGCGTTCGTCTTCGCTTCGAGCGCTGCGTGGAATCCCGGCGCCTGCACCAGTTCGAGCATCGCGAGCCCGGCGGCCATCGCCACCGGATTGCCGCTCAGCGTGCCGGCCTGGTACACGGGGCCGCTCGGCGACACCTGTTCCATCAGCGCGCGCCGGCCGCCGTACGCGCCGACCGGCATGCCGCCGCCGATCACCTTGCCGAACGTCACGAGGTCGGCGGCGACGCCGTAGCGCGCCTGCGCGCCGCCGAGCGCGACGCGGAAGCCCGTCATCACCTCGTCGAAGATCAGCAGCGCGCCGTGCCGCGTGCAGAGCGCGCGCAGGTGCTGCAGGAACCCTTCGCGCGGCGGCAGGCAGTTGGCGTTGCCGACCACCGGCTCGACGATCAGCCCGGCGATGTCGTCGCCGCACGCGTCGAACAGCGCGGTCGCCGCGTCGAAATCGTTGTAGGGCAGGGTGAGCGTGAGGTCCGCCAATGCCTTGGGCACGCCGGGCGAAGTCGGCACGCCGAACGTCAGCGCGCCGCTGCCCGCCTTGACCAGGAAACTGTCGCCGTGGCCGTGGTAGCAGCCTTCGAACTTGACGATGCGCGCCCGCCCGGTGGCGCCGCGCGCCAGGCGGATCGCCGAGAGCGTCGCCTCGGTGCCCGAGTTCACCATGCGCACCATTTCGCACATCGGCACGATGCGGGCGACGGTCTCGGCCATCGTCACTTCCAGCGGATTGGGCACGCCGAAGCTGAGGCCGTCGCGCGCCGTTGCCACCACCGCCTCGAGCACGGCCGGGTGATTGTGGCCGGCGACCATCGGCCCCCACGAACCGACGTAGTCGATGTAGCGGTTGCCGTCGACGTCGAACAGGAACGGGCCTTCGGCGCGCTGCGCGAAGAACGGTTCGCCGCCGACCGAGCGGAACGCGCGCACCGGCGAGTTCACGCCGCCCGGCATGCGCTCGCGGGCGCGGGAGAACAATGCGTGGGAACGGCTGGTGTCCATCGGGTTCCTTCAGAAGAGCGCCTGCAGCGCGCGTGCCGCGCCGACCGGATCGGGCGCGTCGAACACGCCGCCGACCACGGCAACGAGGTCCGCGCCCGCGGCGATGGCGATGCCGGCATTCTCCGGCGTAATCCCGCCGATCGCCACCAGCGGCAGGCCGTGGCGGGTGGCGGCGCGCAGCAATGCCGGCGACGCGCGACGCGCATGCGGCTTGGTCGCGGAGGGGAACAGCGCGCCGAACGCGAGATAGCTGGCGCCTGCCGCGGCGCACGCCCGGGCGCGGGCGTCGTCGTCGTAGCAGGACGCACCGATGATGGCGTCGCCGCCGAGCAGTTCCCGCGCCGCCCCGATCGCCGCGTCGCCTTCGCCCAGGTGGACGCCGGCGGCGCCGATCGCGGCGGCGAGCGCGGGATCGTCGTTGACGAGCAGCGGCACGCCGGCGTCCGCGCACAAGGCCTGCAGGGCCGCCGCCTGCGTGGCGCGCAAGCCGGGATCCGCCGCCTTGTTGCGGTATTGCAGCCACGTCGCGTGCGCCAGCAGGGGCGCCACGCGCGCGAGCAGCCGCGCGGTGTCGGCGTCGTCCGGCGTGACCAGGTACAGGCCGCGCGGCCGTGCCGCGCGTCCCGGTGCTGCGGCGGCTGGCATGCGCTTGCGGCCTGCGTGCTGGGGGAATCCACATTATCGGCTTTCGGCACCCGGCCCGTGGTGGGACAATGTCGGGCCCCGCCGCTCTCCCGCGCCCCGCGCCCGCAGATGCCCGAAGCCCCCGCCAGCACCGTCGCCTACCGCACCTGGATGTGCGTCGTCTGCGGCTTCCTCTACGACGAGGCCGCCGGGTTGCCGGAAGAGGGGATCGCGCCGGGGACGCGCTGGGAGGATGTCCCGGACACCTGGACCTGCCCGGATTGCGGCGTCACCAAGGACGATTTCGAGATGATGCCGCTCTAGGGCGTCAGTGCGGCATCGCCGCGGCGACGCCGAGGTCCACCAGGCGCTCGCGCAACGAGCCCGAATCCGCGGCCCGCGGATACAGGTGGAGGTAACGCGCCAGGTCCGCGCGCGCGCCGCGCTGGTAACCGAGCTTCGCGTAGCCCAGGCCGCGGTCGCGCAAGGCCTCGGCGTTGTCCGGCGACAGCCGGAGGATGCGGTCCGCGCAGCGCACGGCGCGCTCCCAGTCGTCGGCTTCGGTGTAGGTGCCGTGCAGGTTGCGCAGCATGCGCATCAGCATCGCGCGATGCGAAGCCGGATGCAGGATCTGGTACAGCGCTTCGTCGTCGGGCGGTTCGCCCCCGAGATGCGGCCGCGCGCGCTCGCGCAACTCGTCCTCGTCCAGCGGCCGCCCGCGGTTGAACGGGTCCATCACCAGCACGCCGTCGTCCACCGGCATGCGCACGAGGAAATGCCCGGGGAACGACACGCCGTCCAGCGGCAGGCCCAGGCGCCGCGCGACTTCCATCTGCACGACCGCGAGCGAGATCGGATTGCCGAGCCTGCGCTCGAACACTTCGTTGAGGTAGCTGTTGCGCGGGTCGTAGTACTCGGCGTGGTTGCCGCGGTAACCGAGTTCCTCGAACAGGTGGTGGTTGATCGCCGCCATCTTGAGCGGCAGGGGCTCGATCGCCTCCACCTGCTCGCGCAGTCCGTCGGCATGCGCCTGCGCGATTTCGTCGTAATGCGCGGGGTCGAGGCCGGGATATTCGTCGCGCGCGATCAGCAGCGCGGTGCCGAGCAGCGGCAGGCCGTCGTCGTCGCGCTCGGCGAGCGCGCCCCAGTCGGGAAGTTCGGTGCGTTGCCGCATGCAGCAAGCCTGCTACGACGCGCTGCCGCGCGCAACCTTGGCGCGCGGCAGCGGCGTGCGCACGGCGCCTCCGGGTTCAGCGTTGTTGCGTCGGGATCGCGGGGCCGAACGCCATGACGGCGCCGTCTGCCAGGCCCAGGCGCGCGGCCTCCCCCGCGTTCAGTTCGAGCACGTAGCGCGCGGGCGCATTGCTCGAATAGGGCGGGCAACCGTCGCCGAGCGTGCACGGCGGCACGTCGCGCTGCTGCGAAACCAGCTTGCGCGCGTTGTCGAAATACAGGATGTCGAGCGGGATCCGCGTGTTCTTCATCCAGTACGACTGCGGTTCCTCCGTCTCGTGGATGAACAGCATCCCGTGGTCGGCCGCGAGCTGGTCGCGGAACATCAGGCCCCGGGCGCGCTCATCGTCGTTGTCGGCGACCTCGACGGAGTAGCGGTGGCCGCCCAGTTCGACCCAGCTGCCGCCGCTCGCGCAGCCGGCCAGGGTGAGCAGGAGCAGGGGAAACAGGGCGCGGACGGCGTGAAAACGGGTCATTTCGTGGCTTCCGGGAAGGGTCCCGGCGACATTCCCTGACCGGCCGCCCGCAGTCAAGTTGCCGACCCCCTTCCCAAACCTTCGCGGGGCATGCACAATGCGCGCCCTGCCGAGGAGGTGGCGCCGGAATCCGGCTCCTCCCGCCCTCCGGAGAGCGAAAAAAATCCCTCACGGGGTGTTGACGTTCCCGAAAAGGCATGTATCATGTGCGGCTCCCTCGGGCACTTCGGTGGCGAGGACGGAACAAGGCGCTGAGGCCGGTTCCGAAGATCTTTGACAGTGTGCGCAGGTGACTTGTGCGGGCGTCTGGCGGGTGGCTAACCATCCACTTGCAGACGTTCGTCACAAGAGCAACAAAATCAATTCAAAATGCAGAAATGCATGCGAGTGGTTCTGGAGCTCGGGACGACGACTGCACTCAAGCAATTGACGAAGCCTCCGGGCCGAGTCGCAATACTTAAGTGAAGAGTTTGATCCTGGCTCAGAGTGAACGCTGGCGGCAGGCCTAACACATGCAAGTCGAACGGCAGCACAGGGGAGCTTGCTCCCTGGGTGGCGAGTGGCGGACGGGTGAGGAATACATGGGAATCTGCCCAATCGTGGGGGATAACGTAGGGAAACTTACGCTAATACCGCATACGACCTACGGGTGAAAGCGGCGGACCGCAAGGCGTCGCGCGATTGGATGAGCCCATGTCGGATTAGCTAGTTGG
>CBIHRR010000143.1:0-4879 GCA_966212495.1 uncultured Gammaproteobacteria bacterium
GCGCGCATCCGCGAGCTCGGCGTCAAGGTGTCGATCGACGATTTCGGCACCGGCTATTCGTGCCTGGCCTACTTCAAGAACATCCCCGCCGACGAACTCAAGATCGACAAGTCCTTCGTGCAGGGCATGGCGACCGACACGGCGAGCGCCGACATCGCGAGCCTGATCATCCAGCTCGCGCACCGCTTCGGCCTGACCGTGGTGGCCGAGGGCGTGGAGGACGAACGGACGCTGGCCCTGCTCCGCGAGCGCGAATGCGACCTCGTCCAGGGCCACCTGTTCGCGAAGGCCATGCGGCTCGACGCCTTCCCGCAATGGCTGCAGCAAGGGCTCGCGCGGGTAGGGTAGAGTCTGGCGATGGACACGAGCCGCCCGGCCGGGCTACCGGACAACCCGCGCATCGCCTTCCTTGCCAGTCCGGCGGAAGGCGCGCGCGCGGCGCTGGAGGCGCTGGAGGGCGCGCATGGCGACGCGACGCCCGAGGAGGCCGACGTGCTCGTCGCGCTCGGCGGCGACGGCTTCATGCTCCAGGTGCTGCACCGCCACGGCGCGCTCGGCAAACCGGTCTACGGCATGAAGCATGGGGGCGTCGGCTTCCTGATGAACCACGGCTTCGTGTCGGGCCGTTCCGGCGCCGGCGAACTGCTGCGGCGCCTGCGCGCGGCCGAGCCCGCCGTGCTGCGGCCGCTGGAGATGCTCGCGCTCACCGAATCGGGCAGCACCACCGGTTCGCTCGCATACAACGAAGTGTCGCTGTTGCGGCAGACCCGGCAGGCCGCGCACATCGGCATCGACCTCAACGGCAAGCCGAGGCTCGAGGAACTGATCTGCGACGGCGTGATGCTCGCCACGCCCGCGGGCAGCACCGCCTACAACTATTCGGCGCACGGGCCGATCCTTCCGCTGGGTTCGCGCGTGGTCGCGCTCACGCCGATCGCCGCGTTCCGGCCGCGGCGCTGGCGCGGCGCGCTGCTGAAGGCCGACACGGAAGTGAAGTTCCGCGTGCTCGATCCGTACAAGCGGCCGGTCAGCGCCACCGCCGACTCGCACGAGGTGCGCGACATCGTCGAAGTGACGATCCGCGAGGCGGCCGACCGCACCGTGACGCTGCTGTTCGATCCCGAGCACAACCTCGAGGAACGCATCCTCGCCGAACAGTTCGTGGCCTGAGCCTCGCAGCGATGCCGTTCCTGGCCGCCAACTGGATCCTCGGCTTCGCCTGCGCCTGGATCTTCTTCGCAATGGGGCGCATGGAGGCCCGCAACGGCGATGCCCCCGACCGCGGGCCGTGGTGGGCGCTCGCGTCGATCCTGGTCACCGTCGTGGCGATCCAGGGCCTCGGGGCCGGCTGGCTGCTGGTGGTGGCGTGCCAGGCGCTGCTGTACGTCGCGATCGCGGTCGGCCGGGTCGTGCTGGAAAAGCGCTAGGCGTGTCTCATCCGGCGGGACGCGTGTGGGCGATACTGCGCGCATGGATCCCGCCATTCCGGACAGGCCGCTCACCATCGCGATCTCGTCGCGCGCGCTGTTCGACCTAGAGGACAGCCACGGGCTGTTCGAGCGCGAAGGCATCGCCGCCTACCAGGCCTTCCAGCGCGAGCGCGAAGACGAGGTGCTGGCGCCGGGCATCGCGTTCCCGCTGGTGCGCAAGCTGCTGGCGCTGAACGCGCTCGCCCCGCTGGCGGCCGTTGTCGCCCCCGGCGCGGCGCCGATGGCGGGGGGCGAGGTCGCGCCGCGCGTCGAGGTGATCCTGCTTTCGCGCAATTCGTCGGACACGGGGTTGCGCATCTTCAACTCGATCCAGCACCACGGCCTCGACATCCGCCGGGCGGCCTTCACTTCCGGCGCGCCGACCTGGCCTTACGCCACGTCGTTCGGTGCGGACCTGTTCCTGTCGGCGAACCCGGAGTCGGTGCGGCGTGCGCTCGAGGACGGCGTGGCCGCGGCCACGATCCTGCCGTCGCCGGCGCCCGCGCACCGGCAGGACCAGCTGCGCATCGCGTTCGACGGCGATGCGGTGATCTTCGGCGACGAGAGCGAACGCGTGTCGCGCGAGCAGGGCGTCGAGGCCTTCGGCCGCCACGAACGCGAGCGCGCGCGCGAGCCGCTGTCGGGCGGCCCGTTCCGCAACTTCCTCGACGCGCTGCACCGCTTGCAGGCCGCGTTCCCGCCGGGTGATGCGTCGCCGATCCGCACCGCGCTGGTGACCGCGCGCTCGGCGCCCGCGCACGAGCGCGTGATCCGCACATTGCGCGACTGGGGCGTGCGGCTGGACGAGGCGCTGTTCCTCGGCGGCAGGGCGAAGGGGCCGTTCCTCCAGGCCTTCGGCGCCGACATCTTCTTCGACGACTCCGAGCTCAACATCGCCTCGGCGCGCGACCACGTCGCCGCGGGCCACGTGCCGCACGGCGTCGCGAATCCCTGAGCCGGCCTGGTGGAGGGCCGCGGCGCGATCAGGTACTGCGGATGGGCACCGCGCCGGCGTCCTCGCCTTCGGTGAACGCGACCACCTGCGCGCCGGTGCGCTGGAACACCAGGTCCACCTCGCGTTCGCCCACGACCAGCCCGCGCACCGACACCCGGTCGACGCCCAGCGGCAGCCGCGGCCGGTGCACGCGGATCTCGCCGGCACGGCCATCGACGTCCACGCCCAGGCAGGCCTGCAGCAACATGAAGGCGGCGCCGGCGGCCCAGGCCTGCGGCAGGCACGCCACCGGGTAGGACACCGGCATGTTGCCGTGCTTGCGCGCGAATCCGCAGAACAGCTCCGGCAACCGCATCTCGAAATGCGACGCGGTGTCGAACATGGCCCGGAACAGCCGCAGCGCGCCGTCGCGGTCGCCGCCGCGCGCGATGCCGGCGGCGCACAGCGCGGTGTCGTGCGGCCACACCGAGCCGTTGTGGTAGGACATGGGGTTGTAGCGCGCCTCGCCCTCGGCCAGGGTGCGGATGCCCCAGCCGGTGGCGAAGGCCGGCGACAGCAGCGTCGCGGCCACGCGCGCCGCGCGGTCGGGCGCCGGCAGGCCCGCATAGAGCAGGTGGCCGGGGTTGCTGGCGCGGACCCGGCACAGCGCCCCGTCGCCGTCGATGGCGATGCCGTAGAAGCCGGCTTCCGGCATCCAGAAGCGCGCTTCCACCGCGGCCTGCAGCGCCCGCGCGCGCTGCCGCCAGCGCGCGGCCGGTTCGGCCTCGCCGCGCAGCCGCGCCAGCGCCGACATCGCCTGCAGCGCCGCGAACACGTAGCCCTGCACCTCGACGAGCGCGATCGGCCCGTCGGGGATGCGACCGTCGGCGTGGAAGACCGAGTCGCTGCTGTCCTTCCAGCCCTGGTTCGCCAACCCGCTATCGGCGCCGCGCGCATAGTCGAGGAAACCGTCCGGGTTGGCGTCGCAGGTCCGCTCGATCCAGGCGGTCGCGGCCCGCAGCGCCGGCCACAGGCGCTCGATGAAGGCCATGTCGCCGGTGCGCCGCGCGTAGGCGCCGGCGAGCATCACGAACAGCGGCGTGGTGTCGACGCCGCCGTAGTACAGGCCGAACGGCAACTCGCGCAGCGTCGCCATCTCGCCCTTGCGGGTCTCGTGCATGATCTTGCCCGGCGCCGAATCCATGAACGCCGAGGCCTCGTGCGCCTGGTGCTCGGCCAGGAACGCGAGCACGCCGCGCGCCAGCCCGGGGTCTAGCCACAGCACCTGCAGCGAGGTCACCACGGCGTCGCGGCCGAAGGGGGTGGAGAACCACGGGATGCCGGCGTACGGGTAGGGCCCGGTCGCCAGGTCGCTGGTGAGCAAGGCCAGGTCGGCGCGCGAGCGGCCCATCCAGTCGCCGAACAGCGGTCCGCCGCTCGCCACGCGCGCGCCGCGGCGGGCGCGCGCCCGCATCCGCCATCGCGCGTGCGCCGCCGCCGAGCGGTAGCGTTCGCGCGAAGGCGTGTCCTGCGCGGCCAGCCCGACCTCGATGAACAGGTCGTCGCTGGCGCCGGCCTCGAGCAGCAACTCGAAACGCGCGCCGCCCGCGTCGATCGTCGCCGGCGCGCGCGAGAACGCGACCACCGAGTGGCGCGTCCTGCCGTCGAGCCCGCGATAGGCGAACGCCAGCCGGTCGCGCCCGGCCTCGACCGGCAGCAACTCGCCGCGGGCCGCCCGCACGCAGCCGCGCACCTCGAACATGTCGCGGAAGTCGGCCGCGTAGTCGAAGCGCAGCGGCACGCGCATCGGGCCGAGCCCGTAATTGTGGAAGCGCAGCCGCTCGTACAGCCGGTTGCCGCTCAGGAAGCGGGTCCGCACCATGTGCAGCAAGCCGGACGGCAGCGGGTCGACGCCGAGCGGCGGCAGCGGATGGTTGGTGAGGTGGGCGACGAAGAACACGTTGTCGCGGGTGACCGTGGCGCTCAGCATCTCGGGCCGGACCCCGGCGATGCTCAGCCGGGCCTTCGACAGCAGCCGGGTGTCGTCGTGGAACAGGCCGTCGCTGTCGCCCTCGATGTCGCCGTAGGCATTGGCGACCAGGAAGCTGTCGCCGTCCTTCAGGACGTGGGTGGTGAACGACGCGGCGGTCGCCGCCGGCTGCACTTCGGCGGTGCGCGGCGCGGCGCCCGGCGCCGCCGGCTCAGGCGAAGCGGCGGACGCAGTCGCCTGCGATGGGGAGGTGCTGGCCATAGAGGTCCTCGTAGCGTCGCGCCATCGCAGTCGCGGAAAAGCGCCGTTCGAACGTGGCGCGGATGCGGGCGCGGTCGTAGCCGACGACCTCGCGCACCGCGGCGGCCGCGGCGTCCAGGCTGTCGACGATGCGGCCGGTGACGCCGTCCTCGAGGACTTCGGGCACCGAGCCGCGGTTCCAGGCGACGACCGGCGTGCCGCAGGCCATCGCCTCGATCATCACCA
>CBIHRR010000144.1:0-4772 GCA_966212495.1 uncultured Gammaproteobacteria bacterium
CGAGGGATGCAGGCAGCCGCGCGCCTGGGCGATACTTCGCCCCATGCCGAAACAGGCCACGACCGTCAGCTTCCAGGCGCAGCTGCTGCGCCCCGCCGAGAAGGGCGCGACGTGGAGCTTCCTGGTCCTGCCGAAGGCCGCGAGCGCGAAGCTGCCGACGCGCGCGATGACGAGCGTCGAGGGCACGCTCGGCGGCGCGCCGTTCCAGGCCACGCTCGAACCCGACGGCCAGGGCAGCCACTGGCTCAAGGTGCCCAAGGCACTGCGCGAAGCCGCCGGCGCCGAGGCCGGCGACACCGTCGCGGTGGCGATGACGCCGATGGAAAAGCAGCTCGAATCGCCCGTGCCCGCGGACCTGCGCGATGCGCTCAAGGCGCACCCGGCGGCGAAGGCGACGTGGGACGCGACCACGACGGTCGCGCGCCGCGACTGGATCGCGTGGATGACGTCGGGCAAGCAGGCGGCGACGCGCGACAAGCGCCTCAAGGCGATGCTGGACATGCTCGAGCACGGCAAGAAGCGCGTGTGCTGCTTCGACCGCTCCGGCATGGCCGGCAACAACTTCAGCGCGCCGGAAGCGGCGGACTAGCCCCGAAGCCGTGCGATCTGCTCCGCCGCGTTCCGGTTGCCCGGATCGAGCGCGAGCGACTTGCGATACGCCTGGATCGCCAGCGCCTTGTCGCCGTTTGCGGCATACGTTTCGCCGAGGCTGTCGAACGCGTTCGCGCTCTCCGGGTGGACCTGGGTGTTCAGGCGCATGATCGCGATCGCGCGGCGCAGGTCGCCGGCGCGCAGCAGCTTGTAGCCCCAGCTGTTGAGGTCGCCGTCGGACAGGGCAAAGGCGGGATCGCGTTTTTGCGTGGCCTGGTAGACGCCCAGGGCATTGTCGAATCCCTTGCTCGCCAGTTCAGCGGCGAAACTGGTGCGCGTCGGCGGCAGGGGCTGCGCCTTCGTCCGGTAGACCGTGAAGAGGTGGGCGGGCGCCCCGATTTCGGCAGGTGACATCCCGAGGAAGGCGCGGCCCGTGGCATCGCCCTTCAGCGAGCCGTCGAGGAAGCGGCGGACCCAGGTTTCCAGCCAGTCGTTGGCGACGGACAGCTCGCGCGCATCGTAGTCCCCGTAGTCGCCGTCGCCGAGGAAGCGCTGGCCGAAGGTCGCGAAGTTCGCATGCACGTAGGGGGCCAACGTGACGCGGTAGAGGTCCGCATATTTCATCTTGTTGAGGAAGCTGCGGTCCTGGTTCATGTCGGCCGGCAGGTCCTCCAGCTGCCGCGGGGTGGCGGCGATGTAGAGCAGGGGCACGGTGATGCGTTCCGGCGTGAGGAACCTGGACTGGTCGATGACGTCGGGATAGCTGCGCACCGAACCGTCGAGCGACACGAGCGCATCGATGCGGCTGTCCTTGGCGGCTGCCATTACGTTCGCCAGGCCGCCCCAGCTATAGCCCACCACCGCGACATGATCGGTGTCGGCCATGGGCAGTCCGTGCGCGTAAGCGATCAGGAACTGGATGTCGCCGAGCTGGGCTTCCGCGCCTTCGAGATCGTCGGTCATTCCGTCGGGCGTCTGGCCCAGGCTCGGGCTGGCGATCACGACGTAGCCGTGGCTCGCGAGGAATTCGCAGAGATCGGCATTCTCGACGGCGGTCGCGCGGTAGCTCGGCGCGTAGACGACGACCGGATAGCGGCCGTCGCGTGCCGTCGCGTCGCGATGCGCGGTCATCGGCGCGGCAAGTTCGGTCCTGGCGCGATCCGGCGTGAGCGTTCCGACACGGCCGCCCACGTAGCGCGCTTCCAGCCGCTGCCGCTCCGCCGGCGTCGCGGGGAAGCGTTCGCCGGTGGCGCCGAGCGCCAGGTAGTCGCCGGCGGTCATCGCGCGGCCGCCGCCGTCCGCGGCGGGATACCAGACCAGGGTCTGGATCGGTCGCGCCCGCTCCCCGGTCGTGGGTTCGCCGCTGTCGGGATCGGTCACGCCGCGATAGCCGCGGGAGAGATCGTACTGCTCGACGACGCGCAGCCCGACCGGATACGGCCCGGGCGGGTTGGTGCGCGCGAGGTGCGATTGCGCGGATGCGACGACAGGCGCGATGCACAGCGCAGCGAACAGCCAGAACCTCTGCATGGTCATTCCCCTGTAGGCGGCGAGCCTTGGGGCATCATGCACCTGCCGGAGGCAGACGGGAGCGGCGCGTACCGAAAACCACCCGTGCGCCAAACGCCATGCCATGGGGATGTTCCGCCGCTACAGGCGCTTGCACACCTCCACCACGATCCCGCGCAGCCACCGGTGCGCCGGATCCGCGTCCATGCGCGGATGCCAGAACAGCGAGATCGTGAACTCGTCGACCAGCAGCGGCAGCGCGAACGTGCGCATGCCCACGCACAGGCCGGCGTCGTGCCGTTCGGGCACGGTGGCGACGAGGTCGGACGCGCGCGCGATCGCGATTGCGGCGCCGAAGCCGCCGACGGTCGCGGCGATGTCGCGCGCGAGGCCGGCGCGTTCGAGCGCGTCGTCGACCAGCGCGGTGCGCAGGCCGCGGCGTTCGACGGCGACGTGGCGCGCGGCGGCGTAGCGCGCCGGCGTCATCGCGCCCTCCAGCAGCGGATGCCCGGGGCGGACGACGCCGACGAAGCGGTCGCGGAACAACCCCTGCGTGCGCAGCTCCGGCCCCATCGCGTCGGCGACGACGCCGGTTTCCAGGTCGACGGTGCCGTCGCGCAGCGGCGTGCTGTCCTTGTCGGGCTTGGCGAGGAACGAGAGCCGCACCGACGGCGCTTCCGCATGCGCGCGCGCGACGAGCGCGGCGCCGAAGGTTTCGGCGAAGCCCTCGGTGCCGCGCAGCGTGAACGTGCGCGACAGCGTGGCGAGGTCAAACTTGAGCGCGGGGCGCAGCACGGCTTCGGCATCGTCGACGACCTGCCGGACGCGGCCCTTCAGTTCCAGCGCGCGCGGCGTCGGCACGAGGCCGCGGCCGGCGCGCACGAGCAGCGGATCGCCGGTCGCGGCGCGCAGGCGGGCGAGCGCGCGGCTCATCGCCGAGGGGCTGAGCTGCAGGCGTTTGGCGGCGCCCACGACGCTGCCCTCCGAAAGCAGCACGTCGAGGGTGGCGAGCAGGTTCAGGTCGAGGGCGTCCATGGGGCATGGGATAGCACGACATGGCGTTCGATGCACGGATCATTTGCGATCCGTGCGTCTACCGCCTTGTCACCGGCTGGGCGAGGCTGGAGCCATGGAAACCCGACCGAGCCCGAACCCCGCCCCGACCGGCGCCCCGCCGGTCTCCGGCGCCCTGGCCTGCCTCGCCCTCACGATGCTGCTGTCCTCGCTCGGCACCAGCATCGCCAACGTGGCCCTGCCGACCTTCGTGCGGGCATTCGGCGCGCCGTTCCAGGCGGTGCAGTGGGTGGTGCTGGCCTACCTGCTGGCGGTCACGACGCTGGTGGTGTCCGCCGGTCGCCTGGGCGACCTGGCCGGTCGGCGCCGGCTGATGCTGGCGGGAATCGCGACGTTCACCGCGGGCTCGCTCGCCTGCGCGGCCGCGCCGTCCCTGCCGATCCTCGTCGCGGGCCGCGTCGTGCAGGGCGCGGGTGCCGCGCTGATGATGGCGCTCACCCTCGCGCTGGTCGGCGAAGCGGTCCCGAAGGAACGTGCGGGCCGCGCGATGGGGCTGCTCGGCACGACATCGGCGGTCGGCACCGCGCTCGGGCCGACGCTGGGGGGCGTGCTGATCGGCGCGTTCGGGTGGCCGGCGATCTTCCTGGTGAACCTGCCGCTGGGGGTGCTCGCCGCCGTGCTCGCCTGGCGCTTCCTGCCCCGCGACCGCATCGGGCCGGCGCGCGACGCGAACGGAGTGGCCACCGGATTCGACGTGAAGGGCGCGATGCTGCTCGCCGCCGCGCTCGCCGCATACTCCCTGGCAATGACGCTGGGGCGCGGACACTTCGGAGCGACCAACCTGCTGCTGGCGGGGGGCGCCGCCGTGCTCGCCGCCGGCTTCCTGCTCGTCGAAGCGAAGGCGCGTTCGCCGCTGCTGCGGCCCGCGCTGTTCCGCGACCGCCTCGTGGGCGCCGGTTTCGCGACGAGCGCGCTCGCGACGACGGTGGCGATGACGACGCTGGTCGTCGGCCCGTTCTACCTGTCGGGCGCGCTGCATCTCGATGCGACGCGGATCGGGCTGGCGATGTCGACCGGGCCGCTCGTCGCCGCGCTCGCGGGCGTGCCGGCCGGACGCGCGGTGGATCGCTACGGCGCGACGCGCATGACGCTCGCGGGCCTCGCGCTGATGATGCTCGGCGCGCTGCTGCTGTCGCGCATCGCGATCGCGCACGGCGTCGCGGGTTACGTGGTGGCGCTCGCCACGCTGACCGCGGGCTTCGCGACGTTCCAGGCCGCGAACAACAGCGCCGTCGTCACCGGCGTCGACGCGCGGCAGCGTGGCGTGGTGTCGGGGCTGCTGAACCTGTCGCGCAACCTCGGGCTGGTGACGGGCGCGTCGGCGATGGGCGCGGTGTTCATGGCCGGCGCCGGCGTGGACGCGATCGAGGCCGCGGGCGAAGCCGCGGTTGTTGCGGGCATGCACGTCGCCTTCCTCGTTGCGGCCTTGCTCGCGGGGCTCGCGCTCGCGATCCTCGCCGTCGCGTCGCCGCGTGGCGCGATGCCCGGTTCCGCCCCGCGTGGGGGACGCCGCGCATGAAGCCCGTCACTGCCAGGCGCGTCGCCACCGTGATCGCGGGCCTGGCGGCGTTCGCGGCGCAGGCCGATGGCCTGCCCGC
>CBIHRR010000145.1:0-4763 GCA_966212495.1 uncultured Gammaproteobacteria bacterium
GCGCTCGGCTTCGAGGACCTGGGCGTCGATCGCGTCCTGGGCGTGCTGCGGATCCTGCGGCGCAAGCGGCGCCACGGCCTCGAGGCTGGCCGCGAGGTCGCCGAACGGACTGGCGTCGAACG
Organism: uncultured Gammaproteobacteria bacterium; assembly: GCA_966212495.1. Taxonomy (GTDB): domain Bacteria; phylum Pseudomonadota; class Gammaproteobacteria; order Xanthomonadales; family Xanthomonadaceae; genus Cognatiluteimonas. Next base: position 123 of record CBIHRR010000145.1, read on the forward strand.
CCGCCAGCTCGCGCGCCAGCGCATCGGCGTCGAGCGCTTGCGCGACGCGGTTGTCCAGCGGCTCGGCTTCGGTCGTCGGGGCGGGCGCCTCGTCGTCGAAATCGACGCCGAACGCGGCGTATTCGTCCGCCGGGTGGATCTCCGGCAGGCTGTCGCGCAACGCCCTCATGCGCGCGGCAAGCGCGCTGCAGTCGGGGACGTACGACACCGGCGCGTGCAGGCCGGCGACCGTGCCGCGAATCGCATCGGCGAGCTCGCCGAGCGCGGCCAGGCCTTCCGGCGACGCAGCGCCCTGCGACGCAACCAGGCGCTTGAGCCAGGCTTCCGCCGGCGTCATCGCATCGGTGATGGACGGCACTTCGGTCATCGCGAAGGCGCCGTTCATCGTGTGGATCGCGCGCAGCAGCGTGTCGTTCGCCATCGCCGGCGCAGTGGCGGCCGCGTGCAGCCAGCGGTCGACCGTGACCAGGTGGCCGCCGACTTCGGCGTCGAGGATTTCCAGCAACACCTGGTCGACGCTGGCGGGGATGCCGGCCGGTGCGGGCGATTCGGCGGCCGCTTCGACGGTGGCGTCCATCGCGGGCTCGAGCGCCATCGTTGCGGCTTCGGCTTCGGCCTCGGTGCCGGATTCGGCTTCGACCTCGGCGGATGCGCTCTCCGCCGGCATTTCCGCGGCAGGCTGGTAGAACACTTCCTCGCCGGCGGCGACGCGATCGGCCACCGCCTGGATCGCGGCGAGGTCGAGCGCGAGACCCACATCGCCGCGCAACGCAGCGAGCAAGCCGGGCAGCGCGCCATGGCTGTGGTCGACCAGCGCGATCACCGCCGGGCTCGGCGGGCGCGAACCGTCGAGCACGCGGTTGAGCATGTTCTCGGTCTTCCACGCGAACTCGCCGAGGACGCGCGCGCCCACGAGGCGGCCGCTGCCCTTCAGCGTGTGGAACACGCGGCGGATCGGGCGCAGCCGGTCGAGTTCGTCCGGAGCCTGCCGCCATTCCGGCAGCAGCGTGCGCAGGTTGCCGATTTCCTCCTCGAATTCCTCGAGGAAGATCTCGCGGATCTCGTCGTCGATCTCGTCGCCCGTGATTTCGAAGCCGCCGGTGTTGCCGGCGCCCACGGGTGCCGGGGCTGGCGCCGCCGGGGCGGGCATGACCGGCGCGGCCGGCGCTGGCTGCGCCGCGACCGGCGCGGGCGCGGCCGGCTCGAAGGCGGGCGTGGGCGCCGCGGGTGCATGCGCGGACGAGGCGGGCGCATCGTCGCGGGCGTCGTCGCCGGACGCTGCAGCCTGGAAGGACGCGGGTTCGGCCTGGCCCCAGCCGGCCTGGTTCGAGCCGGCTTGCGCAGGGGCGGCTTGCGCGGGCGCCGGCTCCGCTTCGGGGATCGGCCAGTAGCCGAGCGCCTCGAGGCTGTTGCGGGCGATGTCGAGGATGTCCTCGCGGTTGCCGCGCTGCTCGCGCAGCGCTTCCAGGTAGTACTCCAGGCTCGCCAGCGCGTCGGCGAGCGTGTCGAGCTGGCGGCCGCTGGGCACTCGGCGCTTGCCGAGCAACTCGCGATCGGTATAGGCACGCACGCCGGCGAGGTACTGCGCGGGCTGCGGCAGGTCGAGCATCTGCAGCGCGCCGGCGACCTCGCCGAGCAGGCGCGGCACTTCGACCAGTTCGCCATGCTCCCAGCCGGTTTCGACGAACGCGACGAACGCCTGGCGGGCATCGGCGAAGTTGGCGATCGCCTCGCGCGCGAGGACCTCGGTGACCTTGCGCGATTCGCTGGCGAGCAGCGCGTCGGCATCGGCATCGTGGCCGCCGAGGCGTTCCACCTGCTCGTCGAGCGAGGCGTCCACGTAGAGCAGCGCCGACGCGATGTCAAGCAGCGCGCCCTCGTCCATGCCGCGGTCGCCGGCGACGATGGCGCCGAGCGCATCGCGCTGCTGCTGCACCAGGGTGCGGGCGGCGTCGAGCCCGAGCATGCCGAGGGTGTCGGCGATGGTGCCGAGCGCGGCGGCCTGCGGCGCGAGGCCGGTGGCCTGCGCCTGGCCGCTGCGCACGTGCAGGTCGAGCGCGTCCTTCACCCGCAGCAGGTCTTCCTTGATCGCCGCGGACACGGTGTCGAGCAGCGCGCGGTTGTGGCCGGCAAGGCTGCCCTGCGCGTGCGCGAGCTCGGTGTCGGTCGCCTGCAGGTCGAGGTCGAAGGTGTCGCGGAGGCTGCGCAGCGACGGATGGTCGCCACCGGCCTGCGCGACCTGGTAGAGGAGCTTGCGCGCCGGTTCCAGCGCGGCTTCGGCGCGGACGGGCGCGCCGGCCTGCGGCGCGGACTGGCGCCGCGCTTCGGCGGCGACTTCGGCGAACGCATCGCGCAGCTGGGGCGTCGGCGCCATCGCGCCGTCGCGCACGGCCGCCGCGGTCGCGGACGCCACCCAGTACATGCGGCGCGCGCCTTCGTCGGCGGCGCCCGCGAACAGGGATTCGAGGGCCGATGCGAGCCGCACCGTGCCTTCCGGCCAGGCGGCCAGCGCCTGGTCGACATGCGCGAGCAGGCCGTCGGCGCCTGCCGGGTCATGCACCGGCGCGCCGCTGCCGAAGGCCTCGGGCAGCGGCCGCTGCAGGCCCGGCGAGAACAGCGCGCTCTCGTCCAGCGCCGCCTCGCCGCGCACCGCGCGCACTTCGTTGAGCAGCGGCAACAGCACGACCGGGATGTCCTTGTGGCCGCCCTGCAGTCGCTCGAGGTAATCGGGCAGCAGGACCACGCCGCGCATCAGCGTGGCGCAGGCGTCGTCCCGCGCGGCGATGCGGCCGGCGCGCAGGGCCTCGGCGAGCAGCTCCATCTCCTCGGCGACGCGCGCAGGCGCATACAGCTCGACCATGCGCAGCGTGCCCTGCACTTCGTGCAGGCGCGCGGCGGTGGTCGCCATGTGCGCGGCTTCCGGGTTCTCGGCGAACGCCTCGATCTCGATCCGCGCCTGGCGCAGGGTCTCGTCCAGCTCCGGCTTGACCCAGCCCAGCGTGGTGTAGTCGATCGCGTCGCGCAGCGCTGTCGTCATCGTCCGGCTCTATTGCTTCAGGCCGGCAGCTTGAAGTCGGCCACCGAGCGGCGCAGGTCGGCCGCGAGCTGGGCGAGGTTTCCGATCGACTGCGCCGTCTGGCTGGCGCCCTGCGAGGTCTGCGCGGTGATCGACTGGATGGTGTTCATCGCCTGGGTGATGTTGGTCGCCGCCGCGGACTGCTGCTGCGCGGCGCTCGAGATGCCCTGGATGAGGTCGGCGAGGTTGGTCGACACGTTTTCGATCTCGCCCAGCGCGGTACCCGCGTCCTCGGCCAGTCGCGCACCGGCGACCACTTCCGAGGTCGTCTGCTCCATCGAGCTGACGGCCTCGTTCGTATCGGCCTGAATGGTCTGGACCAGCGATTCGATTCGCTTCGTCGCGTTCGACGATCGCTCCGCGAGTCGCTGCACTTCGTCGGCCACGACCGCGAACCCGCGGCCCGCCTCGCCGGCCGAGGCCGCCTGGATGGCCGCGTTCAGCGCGAGGATGTTCGTCTGTTCCGAGATGTCGTTGATGAGTTCGACGATCGAGCCGATTTCCTGCGAGGACTCGCCGAGGCGCTTGATGCGCTTCGAGGTTTCCTGGATCTGGTCGCGGATGTTGTCCATGCCCTGGATCGTCTGGCGCACGACGCCGGCGCCGTTGGTCGCGATCTGCACCGAGCGCTGCGCCACCTCCGCGGACTCCGCGGAGTTCTTCGACACCTGGTTGATGCTGGCCGCGATTTCGCTGATGCGGTCGGAGGCGGAGTTGATTTCGGAGGCCTGGTGCTCGGCGGCCTCGGCCAGGTGCATGGCGGTCGCCTGCGTTTCCTGCGCGCTCGATGCGACCTGCACCGACGTGTCGGTGATCGTCTGCACCAGGCTGCGGAGCTGCTCGACCGCGAAGTTGATCGAGTCCGCGATCGCGCCGGTCATGTCCTCCGTGACCGTCGCCTTCACCGTCAGGTCGCCTTCCGCGAGCGAACCCATTTCGTCCAGCAGGCGCATGATGGCCTCCTGGTTGCGGTTGTTCAGCTCGAGCGTGCCCTCGTAGCGCTTGCGCTCCGCGCGGCGCGTACTGAAGTACAGGCCGACCAGCGACAGCAGCATCAGCGCGCCGGAAATGATCGACGGCCAGACGCCGCCGACGATGCTGGTGTCCTTCAGCGAGCCGAAGGCGGTCAGCGAGGCGAACAGGCTTTCGCTGTCGGACAGCAGCTTGTCGGAACCGGTGGCGATGGTCGCCGCGGCGTTCTGCGCGCGGAACAGGTTCTGCGACGTGCTCAGGATCGCGTCGAGGTCGGTCTTCATCGCGGTCCACAGGGTGTTCGCCTGGTTCAGCGATGCCACCGCGGCCGGGGTGTTGACCTTCTGCGCCTCGCCGGCGCCGCCCTCGCGGAAGCCCTTCAGCACCTGCGCGAACACGCCGGCGTCGCGCGCGAGCGCATCGCCCGCGATCTGCGCCCCGGTGCCGCCCGCCTGGATTTCCGCGACGCGGCGGGCCATGGTCGCCGCCAGGATGCCTTCGCGCACCGCCAGGTAGACCTGCGAGGAGGCCGAACCGCCGGCCAGCATCGCGCGCACCACCTCGTCCATCTGCGCCTGCAACTGCGGCACGCG
>CBIHRR010000146.1:0-4763 GCA_966212495.1 uncultured Gammaproteobacteria bacterium
GGATGGCGCCGCGGTCAGGGCGTCCAGGCCAGGCGCGCGCCGCGGGCGTCGAGCCAGGCCTGCAACGGCGCGGCGACGACCCGGTCGCCGGCCGCGAGGAGCTGGCCGTCGCCATCTTCCAGCAGCGGCAGGCGCTCGCGTTCCCAGGGCGGCACCCGGAGGTCCTGCAGCACGTGCTTGAGCGCGTGGCGGTGGCTGCGCCCCGGCAGCGCGATGCGCTCGCCACCGTGGCGCACGCGGACGCGCAGCGGTGCGTCGAACCCGTCCGCGTCCTCAAGCCGCAGCTCGCCGCCGCCGGGCAGCGGCAAGGGCGCGCGGCCGTCCCAGGTCGTCGCCCAGTCCGCGGGCAGCGGCGCCCCGGCGCGGCCGGCATGCAGCCGGTCGCGCCAGCGCCGCAGCCGGGCGCCGGCCCAGGCGAAGGTGGCATCGGCATCGCGGCGCGCGGGCAACAGTTCGTGCTCGATCCGCGCGACGCCGTTCGCCGGGAGCGGCGGCAGGTCGAGCCCGGCGACCCAGCGCCGCAGCATGCGCGCGCGCCGCGCCGCGGGCAGCGCGATCAGGCCGGGCAGGTCGAGCGCGTCGGCGCCGCCTGCCTGCAACGCAGCGAGCAGTCGCGCGTCCTCGGCGTCGAGCAGGTCCGCCGCCTCGGCGGCGAGGCGCGCGCTGGCGGCGAACGCCGCGTCCACGCGCGGCCAGCGTTCGCGCAGCCGCGGCATCACCGCGTGGCGCAGGTAATTGCGGTCGAAGGACCGATCGGCGTTCGACGGATCCTCGATCCAGTCCAGGCGGTGTCCGAGCGCGTAACGCTGCAGGTCGGCGCGCGGCGTCGCGAGCAGCGGGCGCCACGCCCAGCCGCCGCGGTACGCGACCCACGGCCGCATCGACGCCAGCCCGTCGGGGCCCGAGGCGCGGAGCGCGCGCAGGAGGAAGGTTTCGGCCTGGTCGTCGGCGTGGTGGGCGAGGGCGAGCACTTCGCCCTCGCGCAGGGCCGCCACGAAGGCGCCGTGGCGCGCCGCGCGCGCCGCCGCTTCGGGGCCGTGGCCGCCGTCGCGCGCCACGTCCACGCGCACCACGTCGAGCGGCACGCCGAGCGCCTCGCAGGCCGCGCGTGCGTGCGCGGCCCACGCGGCCGAGTCCGCATGCAGGCCGTGGTCGACATGGATCGCGCGCAGGCCGCCGTGCATCGCGGGATGCGTCGCGAGCCAGTGCAGCAGCACCGTCGAGTCGAGGCCGCCGCTGAAGGCCGCCAGCACCGGCCGCGCGGGCGCGGCGGGCTGCGGCAGCGGGTTCACGCCGCCTCGTAGGCGCCGTAGCCGCGCAGCCGCTCGTAGCGGCGTTGCACCAGCGCGTCGACCGGCAGCTGTTCGAGCATGTCGAGTTCGTTGAGCAGCACCGCCTTCAGGCGGCGGCCCATCTGCACCGGATTGCGGTGCGCGCCGCCGATCGGCTCGCGCACGACCTTGTCGACCAGGCCCAGGTCCTTCAGGCGCTTCGCGGTGAGGCCCAGCTGCTCGGCGGCGTCCTTCGCCTTCTCCGCTGTCTTCCACAGGATGGACGCGCAGCCCTCGGGCGTGATCACCGAATAGGTGCTGTATTCGAGCATGTTGGTGATGTCGCCGACGCCGATCGCGAGCGCGCCGCCGGAACCGCCTTCGCCGATCACCGTGCAGATGATCGGCGTGCGCAGCTCCGCCATCTCCAGCAGGTTGCGCGCGATCGCCTCGGACTGGCCGCGCTCTTCCGCGCCGATGCCGGGGTAGGCGCCCATGGTGTCGATGAAGGTCAGCAGCGGCAGCCTGAAGCGCTCGGCCAGCTTCATCAGGCGCAGCGCCTTGCGGTAGCCCTCGGGGCGCGGCATGCCGAAGTTGCGCTTGAGCTTGGACTTGGTGTCGCGGCCCTTCTCGTGGCCGACGATGACCACGCTGCGCCCGTCGATTCGGGCCAGGCCGCCGACGATCGCGGCATCGTCGGCGTACGCGCGGTCGCCGGCGAGTTCCTGGAATTCCTCGCAGATGATGCGCAGGTAGTCGAGCGTGTACGGCCGCGCGGGATGGCGCGACAGCTGCGAGACCTGCCACGGGGTGAGGTCCCGGAAGATGTGGGCGGTGCGCTGGCGGACCTTGTCCCGCAGCGCGTGCACTTCGGCGTCGATGTTCACGGCCTGGCCATGGCTGGCCTGGCGCAGCTCCTGGATCCTGGTCTCCAGGTCGGCGATCGGCTGCTCGAAGTCGAGGTAGTTCGGGTTCATCGCGGCAGTTTAGCGGCCGGGGCAGGCCCCGGCCATGCCCGTGGAGCCGCCCTGGGTCGGCTCTAGCCCCAGGGGCGGGCGAGGTGCAGGCGCACGGCGCGGACCCCGGGCAGGGCGCGCAGCAGGCCGGGCAGGGCCGCATCGGCGCGGACGCCGCGTCCGCCGTTGATGCTCAGCCGCCCGCGGGCCTGCCCGGTGATCGCCTCGACCAGCAGCGGGGTCGCGCCCTCGTGGCCGCGCAGCGCCTCCAGGAAGCGCTCCAGCGCCGCGTCCTCGCGCAGGTCCAGCTGCACCGACAGGCGCTGCGCATGGCCCGGGCAGGCCTGCACGTAGTCCCAGGCGCGGCGCGCGCGCAGCGAGAAGCCGCCGCTGAATTCGTCCTCGCGCAGGCCGCCTTCGACCAGCAGGATCCGGTCGCGGGTCAGCAGGGGCGCGCATTCGTTCCAGGCTTCGGCGAAGAAGGCGCACTCGATCCGGCCGCGCCCGTCGTCGAGCTGCACGAAGGCCTGCGATTCGCCGCGCTTGCGCATGCCGATCACCTGGCCGGCCACGACCACCGTGGTTTCCTGGCGCCAGCCGCGGCGTTCCTCCTGCGGGCGCGCGGCCCAGATCCGGTCGAGGTCGCCGAGGTCGTGCCCGAGCAACGCGCGCAGGTCCTCGCGGTACGGATCGAACGGGTGGCCGCTGAGGTAATGGCCGAGCGTCTCGCGCTCGCCCTGCAGGCGCTGCAGCAGCGGCCATTCGTCGGCCTGCGGCAGTTCGATGCGCAGTTCGGGCGCGGCCGCGCCGCCGCCACCGAAGAGCGACACCTGGCCCGCGTCGCGCTCGCGCGCCAGCTGGTCGGTGGCCTTGAGCACCTCCGGCAGCTGCAGCATCAGCGAGGCGCGGTTGCGACCCAGCGCGTCGAGCGCGCCGGCGTGCACGAGCGCTTCCAGCGCGCGCTTGTTGAGCTTCGTGGAGTCAACGCGCTTGCAGAAGTCGAGCAGGTCGGCGAACGCGCCGCCGCGCTCGCGTTCCTCGACGATCGCCTCGCAGGCGCCGCGGCCCACGCCCTTCACCGCGCCGAGGCCGTAGCGCACGGTGCCGCGCGTGCCGCCGCCTTCGCCGGTGGCGAGGTCGATGGCCTCGAACATGTAGGTCGACGCATTGACGTCCGGCGGCAGCACGACGAGGTCCATCGCCCGCGCCTCGTCGAGGAAGCCGACGACCTTGTCGGTGTTGTCCATGTCGCTGGACAGCACCGCGGCCATGAATTCCGCGGGGTGGTGCGCCTTGAGCCACGCGGTCTGGTACGAGACGAGCGCGTACGCGGCCGCGTGCGACTTGTTGAAGCCGTAGCCGGCGAACTTCTCCAGCAGGTCGAAGATCGGGCCGGCCTCGCGCGCCGGGATGCCGTGGGTGGCGAGCGCGCCGTCCTCGAACTTGGCGCGCTCCTTCGCCATTTCCTCGACCTTCTTCTTGCCCATCGCGCGGCGCAGCAGGTCGGCGCCGCCGAGCGAGTAGCCGGCCAGCACCTGCGCCGTCTGCATCACCTGTTCCTGGTAGACGATGACGCCGTAGGTCGGCGCCAGGATCGGCTCCAGCAGCTTGTGCGGATAGCGCACCTCGGCGCGGCCGTGCTTGCGCTCGATGAAGTCCGGGATCAGGTCCATCGGGCCCGGGCGGAACAGCGAGACGAGCGCGATCAGGTCCTCGAAGCGGTCCGGTTGCGCGCGCCGCAGCAGCTCGCGCATGCCGCGCGATTCGAACTGGAACACCGCGATGGTGTCCCCCCTCGCGAACAGCCGGTACGTCTCCGCGTCTTCCAGCGGCAGCGTCGCAATATCAAGCTCGCCCGCTTCCCCCGTTCCCCGTTCCCCGTTCCCCGTTCCTGCTCCTGCTCCTGCTCCTCGCCGGTTGATCGCCTTGACCGCCCAGTCGATGATCGTCAGCGTCCGGAGCCCCAGGAAGTCGAACTTCACCAGGCCGATCGCCTCGACGTCGTCCTTGTCGAACTGCGTGACCGGGTTGCGCCCGGCGCCGTGGCCGTCGTGTTCGGCGAACAGCGGGCAGAACGCGGACAGCGGCTCGGGCGCGATCACCACGCCGCCGGCGTGCTTGCCGGCGTTGCGGGTGAGGTCCTCGAGCTGGAGGGCGAGGTCGATCAGGTCGCGGACGTCGTCTTCGGCGGCGTAACGCTGGATCAACTCGTCGGAGCGCCAGTTCTCGTCGCTGCGCGATTTGTCGGTGCGGCCGAGCGCGTCGTCGAGCGAGATGCCCAGCGTCATCGGCACCAGCTTGGCGATGCCGTCGACGAAGCCGTACGGGAAGCCGAGCACGCGGCCGACATCGCGGACCACCGCCTTCGCCGCCATCGTGCCGTAGGTGATGATCTGGCTGACGCGGTCGCGGCCGTACTTGCCGGCGACGTAGTCGATCACCTCGTCGCGGCGGTCCATGCAGAAGTCGATGTCGAAGTCCGGCATCGACACGCGTTCCGGGTTGAGGAAGCGCTCGAACAGCAGGTCGTACGGGA
>CBIHRR010000147.1:0-4699 GCA_966212495.1 uncultured Gammaproteobacteria bacterium
CGGTGTCGGCGAGCACCGTCACCACCTGCGGCTGCACCTCGAGGATGCCGCCGGAAATCGCGAAGTCGAGCTGCTCGCCCTCGGGCGTGGTCACCACGACCTTGCCCGGGCGCAGCCGCGTGATCAGCGGCGCGTGGCGGGGCGCGATGCCGAGTTCGCCCATCTCGCCGGTGGCCACGACCATGGTCGCCTCGCCGTGGAAGATCTCGGCTTCGGCGCTGACGATGTCGCAACGGATGGTGGATGACATTGGAACCTCAACGGCAAAAGCGGGAATGGGGAAGAGGGAATGGGGACGAGAGGATCGGGGCGTCGGGGAGGTCCATGCAACCCGGAACCATGGGTCCCTATTCCCTGTTCCCTATTCCCCGCTCTCGGCCTCAGGCCGAGAGCTTCTTCGCCTTCTCGATGGCCTCGTCGATGCCGCCGACCATGTAGAACGCCTGCTCCGGCAGGTGGTCGCATTCGCCGTCGACGATCATCTTGAAGCCGCGGATGGTTTCCTTCAGCGGCACGTACTTGCCCGGCGAGCCGGTGAACACTTCGGCCACGTGGAACGGCTGCGAGAAGAAGCGCTCGATCTTGCGCGCGCGCGACACGGCCTGCTTGTCCTCTTCCGACAGCTCGTCCATGCCGAGGATCGCGATGATGTCCTTCAGCTCCTTGTACTTCTGGAGCGTCGACTGGACGCGGCGCGCGGTGTCGTAGTGCTCGTTGCCGATCACGTTCGGGTCGAGCTGGCGCGAGGTCGAGTCGAGCGGATCGACCGCCGGGTAGATGCCGAGCGAGGCGATGTTTCGCGACAGCACGACGGTGGCGTCGAGGTGGGCGAAGGTGGTCGCCGGCGACGGGTCGGTCAGGTCGTCCGCGGGCACGTACACGGCCTGGATCGAGGTGATCGAGCCGGTCTTGGTCGAGGTGATGCGCTCCTGCAGCACGCCCATTTCCTCGGCCAGCGTCGGCTGGTAACCCACCGCCGACGGCATGCGGCCGAGCAGCGCGGACACTTCGGTACCGGCCAGCGTGTAGCGGTAGATGTTGTCGACGAAGAACAGCACGTCGCGGCCCTTGCCCGAGGCGTCCTTGTCGTCGCGGAAGTACTCGGCCATGGTCAGGCCGGTGAGCGCGACGCGCAGGCGGTTGCCCGGCGGCTCGTTCATCTGGCCGTACACCATCGCGACCTTGTCGAGCACGTTGGAGTCTTTCATCTCGTGGTAGAAGTCGTTGCCCTCGCGGGTACGCTCGCCCACGCCGGCGAACACGGACAGGCCGCTGTGCGCCTTGGCGATGTTGTTGATGAGCTCCATCATGTTGACGGTCTTGCCGACGCCGGCGCCGCCGAACAGGCCGACCTTGCCGCCCTTGGCGAACGGGCACATCAGGTCGATGACCTTGATGCCGGTCTCGAGCAGCTCGTTGGCCGCGGCCTGGTCCTCGTAGGACGGCGCGGAGCGATGGATTTCCCAATGGTCGGACGCCTGGACCGGGCCGGCCTCGTCGATCGGGCGGCCGAGCACGTCCATGATGCGGCCGAGCGTGCCCTCGCCGACCGGCACCGAGATCGCGCGGCCGGTGTTGTCGGCGACCAGGTTGCGCTTCAGGCCGTCGGTCGAACCGAGGGCGATCGCGCGCACAATGCCGTCGCCCAGCTGCTGCTGGACTTCGAGCGTGACCTCGGTGCCCTGCACCTTCAGCGCGTCGTACACCTTCGGCACGCTTCCGCGCGGGAACTCGACGTCGACGACGGCGCCGATGATCTGGACGATCTTGCCCTGGTTTTCCATGACTCTAATCCTCGATGGATCTTTGAAGTTCGTTTAGACCGCGGCGGCGCCGCCGACGATCTCGGAGATTTCCTGGGTGATCGCCGCCTGCCGGGCCTTGTTGTAGACCAGGTTCAGCGTGTCGATCAGCTTGTTGGCGTTGTCGCTCGCGGCCTTCATCGCGACCATGCGCGCGGCATGCTCGGACGCCACGTTCTCGAGCACCGCCTGGTACACCAGCGATTCGATGTAGCGGGTGAGCACGTGCTCCAGCACCGCCTGCGCATCGGGTTCGTACAGGTAATCCCAGTCGTGGTGCGAGACCGCGGTTTCGCCGGCGGCCAGCGGCAGCAGCTGGTCGAACGCCGCGCGCTGGGTCATCGTGTTCACGAAGTCGTTGTAGACCAGGAACACGCGGTCGATGCTGCCCGCGCTGTAGGCGTCGAGCATCACCTTGATCACGCCGACGAGCTGTTCCAGCCGCGGCTGGTCGCCCAGGTGGGTGACCGAGGCGAGCATCTCCACCTTGATGCGGCGGAAGAACACGCTGGCCTTCTGGCCGATGGTGACGACGTCGACCTCGACGCCCTGCTCCTGCCACCTGCGGATCTCGCCGAGCAGCTTGCGGAACAGGTTGTTGTTGAGGCCGCCGGCCAGGCCGCGGTCCGAGGACACGATGACGTAGCCGACGCGCTTCGTTTCCGGGCGCTGCACCAGGTACGGATGCTGGTACTCGGAGTTCGCCTGGGCGAGGTGGCCGATGACCTGCTTCATGGCGCGCGCATACGGGCGCGAGGCCTTCATGCGGTCCTGCGCCTTGCGGATCTTGGAAGCCGAGACCATTTCGAGCGCGCGCGTCACCTTGCGGGTGTTCTGCACGCTCTTGATCTTCGTCTTGATTTCGCGTCCACCAGCCATCGTCGTGTCCTTACCAGGTCCCGGTCGCCTTGAACTCTTCGATGCCCTTCTTGAAGGCAGCTTCGATCTCGTCGTTCCAGTCGCCGGTCTGGTCGATCTTCGCGACCAGCGCGCCCTGGGTGTTGGCGAAGTGCGCGAGCAGGCCCTGTTCGAACGCGCCGATCTTCGAGATCGCCACGTCGTCCATGTAGCCCTTGTCGACCGCGTAGATCGACAGCGACTGCTGCGCCACCGACATCGGGGCGTACTGCTTCTGCTTCATCAACTCGGTGACGCGCTGGCCGCGCTCGAGCTGCTTGCGGGTGGCGTCGTCGAGGTCCGAGGCGAACTGCGCGAAGGCAGCAAGCTCGCGGTACTGGGCGAGCGCGATGCGGATGCCGCCCGACAGCTTCTTCATGATCTTGGTCTGCGCCGCGCCACCCACGCGCGACACCGAGACGCCGGCGTTCACGGCCGGGCGGATGCCGGCGTTGAACAGGTCGGTCTCGAGGAAGATCTGGCCGTCGGTGATCGAGATCACGTTGGTCGGCACGAACGCCGAGACGTCGCCGGCCTGGGTCTCGATGATCGGCAGCGCGGTGAGCGAGCCGGTCTTGCCCGTCACGGCGCCGTTGGTGAACTTCTCGACGTACTCCTCGGACACGCGCGCGGCGCGCTCGAGCAGGCGGGAGTGCAGGTAGAACACGTCGCCCGGGTACGCTTCGCGGCCCGGCGGGCGGCGCAGCAGCAGCGAGATCTGGCGGTAGGCCACGGCCTGCTTGGACAGGTCGTCGTAGATGATCAGCGCGTCTTCGCCGCGGTCGCGGAAATACTCGCCCATCGCGCAGCCCGAGTAGGCGGCGATGTACTGCATCGCGGCCGACTCGGAGGCCGACGCGGCGACGACCGTGGTGTAGGCCATCGCGCCGTGTTCCTCGAGCTTGCGCACGATGTTGGCGATGGTCGAGTTCTTCTGGCCGATCGCCACGTAGATGCAGCGGATGCCGGAGGACTTCTGGTTGATGATGGCGTCGATGGCCATCGCGGTCTTGCCGGTCTGGCGGTCGCCGATGATCAGCTCGCGCTGGCCGCGGCCGATCGGGATCATCGCGTCGACCGACTTGTAGCCGGTCTGCACCGGCTGCGACACCGACTTGCGCCAGATCACGCCCGGGGCGATGGTCTCCACCGGCGACGAGGACTTCGCGTCGATCGGGCCCTTGCCGTCGATCGGCTCGCCCAGCGCGTTCACCACGCGGCCGAGCAGCTCGGGGCCGGTCGGCACTTCGAGGATGCGGCCGGTGGTCTTGGCCACGTCGCCCTCGCGCAGGTGCTCGTAGTCGCCCAGGACCACGGCGCCGACGGAGTCGCGCTCGAGGTTCAGCGCGAGCGCGTAGGTGTTGCCAGGCAGCTCGATCATTTCGCCCTGCATCACGTCGGCGATGCCGAAGATGCGCACGATGCCGTCGGACACGCTGGTCACGGTGCCTTCGTTGCGCGCTTCGGCGGCCAGCCCGGCCTTCTCGATGCGGCTCTTGATCAGTTCGCTGATTTCGGACGGGTTGAGCGTGGTGTTGGCCATCGGTATATCCCTTGGATGCCGGCGTCGCCGCCGGTGTTGCTAGGTTGTCAGTTGGCGAGCGCGGCCTGGAGCCGCTCGAGCTTGCCCTTGAGCGAGCCGTCGATCACGACGTCGCCGGCGTCGATCACCGCGCCGCCGATCAGGCTGGCGTCGACGGCGGTCTCGACCTCGACGTCGCGGCCGAAGCGGCGCTTGAGCGAGGCCTTGATCGCGTCGAGCTCGGCGGCCGGAAGCGCCGACGCGGAGGTGACGGTGGCCTTGAGCACCCGCTCCGCGTCCGCGCGCAGCTGTTCGTACAGGCCGGCGATTTCGGGCAGCAGGGCGAGGCGGCGGTTGTCCGCCAGCATCGCCAGGTAGCGGCCGAACGAAGCCGGCGCCTGCGGCGGCGACAGCAGCTCCACGGCCGCGGCGTCGCCCAGGCGCGGATCGCCGAGCAGGCCGGCGACGCGCGGATCGG
>CBIHRR010000148.1:0-4686 GCA_966212495.1 uncultured Gammaproteobacteria bacterium
TAGTCGAACGTCGGCCATCGGCGGCGATACGGGCTGCGTGTTCCACCAATAAAAAACCCGGCCGTTGCCGGCCGGGTCGGGATCGCGAAAGTCGGGGGAGGGAACGCTCGCGATCCCCTTGCCTGTCAGCCGACCATGGGTCGGCTCTGCGGTGCGGGGATTACCAGGTCAGGCGCGGGCCGATGAAGAACTGGTTGTCGCCGCCCTGCACGAGCTTGACGTCCGCGGCCAGGCCCCAGTTCTGGTTGAACTTCACCTGCGCGCCGACGCGGCCGTAGAAGTCGCCGTCGTAATCCTGGCCATCCTCGTAGCCGGCCATCGCGTAGCCTTCGAGCATCGGGGTCAGCGAGGCGCGCGCGCCGGCTTCGACGCTGTAGCCGTCGGTCGTGAGGCCGCTGCCGGCGTCGAACTTCTCGTAGGCGACGCGGGTCACGAGATCGGTGTTCTGCGCGACCTGGCGGTTGTAGCCCACGCCGACGCGCCACTGGTCGAAGTTGGCGCTGGTGTGCTTGATGTCCTGCTGGCTGAAGTCGCCGAACAGGTGGAAATTCGGGCTCAACGCCGCGGAGCCCTGCAGGCCCCAGCCGTCGGCGTCGCCGCTGGCCGTGTTGGTGGCGGTGTAGCCGCCCTGGACGTAGTTGTAGTTGATGCCGTCGGCCGCGGAGGCGGCGAACGGCGCCGCGGCGACCAGGGCGAGCGCGGCGAGCTTGGCGATTGCGGGGGAACGCTTCATGTAGGGCCTCTTCTTGGTTTTTTGTGGCCGGCAGCGCCGTGGGGGAGGGACGAGGCTGAACCGGTGGCACGATTCTGCGCAGGTCTCCCGAACCGGGCCTGAAGATGTGAAGGCCACCTCAAGGAACTTTTCAGCTGCGTTCAGGTTCCGCGCCGGCGCCCGCGTAGCCAAGCTGACGCCAGGCCTCGTACACCGTCACCGCGACCGCGTTCGACAGGTTGAGGCTGCGGTTGCCGGGGCGCATGGGCAGGCGCAGGCGCTGCGCTTCGGGTAGTGCGTCGAGCACGGCGTCGGGCAGGCCGGTGGTCTCGCTGCCGAACAGCAGCACGTCGCCCGCGCGGTAGCGGACGGTGTCGAAGCGGGCGCGGCCGCGCGTGCTCAGCGCGAACACGCGCGGCGGTGCTCCGCCTTCTGCGGCGATCGCCGCGAGCGCGGCGTCGAGCGAAGCGTGCACGCGCATCGTCGCGTACTCGTGGTAATCCAGGCCGGCGCGCCGCAGCTGCGCATCGTCGATGTCGAAGCCCAGCGGCCCGGCCAGGTGCAGGTGCGCGCCGGTGTTCGCGCACAGGCGGATGATGTTGCCGGTGTTGGGCGGGATGCGCGGTTCGAGCAGGACGACGTGGAGCAGCGGCGCGCTCGTGCCTGCACTTACCACGGCAGCGTTTCGCCCCGCCAGTCGCGGAAGCCGCCGCTGTCGGCGGCGCTCGCGCCGCCGATCACGCGCAGCAGGCCTGCCACCGCATCGCCGACTGGCACGGTGGCGTTGTCGCCACCCATGTCGGTCTGCGCCCAGCCCGGATGCAGCGCGAGCACGACGATGCCGCGCGGCGCGAGCGCCTTCGCCAGCAGCGCGGTGACCATGTTCTGCGCGGCCTTGCTGATGTCGTAGCTCGGCGAGCCGAAGCGCGCGAGCGAAGCGATCGAACCGAGCACGCTGCTGATGTTCGCGACCTTGGCGCCGTCGGCGAGCCGCTCCGCGAGCGCCTGCGTGACCAGCAGCGGCCCCATGGCGTTGGTGCGGAAGCTGTCTTCGACGATGGCCGGGTCGATCGCGCCGAAGCGCTCGCCCGAATGCAGCACGCCGGCGCAGTTGACGAGCAGGCGCAGCGACAGCGTGGCGCCGGAGGACGGATCGTCGAGCAGGGGCAGTTCGTTCGCCAGCTCGGCGATCGAGCGCGGCGCGGCGACGTCCAGCGGCAGCACGCGCAGGCGCCCCGGATGCTCGCCCGCGAGCGCGTTCAGCGCGGTCGCCTTGCCCGGATGGCGGCAGGTGGCGACCACGCGCTCGCCGCGGGCCAGCAGCTGGCGCGCGAATTCCAGGCCGAGACCGCGGTTCGCACCGGTGACGAGGCAATGGCTGCTGTCCATGCAGGCAGTATGCCGCGCCGAAACCGTTTCCGCGTTGCCAGGGCCGCGGAAGCGGGACCTTTGGCCTACACGGGGCCCCCGCCGGACGCGTAGGATGGGCTGGTTTTCACCTCACGAACACGCAAGGAGTGCCCGATGTCCGTACACGCCAGGAATGACCGCCGCCCGCCGGCGCTGCTGCGCCGCGGCCTGCTCGCCGCCAGCCTCGCCGTCGCCCTCGGCGGCCTCTACTACGCGCCGCCCGCCGCCGCGGAAAATGCCGCGCCCGCCGCCGCCGCGTCCGCCGCGCAGGCGCGCGCCGACATCGACATCCCGTACCAGCAGTTCACCCTGCCCAACGGCCTGCGCGTGATCGTGCACGAGGACCACAAGGCGCCGATCGTCGCGGTCAACATCTGGTACCACGTCGGCAGCAAGGACGAGCCCGCGGGCCGCACCGGCTTCGCGCACCTGTTCGAGCACCTGATGTTCAACGGCTCGGAGAACCACACCGGCGAATACTTCGACCCGTTCGAACTGGCCGGCGCCACCGACATGAACGGCACCACCAATTCCGACCGCACCAACTACTTCGAGAACGTGCCGACCACCGCGCTCGACATGGCGCTTTGGATGGAGTCCGACCGCATGGGCCACCTGCTCGGCGCGATCGACCAGAAGACGCTCGACGAGCAGCGCGGCGTCGTCCAGAACGAGAAGCGCCAGGGCGAGAACCAGCCCTACGGCCAGCTCAACGAGATCGAATCCAAGCAGATGTACCCGCTCGGCCACCCGTACCACCACACCGTCATCGGCTCGATGAACGACCTCAACGCGGCTTCGCTCGAGGACGTCAAGAACTGGTTCCGCACCTGGTACGGCCCGAACAACGCGGTCCTCGTGCTCGCCGGCGACATCGACCTGGCGACCGCGAAGGCCAAGGTCGCGAAGTACTTCGGCGACATCCCGGCGACGCCGACGATGGCGCAGCCGAAGGTGAACCTCGCGCCGCTCGCCGCCGACGGCCGCACCGTCGTGCAGGACAACGTGCCGCAGGTGATGGTCGATCGCGTGTGGAACGTCGCCCAGGTGGGCACGAAGGACGCCGACCTGCTCGACCTGTTCGCCAGCATCCTCGGCGGCTCGAAGTCCTCGCGCCTGCAGAGCCGGCTCGTGTACCAGGACAAGCTGGTCGACAACGTCAACGCCTACTACAACGGCATGCAGATCGTCGGCATGTTCGGCATCCAGGGCAACATCAAGCAGGGCGTCGACCCGGCGAAGGTCGAGGCCATCGCCAACGAGGAACTGCAGCGCCTGCTGAAGGACGGCCCGACCGCCGACGAACTGGAGCGCGCCAAGACCACGTTCCGCGCCGGCTTCGTGCGCGGCATCGAGCGCATCGGCGGCTTCGGCGGCAAGGCCGACGCGCTGGCCTCGTGCACGATCTACACCGGCGACCCGGGCTGCTTCCGCGACACGATCCAGACGATCGACAACGCGACCGGCGCGCAGCTCGTCGCCGTCGCCAACAAGTGGCTCAAGGGCCACAGCCACACCTTCGTCGTCGAGCCCGGCAAGCGCACCGCGCTGGCCGAGGATCCGGCGGTGAAGCCGGCGCCGATGACGCTGCCCAAGGTGGACCCGAAGTTCAGGACCATCGCGACCGACGTCGACCGCAGCAAGGGCGTGCCGTCCGTCACCAGCTTCCCGGACCTCAAGTTCCCGGCGCTGCAGCGCGCGACGCTCGCCAACGGCACGCAGGTCGTGCTGGCCGAGCGCCACGACATCCCGGTGGTGCAGCTGAGCTACGAGTTCGGCGGCGGCTACGCGTCCGACGCGAAGGACCGCCTCGGCGCCGCGAGCTTCGCGATGGGCATGCTCGACGAAGGCGAGGGCGACCTCGACGCGCTGGGCTTCGCCAACCGCGCGCAGGCGCTCGGCGCGCGCCTCGGCGCGAGCGCCGACCTCGACGGCTCCGGCGCGTACGTGTCGGCGCTGAAGGAAAAGCTCGACCCGTCGCTGCAGCTGTTCGCGGACATGCTGCGCAAGCCGAACTTCGCGCAGGCCGACATCGACCGCGTGAAGGCGACCTGGCTCGCCGGCATCGCGCAGGAGAAGGCGCGCCCGAACGGCGCGGCAACCCGCGTGCTGCCGCCGCTGCTGTACGGCGCGGGCCATCCGTACGCGATCCCGCTCAGCGGCACCGGCACCGAAGCCTCGATCAAGGCGCTGACGCGCGACGACCTCGTCGCGTACCACGACGCCTACGTGCGCCCGCAGGACGCGACGCTGGTCGTGGTCGGGGACACCACGCTCGGCGAGATCGTGCCGAAGCTCAACGCCGTGTTCGGAGACTGGAGCGGCACCGGCAAGGCGCCGGCGGCCGCGGCCGTGCCCGCCGTGGCGCGCCCGGGCGACGTCCGCGTGTTCCTGATCGACCAACCCGGCGCGATCCAGGCGAACATCTACGTCGGCGAGCTGATGCCGTCGACGAAGGATGCGTCCGCCGACGTGTACGACTTCGCCAACAAGATCCTCGGCGGCGCCTTCTCCTCGCGCCTCAACATGAACCTGCGCGAGGACAAGCACTGGGCCTACGGCGC
>CBIHRR010000149.1:0-4658 GCA_966212495.1 uncultured Gammaproteobacteria bacterium
GCGTCTCAGCGGTTGGCGTAGGCGGCGAGGCCGGGATTGGCGACGCTGTCGATGCGGTCGAGGCGCTGGTCCAGCGGCGGGTGGGTCTTGTAGAGCTGGGCCAGCGCGGCCGATTTCGTGCCGAACGCGGTCATCTTCTGCAGCACCGCATACAGCGACAGCGGATCGAAGCCCGATCGCGCGAGGTAGACCTCGGACGACTGGTCGGCGCGGAACTCCGCCTCGCGATCGAGGCTGGTCAGCAGCACCCTCGCGCCGTAGCGCGTGGCGTAGCTCTTCGCGAACTGGCCGGCGAGGCCGCCGCCGACGTTGATCTGGCTGGACACCAGCTCGGAGCCGGCCTGCGCGACTTCCTGCTTGTGGATGACCGTGTAGTGGTCGCGCTGCACGACGTGGCCGATCTCGTGGCCCAGCACCGCGGCGACTTCCGCGTCGTCGGCGAGCAGTTCGTACATGCCGCGCGTCACCAGGATGTAGCCGCCGGGCGCGGCGAACGCGTTGATCTCCGCCGAATCGACCACGCCGAACGTCCACGGCAGGTCGGGGCGGCTGGTGTGCGAGGCGAGCCAGCGGCCGATCACGTTGACGCGATGCTGCGCCTCCGCATCGTTCCACAGCGGCGCGGCCCCGAGCACGCGGCCCGCGATTTCCGGGCCGAGCGCGATTTCCTCCGCCGACATTTCCTCTTCCGACTTGCCCATGGATTTCTGGGCGACGTTCATCGCCGAATCCCCGAGCGAACCGCCGACGCCCGCCATCGAGAGCAGGCCGCGCGCGAAGCCGAAGCCGCTGCGCTTGGCCTTCTGGGTGGCGCCGCCGGCGGGCTTCTGCGCGATCGCTTCGGCGGGATACGGCACCGTCATCGCGGCCCATCCGTCGGTCGCGGCCTGCGCGCCCGCGGCGTCCGCGTCCACCCGGTTGCCTTCCATCGCGGCGAGCTGCGTCGCGTCGTAGCCGGCGGCGGCGAGGCTGCTTTCGTCCAGGCCGCGCACGCCCGCGGTCTCGGTGACGCGGCCCTTGCCGGCCTTGCCGGTGAACAGCGCGCGCACGTTGGCGTCGCCGCCTTCGTTGCCGGCGTAGGCCATGCGCACGTCGTTGACGCGCACGTAGCCGGTGCGGCCGTCGGCGAGCTTCACCTGGAACCACAGGCCCTGCTGGCCGGCGACCTCGAGCTTCGCATCGCGCTTAAGCGTCGCCAGCGCGGGCGCCTTGAAGTCGGGCGCGCCGCGGACGTCGACCGACGGCTTGTGGACGAGCGCCGCCATCGACGCGGCGAGGGCGGGCAGGGCGAGCGTCGCGATGGCGCAGGCGAAGAGCGCGCGGCCGGGATGCGCACGGGCAGCGGGCGTTTGGACGGTGGGGCGGGGCGGCGAGATCGGGCTCATGGCGGAGATTCCCTGCGTGACAGCAGTGGAAACGCGGTGGGGGGAGGCGGCAGGCCAGCGTCCGGCGCGACGCGCAGCGCATTCAGCCTGCGGGCGCCGGCGTCTCGTCGGCGGCGAAGGCGTCGTGCTCGGCCAGCGCGCGTTCCTCCGTGGTCGCCAGCAGCCGCCCCAGCACTGAACAGACGCGCGCGCGGGTATCGGCCAGCGATTCGTCCTCGCCGACGGCGGCGCTGACCAGGCTCGCCACCCGCACGCTGCCGTCGTCGGGCAGCACGTCGTCGCGGCCGGCCAGGTACTCGCGCAGCGCGCGCAGCTCGCGTTCGGCGGTGGCGGCGACGGTGGCGCGGTCTGGACCGCTCCACAGCAGCACGTTCACGTCGAGCAGCGATTCCCAGAGCCAGTGCTTGTATTCGACGACGCCCTCGATCGCGATGGCTTCGGTGCCGCGATAGAGCCAGCCGCGCAGGCGCCGGCGATATTCGCGGATGCGGCGGCCGAGTTCGGCCTCGTCCAGCCCCGGATCGGGCACGAAGCGCAGCCGCGCCAGCGCGAGCCAGCGGTCGCGGTCCGGGTCGAACTGCGGGCGGTAGTCGTCGTTGCCGACCGCGCGCCCGCGCTGCGCCGCCGCGTAGCTGCGGCACAGGCCGAACACGAGGCTGACGAAGCCGAGCGCGGCGAAGATGTCGAAGAACACGCCGAACGCGGTCAGCCCGACGAACGCCGCCGCGAGCAGCACCAGGTTGCCCGCGACGAAGATCGAATCCATGTCCCACGACGGCTCGCCGCGCCAGAACACGAAGCCGGTGAGCGCGACCAGCAACGCCGCGAGCAGGTACTTGAAGCCGTTCGGCGGCATCCAGATGCCGGTGCCGGCGACGAGGGCCTCGATC
This sequence comes from uncultured Gammaproteobacteria bacterium, assembly GCA_966212495.1. GTDB lineage: Bacteria > Pseudomonadota > Gammaproteobacteria > Xanthomonadales > Xanthomonadaceae > Cognatiluteimonas. The sequence continues at coordinate 2,276 of CBIHRR010000149.1, forward strand.
GCCTCGGCATGGACCTGCACGCCGGGCATCGACGGATCGACCGGCGTCGGCTTGGCGTCGTTGAGGCCGGCGGCGGTGTAGCCGACCATCACGATCGCGCCGTCGAGATTCGGCGGCGGGCCCGCCACGTCGCATACCGGCCGGCCTTCGATCAGGTCGGCGGCGCTCGCGTAGGGCATCGGGTGCTGCGTGCGCCAGTTGATGCGCACGGACGGCGGGAACGACGCGGGCGCGCGCCCGGTCGCCGCCGCGGCGAGCGCGAGCGACATCGACGGCAGCGCCCAGTCGCCGTAGTCGCGGCGCAGGCGCACGTCGCGGACCAGGCCGTCGTCGTCGCGATCGGCGTCCAGCAACGCGCTGTGGCGCGCCATCGCCTTCCCGTACGGCCACAGCAGCAGGATCCCGGGGCCCGGCCGCGCCGGATGCGGCGCGATCGCGAACGCGCCCGGCGCCTGCGAGACCGGCACCGTGTTGCCGGCATCGGCGAGCGCCTGCGGCGGCAGCGTCGACCCGAACAAGAAGCGCCCGGCGCCGCCCTCGGCCATCGCCTCGAGCGCTTCGTCGCCGCCGGGGTCGGTGCGCGAGCGTTCGATGAACTGCACGTCGTAGCCGACCGCGCGCACGCCCGCGCGATCGAGCGCGTCGAGCAGGTCGGCATGGCGCTGCCGGCTCCACGGCCAGCCGCCTTCGCCGCGGTTGCGGTAGTACTCGATCGAGCAGTCGTCGATCTCGACCACGGCGACCTGGCCCGAGCGCGGCGGCTCGAACGGCCGCAGCGCGATCACCTGGTCGAAGATCGCGTTTTCCGCCGAGGCGAGGTTGCGGTCGTGGGTCCAGTCCCAGCCGAGCCAGCCGAGCGCGGCGAGCGCGAGCAGCGGATAGAAGCCGAAGCGCAGGCGCAGCGCGAGCCGCGCATACGGGCGCCGATAGCCGCGTTCGACGCGGCCCCAGCGCGTGACGAAGGCGAAGCCGAGCCAGGCCAGCAACGCTTCCGCGCTTGCCGGCAGGCGTTGCCGCCACCGCTTCGCCTTGTCCCCTTCGCCCGCCATGCGCCCCCCGGCGTCAGTGGTGGTGGTGATCCCCGGCCGTCGCGCCGCGACGCGCCCTCAGTGGTCGCGCTCGACGACTTCCCGGGCCAGCGCGCCCAGCGCCGCGCCGCGATCCCCGAGCGACGCCAATGCTGCCTCCATTTCCGCCGCCAGCGCCAGCAGGCGCGCGCGCGACGCGTCCACGCCGATCAGCGCCGGGAAGGTCGCCTTGGCCTGCGCCTGGTCCTTGCCGGCGGTCTTGCCCAGCGTCGTGCTGTCGCCCTCGACGTCGAGCAGGTCGTCACGGACCTGGAAGGCGAGGCCGAGCGCGTTGGCGTAGCGGTCGAGCGCGGCGCTGTCGGCGGCGCTGGCGCCCGCGGCGAGCGCACCCAGGCGCACCGCGGCGCGCAGCAGCGCGCCGGTCTTCAGCGCATGCATGGTTTCCAGTTCGATGAGCGGCATGCGCGTGCCGGTGGCGCCGATGTCGAGCGCCTGGCCGCCGCACATGCCGGCGGCGCCGGCCGCGACCGCGAGTTCGCGCAGCATCGCCACGCGCGCTTCGGCCGGCAGCGGCGCGGCGGCGAGGCGTTCGAACGCCAGCGATTGCAGTGCGTCGCCGGCGAGGATCGCGGTGGCCTCGTCGAAGGCGACGTGCACCGTCGGCTTGCCACGGCGCAGCGCGTCGTCGTCCATCGCCGGCAGGTCGTCGTGCACCAGCGAATACGCGTGCACGAGTTCGACCGCGGCGGCGGCATCGTCGAGCGCTTCGAGCGGCGCGCCGCAGGCCTGGCCGGTGGCGTAGGCCAGCAGCGCGCGCATGCGCTTGCCGCCGCCGAGCACGGCGTGGCGCATCGCCGCGTGCAGGCGCGCGGGTTGCCGCGTTTCGCCGGGAAGCGCGGCGTCGAGGACGGCTTCGATGCGCGACCGCAGCTCCGCCGGCGGCGGCAGCGGGGCGCGGGCTTCAGGCATCGCCGCCGGCGCCCTGCGCCGAGGGCGGGAAGGGCTGCGCGCCGGCCGGATCGTCCGGATCGGTGAGCAGGCGCACGCGCAACTCGGCCTGTTCCAGCGCGGCCTGGCAGCGGCGATACAGGCCGACGCCGGATTCGTAGGCGGCGAGCGACTCTTCCAGGCTCATGTCGCCCTTTTCCATCTTCTCGACCAGCTGCTCGAGCGAGTCGAGCGAAGCCTCGAAATCGGCGACGGGGGAGGGCTCGGTGGCGGGCTGTTTCGGCATGCGCCGATTCTAGCGCGGCGGCGGGCCGGCCCGGTGGCCCCCGGGGGGGGGGCCCCGCCCCCCGCCCCCCCCGCGGGCGGGGCCCCCCCCGGCACCGCCCGCCGCCCCCCCCCGCCCCGCC
>CBIHRR010000150.1:0-4600 GCA_966212495.1 uncultured Gammaproteobacteria bacterium
CCTGCTACAAGCGCTTCATCAACGGCCTGCTCGACATCACCGACAACCTGGTCGACGGCAAGGTCGTGCATCCGGCGAACGTGGTCCGCCACGACGGCGACGACCCCTACCTGGTGGTCGCGGCCGACAAGGGCACGGCCACCTTCTCCGACATCGCCAACGGCATCGCCCAGGCGCACGGCTACTGGCTGGACGACGCGTTCGCCTCCGGCGGCTCGGTCGGCTACGACCACAAGGGCATGGGCATCACCGCCCGCGGCGCGTGGGAGTCGGTGAAGCGCCACTTCCGCGCGATGGGACGCGATTCGCAGTCGCAGGACTTCACCTGCGTCGGCATCGGCGACATGTCGGGCGACGTCTTCGGCAACGGCATGCTGCTGTCGAAGCACATCCGCCTGGTCGCGGCCTTCGACCACCGCCACATCTTCATCGACCCGGACCCGGATGCGGCGAAGACGTTCAAGGAACGCCAGCGGCTGTTCAAGCTGCCGCGATCGTCCTGGGCCGACTACGACGCGAAGCTCATCGGCAAGGGCGGCGGCGTGTACCCGCGCAGCGCCAAGTCCATCCCGCTGTCGCCGCAGGCGAAGGCCGCGCTCGGCATCGATCCGTCGGTGGACGCGATGGCGCCCGCCGAGTTGATGGGCGCGATCCTGAAGGCGCCGGTCGACCTGCTCTGGAACGGCGGCATCGGCACCTACGTCAAGGGCTCCTCGGAGACGAACGCCGACGTCGGCGATCGGGCCAACAACGCGCTGCGCGTCAACGGCGGCGACCTGCGCTGCAAGGTGGTGGGCGAGGGCGGCAACCTCGGCTGCACGCAGCTGGGCCGCATCGAGGCCGCGCTCAACGGCGTGCTGCTCAACACCGACTTCATCGACAACTCGGCGGGCGTGGACACCTCGGACCACGAGGTCAACATCAAGGTCCTGCTCAACGGCCAGGTGCAGGCGAAGAAGCTCAGCCTGCCCGATCGCAACAAGCTGCTCGCGTCGATGACCGACGAGGTGGCCGGCCTGGTCCTCAACGACAACTACCGCCAGAACCAGGCGCTGAGCCTGATGGAGCGGATGAGCCTGGCGCGCATCGGCTCCAAGCAGCATTTCATCCGCACGCTGGAATCGCAGGGCCTGCTCGATCGCCAGATCGAGTACCTGCCCAGCGACGCGGAGATCGCCGAGCGCAAGGCCCGCGGCATCGGCCTGACCCGGCCGGAGCTGGCGGTGCTGTTGTCCTACTCGAAACTCGTTGCGTTCCAGCAGCTGCTGGATTCCGACGTGCCGGAGGACCCGTACCTGTCGAAGGAGCTGGTGCGCTATTTCCCCGAGCCGCTGCAGGCGAAATACGCCAAGGCCATGGAACAGCACCGCCTGAAGCGCGAGATCATCGCCACCGCGGTCACCAACTCGACGATCAACCGGATGGGCGCGACCTTCCTGCTGCGCATGCAGGAGGACAGTGGGCGCAGCGTCGGCGAGGTCGCCAAGGCCTTCACGATCACCCGCGAGACGCTCGACGCACGCGAGCTCTGGGCGTCGATCGACGCCCTGGACGGCAGGGTCCACGAATCGGCGCAGGTCGACGCCCTGCAGGTGATCTGGAACCTGCAGCGCTCGTTCACCCGCTGGCTGCTGTCTCGCCCGGGCGCGATCCCCGACATCACCAGCGCCGTTGCGCGCTACCACGACGGCTTCGCCGACATCCGCTCGGGCGAGAACATCCTGCCCGAGGCGATGCGCCCGGCCTACGAGGCGAGCATCGCCGAATGGAAGGCCAAGGGCATCGGCGGCGAACTCGGCGGCCAGCTTGCGGCGCTGCCTTACCTGGAGCCCTGCGCCGACCTGATCGAGCTGGCGCGCGAGCGCAAGCTGCGCCCGGTGGAAGTGGCCAAGGCCTACTACCGGCTGGCCGAGGCCCTGAACCTGCCGTGGCTGCAGGGCCAGATCGACGCGCTCAAGGTCGACGGCCGCTGGCACGCGGTCGCGCGCGGCGTGTTGCGCGATGAATTGGGCGCGCAGATGCGCCTGCTCACCGGGCAGGTGCTGTCGATGCCGGGCAAGGACGCGGCGGCCAAGGTCGCGAACTGGCTCGGCCGGGACGACGCGTCGCTGCGCTTCACCATGGCCATGCTGAGCGAGCTGGCGGGCCAGAAGTCGATGGATTACCCGACCGCGTCCGTCGCGGTGCAGCGCCTCTCGCAGCTGGCCTCGCGCGGCTAGCGGGCACGATGCGGCCGCCCCGGCGGCCGCATTTTCCATCCCTGGAACGGTCCCGCGGAAACGTCGGACTTGACGGTAGGGTATGGAAAGTTGTTAAGTCGGTGTGACGGACCGCGTTTCAGGGGCGCGGGCAGGGGCCGGTGAAGATGAACAGTGGTGACGTGAGGATCAGCATCCAGGGGCTGACCGTGGGCATGTTCGTGAGCCGGCTGGACAAGCCGTGGATCGAGACGCCCTTCCCCCTCCAGGGGATCGTGGTGAAGTCGGAGGCCGACGTCGCCAAGCTGCAGGGCACCTGCAGCCACGTCTGGGTGGACCCGGTCCGCGGCACGTCCCCGGATCCGCGCTATTTCGCGTTCGAGGCGCCCGTGGCGCGAACGACCGGGGCCGACGAATTCGAGCGCATGCGCAGCACGCGCTGGACGATCCAGTCCGACTTCAGCACGGAGCTGCGCGAGGCGGAGCACGCGCACGCATCCGTCGAGGCCGGCCTCGAAGAGGTGATGCGCGACCTGCAGGAAGGCAAGCGCCTCGACATCGACAAGCTCAAGGATGGCGTCGAGGCGATGATCGACTCCATCCTGCGCAATCCCGCCGCGCTGATCTGGCTGCGGGAAATGAAGCAGCGCGACAACTACGCCTACCAGCACGCGCTGGGCTGCTCGATCTGGGCAGCGAGCTTCGGCAGGCACCTCGGGCTGGAGCGGAGCGAGCTGCGCGCGCTGGCCCTGGCGGGCCTGCTCTGCGACGTCGGCAAGTCGCGGCTGCCGCAGGACCTGCTGGTGAAGAAGGGCGGGCTGACCGCGCAGGACGTGGCCGACCTGCGGAGCCACGTCCAGCTCGGCCTGGACATCCTCGCCAACAACCCCGACCTGCCGCAGTCGGTGGTGGAAGCCATCGCCACCCACCACGAGCGGCACGACGGCAGCGGCTACCCGAAAGGCCTCGTCGGGCCGGCGATCCCGGTCTTCGGCCGCATCCTCGGCATCGTCGACAGCTACGACGCCATGACCAGCATCCGGCCGTACGCGGCCGCGCGTTCGCCGCACGACGCGATCAACGAGCTGTACCGGCAGCGCGACAAGCTCTACCAGCCCGAGCTCGTGGAGCAGTTCATCCAGAGCTGCGGGATCTACCCGATCGGCACGCTGGTCGAGCTCTCGAACGGGCAGGTCGGCGTCATCACCGAGATCCACAGCCTCAAGCGCCTGCTGCCGCGGGTGATGCTGCTGCTCTCCGAGGACAAGCGCCCGCTGCAGCGGTTCCGGGAGATCGACCTGAGCCAGATGGACCAGGAGGATCCGTCGCGGCTGACGATCAAGGCCGGCCTGCCCAACGGCGCCTTCGGCCTGGATGCGGTCGAGCTGTTCCTCGCCTGATGTCGACGCTCGACGACGACCTCACCGGCCTGCAGAGCCGGCGCAACTTCCTCGCGACGTTGCGCCAGCAGGTCAACTTCAGCAACGAACTGCAGGCGCCGCTGGCCCTGCTGGTGGTGGACATCGACGGCTTCGCCAAGCTCAACGCCGCGCACGGCTACGAGTTCGGCGACCAGGCGCTCAAATACGTGGCGCAGCACCTGCGCAGCATCGCCCGCCCGCAGGATTACGTCGGCCGCCTCGGCGACAACCGCTTCGGCATCCTGCTGACGCGGATCATGAACCAGGGGCACGCGGAGCTGGCAGTGCAGCAGGTGCTGCGCCACCTCGAGGTGCCGTTCCAGGGGTCGAAGGGGACCGTGCGGCTCAACGCCACCATCGGCGTTGCGGTCTGCCCGCAGCATGCGAGCCACCCCGAGTTCCTGCTGCGCCAGGCGGAGACCTCGCTCGAACTGGCGCGTGAAACGGGGGCGCGCTGGATGACGCCGCCCGATACCCGGCAGAACGAGGGATTCTCCGAGTACTGGGACCTCGAGATCGAGCTCGATGGCGCCATCCAGCGCGGCGAGCTCCTGCTGAACTACCAGCCCAAGCTGTCCGCGCGCGACCTGCGCACCGTCGGCGCGGAGGCGCTGATGAGCTGGCCGCACCGCGCGCGGGGCAGCGTTCCGCCGGACCTGTTCATCCCCATCGCGGAAAGCACCGGGCAGATCCGCCCGATGACCATGTGGGCGCTGAACACCGCGCTGCGGCATGCGTCGACGTGGCGCCATCCCGGGCCGCTCTCGGTCGCGGTCAACATCCCCGCCGACATGGTGGCGCGCGACGACCTGCCCGACATGGTGGAGAACGCGCTGCGGCTCTGGGGCACGCCGGGCATCGAACTCGTGCTCGAAATCACCGAGCGCTCGCTGGTGGCGGACCCGAAGCAGTCCTTCCGCACCCTCGCGCGCATCCGCGAGCTCGGCGTCAAGGTGTCGATCGACGATTTCGGCACCGGCT
>CBIHRR010000151.1:0-4590 GCA_966212495.1 uncultured Gammaproteobacteria bacterium
CCCGGCAGCAGGCGCGCGACCTGCGGCGGGATCGGCCAGCGCAGGTCCGGGCGGCGCAGCGTCACCGCGGCGATCCGCCGCCCGACGAGGTGCGGGGCAAGGCCGCGGCGGGTGGTTTCGACTTCGGGAAGTTCGGGCATCGGGATCGTGATCGCGGCGCGGCGCGGCTATGCGCCGGCGGCGAGGTACTCGTCCTTCAGGCGGACGTAGTGCCCCGCGCTGTAGTAGAGCGCTTCGATCTCGGCGTCGGACAGCATGCGCACCCGGCGCGCCGGATTGCCGAGCCACATCTCGCCGCTGCCGACGACCTTGCCCGGCGCGACCAGCGCGCCGGCACCGACGAAGCCGTGCTTCTCGACCACGGCGCCGTCGAGCACGATCGCGCCCATGCCGATCAGGCAAGCATCGGCGATGCGGCAGGCGTGCACGATCGCCTTGTGGCCGATGGTGACGTCCTCGCCGATCACCGTGGCGAAGCCGCCGAGCTTCGCGTGCGGGCCGTCGTGGCTGACGTGGACGACGGTGCCGTCCTGGACGTTGGTGCGCGCGCCGATGCGGATGAAGTTGACGTCGCCGCGGACCACCACGCCGGGCCACAGCGAGACGTCGTCGCCGAGCACGACGTCGCCGATGAGGCTGGCGGCGGGATCGACGTAGACGCGCTCGCCGGTGGTCGGCAGCACGCCGCGATACGGGCGCACGGAACGGGAGGCGCTGGACATGCCGCGATTGTAGCGCCGCGACTACACTGCATTGCATGGATGCCGCCGCCGACGCCACGCCCGCCACCCCGCCGGACTCGCGCCCGGACGACCTCGCCCCGGCCCTGCAACGGCTGCGCGGCGCGTGGGAGGCGCGGCGGCCGACGCTCGCGCAGCGCGAGGACGACCTGCGCCGCCTCGAGGCCGCGTTCGCCGCGGACACCGGCGCGATGGACGCGGCGATCCGCGCCGACTTCGGCCATCGCTCCGCGCACGAGAACCTGCTGTCGGAAACCATGATCGTCCGCGCGGAGATCGACCACGCGCTGGCCAACCTGCGGCGCTGGAACCGGCCGAAACGGGTCCGCAGCGGCTGGAAGCTGTGGCCGGCGCGCGCCGAACTGCGGCCGCAGCCGCTGGGCGTGGTCGGGATCATCGCGCCCTGGAACTATCCGGTGAACCTGGCGCTGGTGCCGCTGGTGTCGGCGATCGCCGCGGGCAACCACGCATTCCTGAAGCCGTCCGAGCACGTGCCGCGCACCGCGCGCTGGCTGCGGGCTCTGCTCGGCGAGGTGTTCCCGGACGACCGCGTCGCGGTCGCGCTGGGGGGCCCCGAGGTCGCTGCGGCGTTCGCCGCGCTGCCCTTCGACCACCTGCTGTTCACCGGCTCCACCGCGGTCGGCCGCAAGGTACTCGCCGCCGCCGCGCCGAACCTGACGCCGGTGACGCTCGAGCTGGGCGGCAAGGCGCCGGCGATCGTCTGCGCGGACGTCCCGGTGGCAGTGGCGGCGGCGCGCATCGCGAGCGGCAAGTGGTTCAACGCCGGGCAGACCTGCATCGGCGTGGACTACGCGCTGGTGGACGCGCCGCGCCGCGACGCGTTCGTGTCGGCGCTGCAGGCGCAGCTGCGCGCGCGCTACGCCGGCATCGGCGAAGGCGCCGCGCCCGACTACACCCGCATCATCGACGACGCGCATTTCGCGCGGCTGCAATCGCTGCTCGACGATGCGCGCGATCGCGGCTGCGTCGTGCTGCAGCCCGTCGCGGTGGATCCGGCGCGCGCGGCGCGCGAGCGCCTGTTCCCGCCGGCGATCGTGCTGGAGCCGCCCGCCGACGCACGCATGATGCGCGAGGAGATCTTCGGCCCGATCCTGCCGGTGCGTTCGTACGCGCGCCTCGACGACGCGCTCGCGTTCGTCGCCGCGCTGCCGCGGCCGCTCGCGTTGTACCCGTTCACCCGTGACCGGGCCACGCTCGCGCGGATCATCGCGCAGGTGCCGGCAGGCGGGGTGACGGCGAACGACACGCTGCTGCATTTCAGCGTCCACGGGCTGCCGTTCGGCGGCATCGGGCCGAGCGGCATGGGCGCGATCCACGGCAAGGCCGGCTTCGACACCTTCAGCCACGCCTTGCCGGTGCTGCACCAGCCGCTGCGCGCGGCATCGGACCTGCTGCGGCCGCCGTATCGCGGCCGCGTCGACCGGTTGGTGCGCTTCCTCGCGAAGTAAGGGGCGGGTCGCTCAGGCCCGTGCGGCGCAGGCCGCGCGGAACCCGTCCACCACGCGCCCTGCGCCGGCGTCGTCGACGTCCATGTGCAGGACCAGCCGCAGCAGGCCGCCGTCGCCGACGGACAGGCGCACGCGGCGGCGCTCCATTTCATCGCGCAGGGCCTGGCGCCGCGCGACGGGGAAGTCCACGTACACCATGCCGGTGTGCTGCTCGACCGCGCCCGCGCCCGGGATCGCGCGCAGTGCATCGGCCAGTCGCGCCGCGCGCGCGTGGTCCTCGGCCAGGCGGGCGACATGGTGGTCGAGCGCATGCAGGCCGGCGGCCGCGAGGATGCCCGCCTGGCGCAGGCCGCCGCCGAGCACCTTGCGCCAACGGCGCGCCACCCCGATGAGCGCTTCGCTGCCGACGAGCACCGAGCCCACCGGCGCGCCGAGCCCCTTCGACAGGCACACCGACGCGCTGTCGAAATGCCGCGTGATCTCGCGCGCCGGCACGCCGCAGGCGACCGCGGCGTTGTACAGCCGCGCGCCGTCGAGGTGCAGCCCGAGGCCGCGCCGGTCGCACAGCGCGCGCGCCGCGGCAAGGTAGTCGAGCGGCAGCGGCCGGCCCTGCCAGGTGTCCTCGAGGCAGAGCAGGCGCGTGCGCGCGAAGTGCGGGTCGTCCGGCTTGATCGCGCGCTCCACCGCGTCCAGCGGCAGCGTGCCGTCGGCCGCCTGCGGGATCGGCTGCGGCTGGATCGAGCCGAGCACCGCCGCGCCGCCGCCTTCGTACTTGTAGGTGTGCGCGTCCATGCCGACGATGTATTCGTCGCCGCGCGCGCAATGCGCCATCAGCGCGGCCAGGTTCGACTGCGTGCCGCTGGGCATGAACAGCCCGGCCTCGAACCCCAGGTCGCGGGCGAGCCGCGCCTGCAGCGCGTTGACCGTCGGGTCGTCGCCGTAGACGTCGTCGCCCACCTCGGCGGCCAGCATCGCCGCGCGCATGGCGGCGGTGGGGCGGGTGACGGTGTCGCTGCGCAGGTCCACCCAGTCGCCGTAGCGGACGTCGCCGCCGGAGTGCTTCGTGTTCGCGTCCATGGGGCCCATGGTAAGCCGGCCGCGGTCCGGCGGCGCGGGTACACTCGCCGCCATGAAGATCGCGACCTGGAACGTCAATTCGCTCAACGTGCGCCTGCCGCACCTGCAGCAGTGGCTGGCGGAAGCCGCGCCCGACGTGGTCGGCCTGCAGGAGACCAAGCTGGAAGACCTGCGCTTCCCGGACGACGTGCTCGCCGGCCACGGCTACCGCAGCGTCTTCGCCGGGCAGAAGACCTACAACGGCGTCGCGATCCTGGCGAAGGGGCATGCGATCGAAGACGTGCAGGCCGGCATGCCCGGCTTCGACGACGAGCAGAAGCGCGTCATCGCGGCCACCGTCGACGGCGTGCGCATCGTCAATTTCTACGTCGTCAACGGCCAGGAAGTCGGCAGCCCGAAATACGAATACAAGATGCGCTGGCTGGATGCGGCGCACGGCCTGCTCCGGGACGAGCTGTCCAGGCATCCGCGGCTGGTGGTGCTGGGCGACTTCAACATCGCGCCCACCGACGCCGACGTCCACGACCCGAAGCGCTGGCGCGAGAAGATCATGTGCTCCACGCCCGAGCGCGAGGCCCTGCAGCGGATCCAGGCGCTGGGCCTGCACGACAGCTTCCGCCTGCACAACCACGAGGCGGGGCACCATTCCTGGTGGGATTACCGGCTGCAGGCCTTCGATCGCGGCTGGGGCCTGCGCATCGACCTGCTGCTGGTCTCCGACGCCTTGCGCGCCGAGTGTTCCGCAGGCGGCATCGACCTCGAGCCGCGCCGCATGGAGCGCCCGAGCGACCACGCCCCGGCCTGGCTCAGGCTGGGCTGACGCGGAGCGGGCCGGGCCGGCAGCAAGGGAAACGCGCAAAAAAGAAAAGGCCCGGCATCCTGCCAGGCCTTTCGCATCCGTGCAGCCCGTTCCGTGGGCTAGTGTCGCCTCCTGCGTATCCTTCCTCGTCCTCGAATGCGCGAGGGTGCGACTGTTCGCGGTGGTGCGTGCTTAGCGCACGCGGCCACGGCGGAACAGGTTCACGATCGCCAGCAGGATGATCGCGCCGATCAGGGCCGCGATGAATCCCATGATGTTGAAGCCACCGGCTGCGCTGGTGCTGCCGCCGATCATCGGAGCAATCAGCCAGCCGCCGATCAGGGCGCCGATGATGCCGACTACTACGTTGAGGATGACGCCCTGCTGGGCATCCGTCCGCATGATCATGCTGGCGAGCCAGCCGATGATGCCGCCCACGATCAGCCAAATGATCAGGCCCATGTTCTCTCTCCTTGTGCACGGTGGTTGGGTAGCCGCTGAGGCC
>CBIHRR010000152.1:0-4544 GCA_966212495.1 uncultured Gammaproteobacteria bacterium
GCCGGATGAAGTTCAACCGCCGCATCGGCCGCAAGGAAGTCACCGGCGCCTCGGTCCTGTACGACGCGAAGTACTTCGCCGAGCGCAAGGACGAGGAGTCCGTGCGGCTGCGCACCGAATACGGCAACGGCTCCGACATCCTCGACGTGATCAAGGTCCTGACCGAGATCCGCAACGGCCGCGGCACCGTGGACGACATCGACCACCTGGGCAACCGCCGCGTGCGTTCGGTCGGCGAGATGGCCGAGAACGTGTTCCGCGTCGGCCTGGTGCGCGTCGAGCGCGCCGTGCGCGAGCGCCTGACCATGGCCGAGGCCGACGGGCTGACGCCGCAGGAGCTGATCAACGCCAAGCCGGTCGCGGCCGCTGTGAAGGAGTTCTTCGGCTCCTCGCAGCTCTCGCAGTTCATGGACCAGAACAACCCGCTGTCCGAGGTCACCCACAAGCGCCGCGTGTCGGCGCTCGGCCCGGGCGGCCTGACCCGCGAGCGCGCCGGCTTCGAGGTGCGCGACGTGCACCCGACGCACTACGGCCGCGTCTGCACCATCGAGACGCCGGAAGGCCCGAACATCGGCCTGATCAACTCGCTCGCGGTGTTCGCCCGCACCAACAAGTACGGCTTCCTCGAGACGCCGTACCGCAAGGTCGTGGACGGCCGCGTCACCGACGACGTCGAGTTCCTCTCGGCGATCGAGGAGAACGAGTACGTGATCGCCCAGGCCAACGCGCCGCGCGACGAGAAGGGCACGATGACCTCGCAGTTCGTCGCCTGCCGCTACCAGGGCGAGAACCTGCTCAAGCCGCCGTCCGAGATCCACTTCATGGACGTGTCGCCGATGCAGACCGTGTCGGTCGCCGCCGCGCTCGTGCCGTTCCTGGAGCACGACGACGCGAACCGCGCGCTGATGGGCGCGAACATGCAGCGCCAGGCCGTGCCGACGCTGCGCTCGCAGAAGCCGCTGGTCGGCACCGGCATCGAGCGCGCCGTGGCGCGCGACTCGGGCGTGACGGTCAACGCGCGCCGCGGGGGCACGGTCGAGCAGATCGACGCCGCCCGCATCGTGGTCAAGGTCAACGAGGACGAGATCTCCGGCGAGACCGATGCCGGCGTCGACATCTACACCCTGATCAAGTACACGCGCTCCAACCAGAACACCTGCATCAACCAGACCCCGCTGGTGAACGTGGGCGACGTGGTCGAGCGCGGCGACGTGCTGGCCGACGGCCCCTCGACCGACATCGGCGAGCTGGCCCTGGGCCAGAACATGCTGGTCGCGTTCATGCCCTGGAACGGCTACAACTTCGAGGACTCGATCCTGATCAGCGAACGCGTCGTGGCCGAAGACCGCTATACCTCGATCCATATCGAGGAACTGGTGGTGATGGCCCGCGACACCAAGCTGGGCGCCGAGGAAATCACGCGCGACATCCCGAACCTGGCCGAGCAGCAGCTCAACCGCCTCGACGAATCCGGCATCATTTATGTCGGCGCCGAAGTGCAGCCGGGCGACACGCTGGTGGGCAAGGTCACGCCGAAGGGCGAGACCACGCTGACGCCGGAAGAGAAGCTGCTTCGCGCCATCTTCGGCGAGAAGGCTTCGGACGTGAAGGACACCTCGCTGCGCGTCGACCAAGGCACGAGCGGCACGGTGATCGACGTGCAGGTCTTTACCCGTGAAGGCATCCCGCGCGACAAGCGTGCGCAGCAGATCATCGACGATGAACTCAAGCGCTATCGCCTCGACCTGAACGACCAGCTTCGCATCGTGGAAGCCGACGCGTTCGACCGTATCGAGAAGCTCCTGGTCGGCAAGATCGCCAACGGTGGTCCGCAAAAGATCGCCAAGGGCACGGCCATCGACAAGGCGTATCTCGCGAGCGTCGAGAAGTACCACTGGTTCGACATCCGCCCGTCGGACGACGACATCGCCAACCAGCTCGAGTCGATCAAGAACTCGCTGGAGCAGACGCGCCACAGCTTCGACCTCGCGTTCGAAGAAAAGCGCAAGAAGCTCACGCAAGGCGATGAGCTGCCGGCTGGCGTGCTGAAGATGGTGAAGGTGTACCTCGCTGTCAAGCGTCGCCTGCAGCCTGGCGACAAGATGGCCGGCCGTCACGGCAACAAGGGCGTCGTGTCCAAGATCGTTCCGGTCGAAGACATGCCCTACATGGCCGACGGCACGCCGTGCGACATCGTGCTGAATCCGCTGGGCGTGCCTTCGCGGATGAACGTGGGTCAGGTGCTGGAAGTCCACCTGGGCTGGGCCGGCAAGGGCATCGGCCAGCGCATCGGCACCATGCTGCAGGAGCAGGCCAAGGCGGCCGAGCTGCGCAAGTTCCTGGACGAGCTGTACAACAAGTCGGGCGGCAAGACCGAGCGCCTGGATCATCTGTCGGACGACGAGATCGTCGAGATGGCCGGCAACCTGTCCAAGGGTGTTCCCTTCGCCACGCCGGTGTTCGATGGCGCGGCCGAAGAAGAAATCCGCGGCATGCTGAAGCTCGCCTACCCGGACGACATCGCGCAAGCCAAGGGGCTCACCGCCACGCGCACCCAGGCCACGCTGCACGACGGTCGCACCGGCGAAGCTTTCGAGCGCCCGGTCACGGTCGGCTACATGCACGTGCTGAAGCTGCACCACTTGGTCGACGACAAGATGCACGCTCGTTCCACCGGCCCGTACTCGCTCGTCACCCAGCAGCCGCTGGGCGGCAAGGCGCAGTTCGGCGGCCAGCGCTTCGGCGAAATGGAAGTCTGGGCGCTGGAAGCCTACGGCGCGGCCTACACCCTGCAGGAAATGCTGACGGTGAAGTCCGACGACGTGCAGGGCCGCAACCAGATGTACAAGAACATCGTCGACGGCGAGCACGAGATGGTCGCCGGCATGCCGGAGTCCTTCAACGTCCTCGTGAAGGAAATCCGCTCGCTGGCCATCAACATGGAGCTGGAGGAGAACTGAGGAACGCGTAGCCGCGAACCCCAGTTTCCTTCGACCGGAGAATACAAATGAAAGACCTACTGAACCTCTTCAACCAGCAGCGCCAGACGCTGGACTTCGACGCGATCAAGATCGCGCTGGCCTCCCCGGACCTGATCCGTTCGTGGTCCTTCGGCGAGGTGAAGAAGCCCGAGACCATCAACTACCGCACCTTCAAGCCCGAGCGCGACGGCCTGTTCTGCGCCGCCATCTTCGGACCGATCAAGGACTACGAGTGCCTGTGCGGCAAGTACAAGCGCATGAAGCACCGCGGCGTGGTCTGCGAGAAGTGCGGCACGGAAGTGACGCTGGCCAAGGTGCGCCGCGAGCGCATGGGCCACATCGACCTGGCCAGCCCGGTCGCGCACATCTGGTTCCTCAAGTCGCTGCCCTCGCGCATCGGCCTGATGCTGGACATGACCCTGCGCGACATCGAGCGGATCCTGTACTTCGAGGCCTACGTGGTCACGGAGCCGGGCCTGACCCCGATGGAACGCGGCCAGCTGCTCAACGAAGAGCAGTTCATGCAGATGCGCCAGGAGCACGGCGACGACTTCGACGCCGCGATGGGCGCCGAGGCCGTGTTCGACCTGCTGCGGACGATCGACCTGCAGGCCGAGATGGTCAAGCTGAAGGAAGACATCGCCGCGACGGGTTCCGAGACCAAGCTCAAGCGCCTCACCAAGCGCATCAAGCTGGTCGAGGCCTTCCTCGAGTCCGGCAACCGCCCCGAGTGGATGGTGATGACCGTGCTGCCGGTGCTGCCGCCGGACCTGCGCCCGCTGGTCCCGCTGGATGGTGGCCGCTTCGCGACCTCCGACCTCAACGACCTGTACCGCCGCGTCATCAACCGCAACAACCGCCTGCGCCGCCTGCTCGAGCTCAACGCGCCCGACATCATCGTGCGCAACGAGAAGCGCATGCTGCAGGAGTCGGTGGACGCGCTGATGGACAACGGCCGCCGCGGCCGCGCCATCACCGGCACCAACAAGCGCCCGCTCAAGTCGCTCGCCGACATGATCAAGGGCAAGCAGGGCCGCTTCCGCCAGAACCTGCTCGGCAAGCGCGTCGACTACTCCGGCCGCTCGGTCATCGTGGTTGGCCCGTACCTCAAGCTGCACCAGTGCGGCCTGCCGAAGAAGATGGCGCTCGAGCTGTTCAAGCCCTTCATCTTCGCCAAGCTGCAGCGCCGCGGCCTCGCCACCACCATCAAGGCGGCGAAGAAGCTCGTGGAGCGCGAAGAGGCCGAGGTGTGGGACATCCTCGAGGAAGTCATCCGCGAGCATCCGGTGCTGCTGAACCGCGCGCCGACCCTGCATCGCCTGGGCATCCAGGCGTTCGAGCCGGTGCTGATCGAGGGCAAGGCCATCCAGCTGCACCCGCTGGTCTGCACCGCGTTCAACGCCGACTTCGACGGCGACCAGATGGCCGTGCACGTCCCGCTGAGCCTCGAGGCCCAGCTGGAAGCGCGCGCGCTGATGATGGCGTCGAACAACATCCTGTCGCCGGCCAACGGCGAGCCGATCATCGTGCCGTCGCAGGACGTCGTGCTCGGCCTGTACTACA
>CBIHRR010000153.1:0-4472 GCA_966212495.1 uncultured Gammaproteobacteria bacterium
CCGCCCAGGCCGGCGCCGCGATGGCGGCCGACGGCGTCGATCTCGTCGATGAAGATGATGCAGGGCGCGTGCTTCTTCGCCTGCTCGAACATGTCGCGCACGCGCGAGGCGCCGACGCCGACGAACATCTCGACGAAGTCGGAACCGGAGATCGAGAAGAACGGCACCTTGGCCTCGCCGGCGATCGCCTTGGCGAGCAGCGTCTTGCCGGTGCCCGGCGGGCCCACCATCAGCACGCCGCGCGGGATCTTGCCGCCCAGCTTCTGGAACTTGGACGGATCGCGCAGGAATTCGACGAGTTCGGAGACTTCCTCCTTCGCCTCGTCGCAACCGGCGACGTCGGCGAAGGTGATCTTGACCTGGTCCTCGTTCAGCAGCTTGGCGCGCGAGCGGCCGAAGGACATCGCGCCCTTGCCCCCGCCCTGCTGCATCTGCCGCATGAAGTACACCCAGATGCCGATGAACAGCAGCCAGGGCAGCACGTTCACCAGGATCACCCCCAGCGACAGTCCGCTGGAGGGCGGCGCCTGCACGGTGGTGACGCCATGGCGCAGCAGGTCGTTGACGAGGTCCTTGTCCGCCGGCGCGTACGTGGTGAACTTGGTGCCGTCCTTGCGTTCGCCCGCGATCGTGGTGCGGTCCTCGGCGATCTTCACCTGCGACACGCGGTCGCCCTGCACTTCCTGGACGAACTGGTCGTAGGTCAGCGGCTGGGTCGCCGCGGACTTCGGGCCAAAGCTCTGGAACACCACCATCAGCACGATGGCGACGACGACCCAGAGCAGCAGATTCTTGACGAGGTCGTTCATTTGGGAGTCGCGGCTATCCGGTGGTGGGGTCAGGGCTTGGCCCGCGCCAGCTTGTCCTGGGCGAGGGCATAGACCTCGGGCGAACGCTTGCGCGAGGCAGCGGGCTTGCGGATCGACACTTTCGCATACCGCCGCCGCAGGTCGCGAACGTACTGGTCGAACCCCGTGCCCTGGAACAGCTTGATCAGGAACGTGCCGCCGGGGCGCAGGTGGTGGTCGGCGAAATCCATCGCCAGTTCGGCCAGGTGCATCATCCGCGGCTGGTCCACCGCGTCCACGCCACTTTTATTGGGGGCCATGTCGGAAAGGACAAGGTCCACGGCCGATCCGGCGAGCGTGGCCTCCAGGGCCGATAGGACCGCATCCTCCCTGAAGTCGCCATGAAGGAACTCGACGCCGGCCAGCGTGGGCATCTCGAGGATGTCCAGCGCGACGACGCGCCCGGGGGCGCCCTTCGACGCGCCCGCCTTCGACATGTCGTCCAGCGCATGCCGGACCCACTGCGACCAGCCCCCCGGCGCGGCGCCGAGATCGACCACCACCATGCCCGGTTTCAGCAGGCGGTCGCGCTCCACCAGTTCCTCGAGCTTGTAGGCCGCGCGCGAACGCATCCCTTCCGCCTGCGCCTTCTTCACGTAGGGGTCGGAAAAGTGCTCCTTCAGCCAGCGCTGGCTGGACTTGCTGCGGGTGGCCATGGTCGGCGCCATGATACCCTGACGGCCCTCCCCGCTCCCCTTTTGGCCCCCTGATGTCGATCGCCCTGACCAACGCCCAGACCCGCTTCCTGCGCGGCCAGGCGCACGGGCTCAAGGCCATCCTCCAGGTCGGTGGCAAGGGCGTCAGCGACGCGCTGGTGGCCGAGGTCGACGGCGCGCTGGAACACCACGAGCTGATCAAGGTGAAGGTCGCCGCCGAGGATCGCGACGTCCGCGACGCGATGGTCCAGGAACTGGCGCAGCGCGCCGGCGCCGCGCTGGTGCAGCGCATCGGCCACACCGCGGTGCTCTACCGGGCATCGAAGGACCACCGGCGCATCGTGCTGCCCCGCGCCTGACGGGCCGCCCCGCCTTCGTTCCGATGCAGCTGCACCTCGAACGCCCCGACTACGCCTTCTACCTGCGCGGTGCCGACGGCACCTCGGCGCTGGTCAACGACCGCACCCTGCGCCACAGCTTCTGCGTCTCCCCGGATACGCTGCTCGAGGACTGGCCCTGGCACGACGCTTCGACGCTTCCGCCCGAAGCGCTCGATCCGTTGCTCGCCCTGGAACCCGAACTGATCGTGCTGGGCACCGGCGCCGTGCAGGCGTTCCCGCCGCCGGCGACGCTCGCCGCCGCGCTGCGCCGCGGCGTCGGCCTGGAAGCGATGACGAACGCCGCGGCCGCGCGCACGTACACCGTGCTGGCCGGCGAAGGCCGCCGCGTGGTCGCGGCGTTCCTGCTGCCGGGCTAGCGTCCCGGGATCAGGGCGCGGCGTGCGCCGCGGCCGCAGCGGCGACCCACGCCGCGATGCCGGAATCGCCGCCTTCGTCCCCGGCCAGCGCGCGGGGCATCGACACCTTGCCGCCGTGGCGTACCGCGGCGACACGGCCATGTTCGTCGACGAGGATCAGCGTCGGATAGGTCTGCACGCCGAGCGCGTCGAGGTAGGCCTTCGCGTCGGCGACCACTGGCACCTGCAGCCCGCGCTGCGCGACGAAGCCTTTCGCGGTCGTGGCGTCGTCGAAGGTCACCGCGTACACGCCCATGTCCGGGTGGGCCGCGGCGAGGCTGTTCAGCTCCGGTACTTCGGCGATGCACGGCAGGCATTCGGCGAAAAATAGGCTCAGCAACGTGCGGCGTCCGTGCAGTTCGGCGCTTCCGAATGCCTGCCCATCGAGCGTGCGCAGGCCTTCCGGCGCAGGCAGCGCCGAGCCCGCCTTCAGCACCTCGGGCCGGGGCGCGTCCGCATCGTCGTGCTTGCTACCGATCCGGACGGTGGCGAGCGAATGGTCGCTGGCCTTCTCGATCGAGAACGACTTCCCGTTCGGGATCGCGCGCAGGATGTCCTCGAAGGTAATCGCGTTGCCGGCCTCGTCGCGGAATTCGACGCGTGCGTATTCGTCGAGCATCATCTGGTGACGGAAGGCGAGCTCGCTTTCCGACGGCGTCGAGTGCCCGGCTGCCTGCCCGGCCGGGGGCGCCTGCACGGGCGGCGATGCGTCCTGCGCCGAAGCGGCGCCGGACGAGAGGCAAGCGCCGAGGACGGCGGCAAACGGGGCGATGCGGTTCATGGGTCTTCCTTGACGGTTGGGCTGGATGGATCAGCGGGCAGGAAGATAGCGCAGGGGATCGACCGGTTTGCCGTTGTAGCGGATCTCGAAATGCAGCAGGTCGCGCGGTGCGCCGGTATGGCCCATCTCGGCGATCTGCTGGCCGGCCTTCACCACCTGGCCTTCGTTGACCTTGCGCGCGCGGTTGTGGCCGTAGGCCGACAGCCAGTTGTCGTCGTGCTTGACGATGACGAGTTCGCCGTAGCCGACCAGGCCGGAGCCCGAATACACCACGACGCCGTCGGCGGCGGCGCGCACGGGCGTGCCTTCGCTGTTGCCGATGTCGATGCCCTGGCGGGTGACGTCGCCGGCGACGTAGGCGGACAGCAGCGTGCCGTCGACCGGCCAGCGCCAGGCGAACGGGCTCGCAACGGGCGCGGCGGCGCGTGGTGCGGGCGGGCGCGAAGGCGTCGCCGCCGCGGTGCCGGGCGCGCGCGCAGGCGCGGTGGCAGTCGCGCGCGTTCCAGCGGCGCCTCCGCGGGCTGGCGGATACAGGCGCAGCGTCTGGCCGGGGAAAATCGTGTACGGCGGATCGACGTCGTTCCAGGCGGCGAGGTCGCGCGCGGTGATGCCGTTCTCGGTCGCGATGCGGTACAGCGTCTGCCCCGCGCGCACGCTCACCGCCTTGCCGGGCTTCGGAACGGAGACGCGCACCGGCCGCAGGTCGTCGCCGCCTGCGCGGCGCACGACGTGGGTGCTCGCGCAGGAGGCGATCAGCATGGTCGCCAGGACGATCGCGCCGAAGCGACGCCAGCGCGGCACGCCCGCCTTGCCGTGCATGCCGATGGCTTGCGTGCCGATCGCAGATCCGGACATCACGCGTAAGCCCTCCAAGCCAGCCAGCCGAAGATCGCGACCAGCAGCAGCAATGCGATCCAGCCCACGGGTTCGATCCAGCGGCGCAATGCCGCTTCCGCGCGCGGGCCGCCGATCCGGATCGCCAGCGCGAGGAGGTACACGCGCTTGCCGCGGCCGATGAACATGCTCGCCATGAACGGCAGCAAGGGCACGCCGACGATGCCCGAGGCCCAGGTGAAGAACTTCAGCGGGATGGGCGCGAAGCCGGCGAGCACGAGGATCCAGAACGCCTTCCACGGCGACTCGATGGCGATGGCGCGCAGGTAGGCGACCTGCTCGTCGACGTGTTGCGCCCATCCGAGCGAGGCGAACGCCGGCTTCACGAGTTCGTAGGCGTAGTGGCCGAGCGCGTAACCGACCAGCGCGCCGGCCAGCGAGCACGCCAGGCTGATCGTGGCGTAGCGGAAGGCACGCTGCGGCCGCGACAGCGCCATCGGCGCCAGCATCACTTCCGGCATCACCGGGAAGAACACGGCCTCGACGAAGCTCAGCAC
>CBIHRR010000154.1:0-4446 GCA_966212495.1 uncultured Gammaproteobacteria bacterium
CCGGCGCCCAGCCCGGCACCGAAAAAGCCGATGCCGAAGCCGCCCGCGCCCGCGAAGAGGGCAAAGCGATGAACGGCCCCTTCGCCTTCACCCCCGAAAGCCTCGCCGCTGAAGCGCTCGCGTTCCAGAAGAAGGTCGGCGCAGCGCTCGGGACGCTGCGCGACGTCGGCGATTACGACTACGGCGCGACCGCGCGCGAGGAAGTCTGGCGCGACGGCAAGGTCGTGCTCTACCGCTATCGCGGCGACGGCAAGCCCACCGCGAAGGTGCCGTTGCTCGTCAGCTACGCGCTGGTCAACCGCCCGTACATGGTGGACCTGCAGGCCGACCGTTCGATCGTGAAGGGCCTGCTCGCGCGCGGCGAGGACGTCTACATCATCGACTGGGGCTATCCGGACCGCTCCGACCGCTACCTCACGCTGGAGGACTACATCGAGCGTTTCCTCGGCGGCGCGGTCGACTACCTGCGCAAGGCCCACGGCCTGGATGCGGTCAACCTGCTCGGCATCTGCCAGGGCGGCGCATTCTCGCTGTGCTACGCGGCGCTGCATCCTGGGAAGATCCGCAACCTGGTCACCATGGTGACGCCGGTCGATTTCCACACCCCGGACAACATGCTGTCGAACTGGGTGCAGGAGCTGGACGTGGACCTGTTCGTGGACACCCTCGGCAACGTGCCGGCGGACCTGATGAACTGGTGCTACCTGATGCTCAAGCCGTTCCGCCTGAACCTGCAGAAGTACGTCGGGCTGGTGGACATCCTCGACGACCGCAAGGCGACGGAGGACTTCCTGCGCATGGAGAAGTGGATCTTCGATTCGCCGGACCAGGCGGGCGAGGCGTTCCGGCAGTTCCTGAAGCAGTTCTACCAGCGCAACGGCTTCGTCAACGGCGGCATCGACATCGGCGGGCGCGAGGTGCACCTCGGCCTCGTGGAGATGCCGGTGCTCAACATCTTCGCCGAGCAGGACCACCTGGTGCCGCCGGATTCCTCGCGCGCGCTGAAAGGCCTGGCCGGCACGAAGGACTACACCGAACTTTCGTTCCGCGGCGGCCACATCGGCATCTACGTGTCCGGCCGCGCGCAGAAGGAAGTGCCGCAGGCCATCCACGACTGGCTCGCCGCGCGCTCGCGCTGACATCCGCATCGAGGCCTTGCCGACATGACCACCGATTCCCGCCCGCTCACCCGTTCCCGCAGCGACCGCATGCTCGCCGGCGTCATCGGCGGCATCGCCCGCCGGTTCGGCTGGGATTCCAATCTGACCCGCATCGCCTACGTGCTGCTCTCGATCCTGTCGGCGGCGTTCCCCGGCATCCTCGTGTATCTGATCCTGTGGCTGCTGATGCCGGAGGAATGAGCGGCGCCCCGCGCGCCTGGGCGCGGCGCGCGCTGCATGCGCTCGGCATAGCGTGGGCAGCGCCCAACACCGCGATCGGACTCCTGCTCGGCGCGGTGGCCATGGCGCGCGGCGCGCGCCCGCGCTTGCGCACGCGCGACCTCGCGCTGGTCTTCCACGGCGTCCCGTGGGGGCCGGGCGGCGCGCTCACCCTCGGCAACGTGATCCTGCACACCGGGCACGACCTGGACGAACGCTGCTACACGTATGCGCGCGTTGCCGGCGAGACGATGGACGCGCCGATCGGCATGGGCGACCACGAACGCGCGCACGTGTTGCAGTACATGGCGCTCGGCCCGCTGTTCCTGCCCTTGTACATGGCCTGCGGCGGCGTGCGCGGAAGCAACCGTTTCGAGCGCGCCGCCGACCGCTATGCGATGACCGGGGCGGGCTGGTGGCCGTGGAACAACGCGTGATGCCGCGACGCAGCAGCATGGATCCACGCACGGCGCTTGCCGACGAACGGTCGGCGGTTTTTACGGTGTCGTAACAGGGCTTGCGCTAACCTGCTCGCGTCGAAGAAAAAGAAGCAAGCGACGGCAAGTCAAAGGACCCAGTTCGCGAGAACGCAGTCCGCGATTTCCAGCGCAGGTTTCAACAGCTTCGGCATCGAAGGCTCAGCCGACCGGCTTCAAACCCGGGAGACTGGGCCTTCACCTTTTTGCGCGCGGGAAGGGCGGAGCAGGGACTGGTGCCGGAAGTGGGACTCGAACCCACACGCTTTTAAGGGCGGCGGATTTTGAGTCCGCTGCGTCTACCGATTCCGCCATTCCGGCGCGGACAGGGATTATAGCGGCGCGACCGGGCCGGCCGCGCGGCGGCGGCGGTCGGTCAGGCGGCCTCGTCGGTCTCCAGGACCGCGTTCTCGCGGACGAACCACTCGTCGCCGGCGCCGGGCCGTTCGGGCACGAACTTGGCGCAGCAGGCCATCTCGGCCTTGTAGATGTGCAGCGAGATCGCGATCGCGTCCTCGCTGGCATTGCGGATCGTGTGGTACTCGTGCGGCGGGATCAGGCTGCCGGCGCTGCCGGGGCCCGCATGGATGCCGCCCGCGGCGCGAAAGCGGAACCGCCCGCCCTCGTGCTCGAGCAGTTCGTACTGGACGATCTCGAGCTGGCCGTCCCACACGCCCTCGACGCACCAGAGCCCCGAATGGTCGTGCAACGGCGTCCCCTGGCCAGGGCCCCAGGTCATGGCGACGACGCTGTAGCCGTGGGTCGGGCTGCGGTAGAGCTCGCGACGGGCGTAGTGGTCGCTGATCGGCTCGTGGACGCAGTCCGGCAGCCGCACGTCATGGTCCTTGATCAGCCGGCACAAGGCGTTGCGGACGGCCGCCGTCACCGCGTGCTGGTCGCCGGCGGCGATCGCCGCGTCGATGGCGGCGACCAGCTTGTCGTGGCCGGGGAAGGCGATGTCCGGGCAACAGGCGTCGTTCATGGCCCCATTCTACCCCTGCAGGCCGTCGAGGAAGCCGCGGACGGCCGGCCCGAAGCGGGCGAAATCCACCAGGAAGGCGTCGTGCCCCTGCGGGGACTCCAGCGGCAGGAAGCTGGCGTCGGCGCCGCCCGCGCGCAGGCCGTCGGCGATCTGCTCCTGCTGCTGCAGCGGGAACAGGATGTCGGTGGCCACGCCGATCGCCAGCGCCTTTTCCACCCGGATCCGCGCCAGGGCCTGCAGCACGTCGCCGCCGTGGCTGTTGCCGGGCGCGCGGCCGGCCGGCGTGGTGCCGCAGGACTCGGCGAGGTCGAACCAGTCCATCGAGCGGCTCAGGTACAGGTAGCAGTTGGGGTCGAAGCTGCGCACGAAGCGGCGCGCGTGGCCTTCCAGGTAGCTTTCGACCTCGAATTCGAGGCCGAAGGGATCCTCGTCGTCGCGCCGGTCGGAATCCAGGCGCACGCGGCCGAAGCGGCCGTCCCATTCCAGCGCCGAGCGATAGGTGATCACGCCGAGCTTGCGCGCCATGCGCATGCCCGACTCGGGGTAGTGCGCGTCGTCGTAGTCGCCGTCGTTCCATGCCGGGTCGAGGCGGATCGCTTCGCGCTGCAGCGAGCGGATCGCGATCGAGAACGGCAGCGCATGCGCGGCGCCGGAGATGTTGGCGTGCGCGCGGGCGATGCCGGGATGGCGCAGCAGGAACGCGAGCGCGGCCATGCCGCCCATCGAGTTGCCGATCACGCAGGCGAGGCGCTCGATGCCCAGTGCCCGCACGACGTGCGCGGCCGCATCGGCACCGTCCTCGACGGACAGTTCCGGGAACGCGAGGTGGTACGGTGCGCCGGTCGCAGGGTCGATCGAGGCGGGCCCGGTGGAGCCCTTGCAGCTGCCCAGCGAATTGACGCACACGACGAACCAGCGGTCGGTGTCGATCGGCTTGCCCGGGCCGAGCATCGCTTCCCACCAGCCGGGCGCCGGATTGGCCGCGTTCGCGGCCGCGTGTGCGTCGGGCGAAAGGCCGGTGAGGATCAGGATCGCGTTGCCCCGCGCGGCGTCGAGCGCGCCCCAGGTTTCGTAGGCGATGCGGGCGCCGTGCAGCTCGCCGCCCCGCTTCATCCGGAACGGCGAGGGCAGGTCGACGTAACGGGTGCCGGGCGGGATGAATTCGGTCATGCGCGGAATTGTAATCGGGGGTGCCGCGACCGGCGGGCTCAGCGCGTCCGGCCGATCACGAGGTCGACCGGCGCCTGCGCGGGCAGCTGCACGCGCAGCGGCGCCGACTCCAGGTCGCCGGACTGTGCCGCGGCATCGCCGCTGCGCGAGATGCGCGCGACCAGTTCGACGGCGTCGACGCCGGAGAGTTTCACGGTCGGCATCGGGCCGTCGGCGTCGTCGAGCGTCGCGGTGAAGGGCAGCTCGGAGACGGCGTGGCGCTCGACGGCGATCGGCATCGGCGGGCCATCGGGCGCGCGGGCGATGACGAACACGGTGGCGTTGCCGTCGAGGCGGGCGCGCGCGGCGAGCTCCGGGTCGAGCGCGACGCGCACCTGGATGGCATGCGCGCCCGGCGCGGAGGCGGGCGCGGGCATCGTGGCGGACGGCGCAGGCGCCT
>CBIHRR010000155.1:0-4442 GCA_966212495.1 uncultured Gammaproteobacteria bacterium
GAGAACATGTCCAGCGCCATCGCGCCGAGCATGATCTGGTTGCCGAACACGAAGCGCAGGCCTTCATGGATGCTCGCGAACACCGGCGCGCGCTGCAGCAGCTGCGGCGGCTCGGTGACGCGCAGCCTGTACACCGCGATCGCGGCGGCGGCGCCGAACGCGGCTGCGACCGCATACGCCTCGGCCACGCCCGCCCAGCCGACGAGCACGCCGCCGAGCGCCGGTCCGAGTACGAGGCTGGCCTGGAACACGACGCTGCCCAGGCTTGCGCCGCGCACGAATTGCTCGCGCGGCAGCACCCGCGCGAACAGCGCGTTGTACACCGGCGTCAGGAAGGCGCGGACCATGCCGGTCAGCGCGATCGCCGCGTAGATCGGCCAGGTCGCGTGCGCGCCGAATTCGGAATGCGCGACCAGCGCCAGCGCCAGGGCGGTCGCCATCAGCCCCAGGCAGGCGACCGCGCCGAGCGTACGCCGCCGCAGGTGGTCGACGAGGTAACCGGCGAACGGGGCGACGAAGAAGTAGGGCACGATCTCGGCGAGGCCGACCAGGCCGAGCGCGAACGGATCGCGGGTGAGCGTGTAGATGTGCCAGCCCACGGTGACCGCGACGACCTGGTAGGAGAGGCCGGCGCAGAGGCGATAGAGCAGCAGCGCGAGGAAGGCGCGGTTGCGCAGCGGCGTCGTGGCCGGGCCGGCCGCGTGCGTGCCGGCGGCGTCGCTCATGCGGCGGCGGCGGCGCGCGCGCGCTCGCGGATGAAGGCCAGCAGCGCGGCGAGGCCGTTGCTGCGGGTCGGCGAAAGATGCTTCGCCAGCCCGATCGCGGCGACGTAATCGGGTTCGGTCGCGAGGATCTCGGCGGCCGGCCGCCCGGAATACACGCGCAGCGCGAGGAACACCAGCCCGGACACGATCGCCGAATCGCTCGTGGCGGTGAAGTCCAGGCGGGCGGCGTCGCCGGACGCGACGATCCAGACCATCGATTGGCAGCCGTGCAGGCGATGCTCCTCGGTCTTCCATGCCTCCGGGAAGGGCGGGAGCTTGCGGCCGAGGTCGATCAGGTACTGGTAGCGCTCGGACCAGTCGCCGAAGAACGCGAACTCGTCGGCGATCGCGGCCTGCGCCAGCGCGGCGGTCGGTTCCATCGGGAACAGGGGGGCTGCGGCGGGGCTCATCGCCGCACCCAGCGCACGCCCTGCGCGGTGTCCTCGAGCACGATGCCCTCGGCGGCAAGCGCATCGCGGATCGCATCGGCACGCGCGAAGTCGCGGGCCCGCTTCGCCGCCGCGCGCTCGTCGACCAGCGCCTGGATGCGCCCGTCGTCGTCGCCGGAGGCACCGCGCGCGAACCATGCCGCCGGATCCTGCTGCAGCAGGCCTAGGGCCAGCCCGGCGCCGAGCAGCGTCGCCTTCAGGCGCGCGCGCTCCTCCGTGCCGGTGGCCTTGCGCGCCTCGCCCGCGATGCGCGCGATTTCCGCGAGCGCCGCGGGCGTGTTGAGGTCGTCGTCGAGCGCGGCCTCGATCGCGGCCGGGATCGCGGGCGTCGCGGCGGCGGCGCCTTCGCCGGTGCCGCCGAGGTCGCGCAGCGTGCCGTACAGCCGGTCGAGCGTGCGCACCGACTGTTCCACCAGCGCCGGCGACCAGTCCAGCGGCTGCCGGTAGTGCGCCGACAGCAACGCGTAGCGCAGGGCTTCGGCCGGATGCCGTTGCAGCAGGTCGTGGACCTTCTCGATGTTGCCGACCGACTTGGACATCTTCGCGCCGCCGAACTCCAGCATGCCGTTGTGCAGCCAGTAGCGCGCGAACCGGCGCCCGCCGTGCGCGCCTTCACTCTGCGCGATCTCGTTCTCGTGGTGCGGGAACTGCAGGTCCGCGCCGCCGGCGTGGATGTCGATCGTCTCGCCCAGGTGCGCCTCGGCCATGGCGGAGCATTCGATGTGCCAGCCCGGGCGGCCGCGGCCCCACGGCGACGCCCAGCCGGGCAGGTCGCCGGTCGACGGCTTCCACAGCACGAAGTCGCCGGGGTCGCGCTTGTACGGCGCCACCTCGACGCGCGCGCCGGCGAGCATCTCCTCGGGATCGCGACCCGAAAGCCTGCCGTACGCGGCGAAGCTGCCGACGGCGAACAGCACGTGGCCTTCGGCTTCGTACGCGTGGCCGGCCGCCACGAGGCGCTCGATCATCGCCACGATCTGCGGGATGTGCGCGGTGGCGGCAGGTTCCAGGTCCGGCGGCGCGACGCCGAGCGCCGCCATGTCCGCGCGGTAGGCCGCGGCGTAGCGGTCGGTGATCGCGGAGATCGGCACGCCGGCGGCCTGCGCCGCGGCGTTGATCTTGTCGTCGACGTCGGTGATGTTGCGCGCGTAGCGCAGCCCGCCGTAACGCCGGCGCAGCAGCGCGGCGAGCACGCCGAACGCCACCGGCCCGCGCGCGTTGCCGATGTGGACGTAGTTGTAGACCGTCGGCCCGCACAGGTACATGGTCGGGCAGGCGGGATCCAGCGGCGCGAACGGCTCCAGCCGCCGCGTCAGGCTGTTGTGCAGGTGCAGGCTCATGTGGGAAACCCGTGATGTCCCGGAATTCTAGCGGTCGGCACCCTGCGATGACAGCCGGGATTCAGCCCTCCATGGCGCCGAGCGCATACACTGCCAGCGTGAATCCGACTTGCCCGATCCCGCGCCGCGCCTGGCGCCGTCCCGTCCTGTCCTGCCTCGCGGCGGTGCTCGCGCTGGCGGCGATGCCGGTGCTGGCCCAGGAAACGGTCGTGCCCAAGCGCAGCGTCCGCACCGGCTATGCCCAGGTGCTGCGGGTGGAGCCGGTCTACCAGACCCTGACCGCGACGCGGATGGAGCAGCGCTGCAACGGCGTGCCGGTGCCGCCCCCGGCGAAGCCGCGGGGCCTGTCGCGGATCGTGGGCGCGGTGAAGGAGGCGCTCGGTGGCGACGAGGCCAAGCCCGCGCCGCAGCCCGCCGAAGGCAAGGACTGCGAACTGGTCCCGGTGGAGCGCAAGTTCCAGCGTCCCATCGCCTACGACGTCGATTACGTCTATCGCGGCATGAAGTACCGCTCGCGCCTGCCCTACGACCCGGGCAACCGCCTGCGCGTGCAGTTCAGCCTCCAGCCCGTCCTGCCCGACGCCGGGCCGTGAATCCGCCGGCGCCCGCGGGCGCCGCTCGCCCGCGGAACCGGTTGCGCGGCCTGCCGCGCCATGCGAGGATGCGCGCCCCATGCATGCCCTTCGCGCCACTGCCGCCATCATCACCTCCGCCTACATGGCGGCGGGCATGACGTCGCGTGCGCGCCGACAGATCCCGCACATCGCTGGGTAACCCGGACGCATCGCACCGCCTTCCGAAAAGCCCAGCCACCGCGCTGGGCTTCGTGTTTCAGGGCCCCGCGCGCTCCAACCCGACGATCCCCAGGGATCCAGCCGCGAGCCAGCCATGAAGCACTTCCTCAATACCCAGGACCTCAGCCGCGCCGAACTGGACGCGCTGCTCGCCGCCGGCGCGCGCTACCGGCGCGACCGGCATGCCGGCGTCGCCGACGACCCGGTGCTGCGCGGCAAGTCGATCGCGCTCGTATTCTTCAACCCTTCGCTGCGCACCCGCACCAGCTTCGAGCTGGGCGCGTTCCAGCTCGGCGGCCACGCCGTCGTGCTGCAGCCGGGCAAGGACGCGTGGCCGATCGAGTTCGAACTCGGCACGGTCATGGACGGCGAGGCCGAGGAGCACATCGCCGAGGTGGCGCGGGTGCTCGGCCGTTACGTCGACATGATCGGCGTGCGCGCCTTCCCGAAGTTCCGCGACTGGTCCGTGGACCGCCAGGACAAGGTGCTGCAGGCCTTCGCGAAGTATTCGCCGGTGCCGGTCGTGAACATGGAGACCATCACCCATCCGTGCCAGGAGCTGGCGCACGCGCTGGCGCTGCAGGAGCACTTCGGCACCACCGACCTGCGCGGGAAGAAGTACGTGCTGACCTGGACCTACCACCCGAAGGCGCTGAACACCGCCGTCGCCAACTCCGCGCTGACCATCGCCACGCGCCTGGGCATGGACGTGACCCTGCTGTGCCCGACCCCGGAATACGTGCTCGACGAGCGCTACATGGGCTGGGCCGCGCAGAACGTCGCCGAGTCCGGCGGTTCGCTGCAGGTGAGCCACGACATCGAATCCGCCTACGCCGGCGCCGACGTCGTCTACGCCAAGAGCTGGGGCGCGCTGCCGTACTTCGGCAGCTGGGCGGCGGAAAAGCCCATCCGCGACCGTTACCGCCACTTCATCGTCGACGAGGCGAAGATGGCGCTCACCAACGATGCGGTGTTCAGCCACTGCCTGCCGCTGCGCCGCAACGTCAAGGCCACCGACGCGGTGATGGACGCGCCAAGCTGCATCGCCATCGACGAAGCCGAGAACCGCCTGCACGTGCAGAAGGCGGTGATGGC
>CBIHRR010000156.1:0-4424 GCA_966212495.1 uncultured Gammaproteobacteria bacterium
AACGGCGAGCCGATCATCGTGCCGTCGCAGGACGTCGTGCTCGGCCTGTACTACATGACCCGCGCGCTGGAGAACACCCCGGGCGAGGGCATGGTGCTGGCCAACATCGCCGAGGTGAAGCGCGCTTACGACAACCGCGTCGCCGGCCTGCACGCCAAGGTCAAGGTGCGCATCACCGAGACCGTGCTCGCCGAGGACGGCAGCCGTTCGAAGAAGACGTCGATCGTGGACACCACGATCGGCCGCGCGCTGCTGGCCGAGATCCTGCCGGACGGCCTGCCGTTCGCGCTGGCCAACACCGAGCTGACCAAGAAGAACATCAGCCGCCTGATCAACACCTGCTACCGCATGCTCGGCCTGAAGGACACGGTCGTGTTCGCCGACAAGCTGATGTACACCGGCTTCGCGTACGCCACGCGCGCCGGCGTCTCCATCGGCATCGACGACATGATCATCCCGCCGGAGAAGAAGTCGATCCTCGACGAGGCCGAGTCCGAGGTGCTGGAGATCCAGCAGCAGTACCAGTCGGGCCTGGTCACCGCCGGCGAGCGCTACAACAAGGTCGTCGACATCTGGTCGCGCACGAACGAGCGCGTGGCCAAGGCGATGATGGAGGCGATCGGCACCGACCGCGTGGCCAACGCCAAGGGCGAGATGGTCGCGCAGAAGTCGATGAACTCGGTCTACATCATGGCCGACTCCGGCGCGCGCGGTTCGCAGGCGCAGATCCGCCAGCTGGCCGGCATGCGCGGCCTGATGGCCAAGCCGGACGGCTCGATCATCGAGACGCCGATCACCTCGAACTTCCGCGAGGGCCTGAACGTCCAGCAGTACTTCATCTCGACCCACGGCGCCCGAAAGGGCCTCGCGGACACCGCGCTGAAGACCGCGAACTCGGGTTACCTGACCCGCCGCCTGGTGGACGTCGCGCAGGACGTGGTGATCACCGAGCCCGATTGCGGCACCCGCGACGGCCTGATGATGACGCCGATCGTGGAAGGCGGCGACGTGGTCGAGCCGCTGAAGGATCGCGTGCTCGGCCGCATCGTGGCCGAGGACGTGTTCCTGCCCGGCGACGACGTGGACCCGATCGTGACCCGCAACACCCTGCTCGACGAGGGCTGGGTGGCGAAGCTCGAGGACGCGGGCGTGCAGAGCATCAAGGTGCGTTCGACGATCACGTGCGAAAGCGCGTTCGGCGTGTGCGCCCACTGCTACGGCCGCGACCTGGGCCGTGGCCACATCGTCAACCTCGGCGAAGCCGTGGGCGTGGTGGCCGCGCAGTCGATCGGCGAGCCCGGCACGCAGCTGACGATGCGCACGTTCCACATCGGTGGCGCGGCGTCGCGTGCGGCCGCCATCGACAACGTGACGGTCAAGACCACCGGCTCGATCAAGTTCAACAACCTCAAGCACGTCGCGCATGCGAGCGGCAACCTGGTCGCGGTCTCGCGCTCGGGCGAGCTGTCGGTGCTCGACGCGCACGGCCGCGAGCGCGAGCGCTACAAGCTGCCGTACGGCGCGACCATCACCGTCAAGGACGGCTCGGCGCTCAAGGCCGGCCAGACGGTCGCGAACTGGGATCCGCACAACCACCCGATCGTGTCGGAAGTGGCTGGCTTCATCCGCTTCGTGGACTTCGTCGACGGCGTCACCGTCATCGAGAAGACCGACGAGCTGACCGGCCTGGCGTCGCGCGAGATCACCGATCCCAAGCGTCGCGGCACCCAGGCCAAGGACCTGCGCCCGATCGTCCGCATCGTCGACAAGAACGGCAAGGACCTGCAGATCCCGGGCACCGACCTGCCGGCGCAGTACCTGCTGCCGCCGCGCTCGATCGTCAACCTGCAGGACGGCGCCGCGGTCGGCGTCGGCGACGTGGTCGCGAAGATCCCGCAGGAAGCGTCCAAGACCCGCGACATCACGGGCGGCCTGCCGCGCGTGGCCGACCTGTTCGAGGCGCGCAAGCCGAAGGAATCGGCCGTCCTGGCCGAGGTCTCGGGCATCGTCTCGTTCGGCAAGGACACCAAGGGCAAGCAGCGCCTGATCATCAAGGACGCCGACGGCAACGAGCACGAGGAGCTGATCCCGAAGTACCGCCAGATCATCGTGTTCGAAGGCGAGCACGTGGAGAAGGGCGAGACCGTCGTGGACGGCGAGCCGACCCCGCAGGACATCCTGCGCCTGCTCGGCGTCGAGCCGCTGGCCGTGTACCTGACCAAGGAAATCCAGGACGTCTATCGCCTGCAGGGCGTGAAGATCAACGACAAGCACATCGAGGTGATCGTTCGCCAGATGCTGCGCAAGGTCGAGATCACCGACCAGGGCGACAGCAAGTTCCTGCACGGCGAGCAGGCCGAGCGCCAGCGCGTCATCGAGGAGAACGCCCGCCTGGTCGCGCGCAACGAGCTGCCGGCGAAGTTCGACCCGGTGCTGCTGGGCATCACCAAGGCCTCGCTGGCGACCGAATCGTTCATCTCGGCGGCCTCCTTCCAGGAGACCACCCGCGTGCTGACCGAGGCGGCCGTCCGCGGCACCCGCGACAGCCTGCGCGGCCTGAAGGAGAACGTGATCGTCGGCCGCCTGATCCCGGCCGGCACCGGCCTGGCCTACCACGCACAGCGGCGCCGCAATGCCGCCGGGCTGACCGAGTCGGAGATGGACGCCCTGGCGGGCCCCATCGCCGCGACGGTCGAGGCCGTGGTCGAGACCGCCCCGGCGGGCGACGAGGCCGACGCGGGCTGATCGCCCGCCCGGCCGGCCGGGCCGGATTGCCGGCGGGTTCGCCCGCCGGCAATCGCCCCGTCAGCCTGTTACAATGATCGAGCCGGTGGCCCCAGCGTTTGGCTGGGTGCCGCCGCCAGAACCCGAAAAGAGGCGCAGGAAGCGGCTCGTCTTCGGCCCAGGGCAGGGCGGGGAAACCAGGAATCCGGTGCGAGGGCCTCGAAAAAGGCCGCCGCGACGGGGTTCCGGCGATGGTCCGTGTTTGACGGCAACGTCAAGTGCGGGCTATACTTTTTTGTCTGAGCAGGCCCGTTTCGCGGCCTGCTTTGCTTTCCACGGCGGGCCTGGCCCGCTCCCTAGAGCCCCAAGAGCGACGAATGGCAACCATCAACCAGCTGGTGCGCAAGCCGCGCAGCCCGGAAACCTACAAGAGCACTTCGCCCGCGCTGGCGAACTGCCCGCAGCGCCGCGGCGTCTGCACCCGCGTCTACACCACGACGCCGAAGAAGCCGAACTCGGCCCTGCGCAAGGTCGCCAAGGTGCGCCTGACCAACGGCTACGAGGTCATCAGCTACATCGGCGGCGAAGGCCACAACCTGCAGGAGCACTCGGTGGTCCTGATCCGCGGCGGTCGCGTCAAGGACCTGCCCGGCGTGCGCTACCACACCGTCCGCGGCTCGCTCGACGCCGCCGGCGTGGCCAAGCGCAAGCAGGCCCGTTCCAAGTACGGCGCCAAGCGCCCCAAGTCCTGATCCAGGGGTCATAGAACATGTCGCGTAAAGGAAATACCCCCCAGCGTTCCGTGCTCCCGGATCCGAAGCACGGGAGCGAGACGATCGCCCGCTTCATCAACATGGTGATGTACAGCGGCAAGAAGTCGGTCGCCGAGAAGATCGTGTACGGCGCGATGGACGTGATCGGCGAGAAGAACCCGAACCCGCTCGAAGTCGTCGAGAAGGCCCTGGGCAACATCTCCCCGTCGGTCGAGGTCAAGTCGCGCCGCGTCGGCGGCGCCACCTACCAGGTGCCGGTCGAAGTGCGCCAGTCGCGCCGCATGGCGCTGGCGATGCGCTGGCTGATCGACGCGGCGCGCAAGCGCGGCGAGAACACCATGCCGCGCAAGCTCGCCGGCGAGCTGATCGATGCCTCCGAGAACCGCGGCGGCGCGATCAAGAAGCGCGAGGAAACCCACCGCATGGCCGAAGCCAACAAGGCGTTCGCGCACTACCGATGGTGATCGCGGCATCCCCCGCCGCCTGACGCGGGGGAGCCGAACACGGCGCGGACAGTCGCGCCGACCCAAGCCGGGCCGCGATACCCTGGTCGAACCAGGGGCGGCCCCGGCGATTCCCAAAATACGAGAGATACCGCCGTGGCCCGCACCACTCCCATCGAGCGTTACCGCAATTTCGGCATCATGGCGCACATCGATGCCGGCAAGACCACCACGTCCGAGCGCATCCTGTT
Source organism: uncultured Gammaproteobacteria bacterium (assembly GCA_966212495.1). Lineage (GTDB taxonomy): Bacteria > Pseudomonadota > Gammaproteobacteria > Xanthomonadales > Xanthomonadaceae > Cognatiluteimonas. The sequence goes on from CBIHRR010000156.1 coordinate 4,192, forward strand.
CTACACCGGCGTCAGCCACAAGATCGGCGAAGTCCACGACGGCGCCGCGACGATGGACTGGATGGAGCAGGAGCAGGAGCGCGGCATCACCATCACGTCCGCGGCGACCACCGCGTTCTGGAAGGGCATGGACAAGTCCATGCCGGAGCACCGCTTCAACATCATCGACACCCCCGGGCACGTCGACTTCACCATCGAGGTCGAGCGTTCGCTGCGCGTGCTCGACGGCGCGG
>CBIHRR010000157.1:0-4341 GCA_966212495.1 uncultured Gammaproteobacteria bacterium
CTTGTCGCCGGACTTGTCGCCGGACTTGTCGTCGGCCTTGCGCTGCTGGACGCGATCGCCTTCCTGCAGCTGCCGCAGCTCGCGCGAGGGGCCGCGGGCGACGGTGTCGCCTACCTTCAGGGGCTTGCCGACGGCCTGCCAGGCATCGTCGGACAGGCCGGTTTCGACCTTGACCTTGTGCGCGATGCCGTCCTCGACCTTCCAGACGTACTGCGCGGGCTGCTTCGCCTCGTCGCCGCCCCTGGCGGCATCACCGTTGTCGCCGACGATGGCTTCCACGGGCACCGCCGCCTCCTTGCCGCCCTTGCCCAGCACGATCTCGGCGCGCACGCTCATGCCGGAACGCAGGTCGATCTTCCCCGGCACGGTCAGCGCGACCGTGACCTTGTAGGCGCGGGCCTGGCCCTCGACGGTGGGCGCGAGCGCGATCTGCTCGACCGTGCCCTTCAGCGCGGTATCGGGGAACGCGGCGGCGTAGACGTCCGCGGATTCGCCGACGGCGACGCGGGCGATGTCGGCTTCATCCACCTTCAGCTCGGCCTGGATGCGCGAGGTGTCGGCGATGGTCGCCAGCTGCGCGCCCACGAACGACGAGGTCGACGGGACCGCGGTCTCGCCGACCTTGATCGGCAGCGACACGATGCGGCCGCTGATCGGCGAACGGATGTCGGTCTTGGCGAGCTGCTCGCGTGCGTCCTGCAGCGCGGACTGGGCGCGGGCGTAGTCCTCCTGGCTGGTCGCCAGCGCGAGCGAGGCCACCTTCAGGTCGTTCTGCGCCTGGTCGAAGCTGCCCTGGTCGATCAGGCGCTGTCCGACGAGCACGCGGGCACGCTCGAACTGCTTCTGGCGCAGCGCCAGCGCGGCGCGCTGCTGGTCGATGGTGATCCGACCCTGGCGCACGCCGGCTTCGGCGCGATCGACCGCATTGCGGTAGATCTCGGGATCGAGCGTCAGCAGCAACTGGCCCTTCTCGACCGAATCGCCTTCCTTGATGCCGATGGTGGCGACGCGCCCGGTGAGCTCGGACGTCAGGTTGACCTCGTTGCGGTAGGCCAGGATCCCCGGCGCGAGGATCGTGGGATGGATCCCGCGTTCCTGCACCTTGACCAGGTCGAGCTGCTTGGTCGAATCGCCGCGGCAGCTGCGCACCAGCAGCGGGACCGCCACGACCGCGACGATCAACGCGCCCACCAGCCATTTCCGTTCGAATTTCATCGATGCTCCGCCTGCTCCATGGGCGCTGCCTGGCCAGCGCTGCTGTTTGGCAACGCCGCTACTTCGCCAGCGCGATCGCCGCGATGATCCCGTAGATGATCACGCTCGGCACGAGCGCCACGACCACCGACTGCACCCAGCCCGCGCCGCGGTTGAAGGTGCGCCAGCCCAGCGCGAGCAGGAACCAGGTCCAGAGGCTGAGCAGGCTGAAACCACGCGCCAGGCCGACCCAGCGGCTGTCCGGCGGCAACTGCACGAGCAGCGGGTCGACGTTGGTGAGCATCAGCGACTCGATCGGCGTGTGCGGCTGCATCGTCGCGACACCCACCAGCGCGACCACGATGCCCAGCAGCGCCGGCATGCCCGACCACGCCACCAGGCTGAAACCGCGCCTGAACGTCATCGCCGCGCCGGTGACCTTGCCGGCAAGCATGAAGTACAGCGCGTACAGCGCGTACATGATGGCCGTGACGACGGCGGCCGATGCGGCGCCGACGTAGGCCATCGTGTGCGTGCCCGGCATCATCGCCTTCGCTTTCTCGATGTCGCCCGCGCCCATGTCGCGCCCCGACGCCAGCAACATGTGCTGCAGGTACCACGACGGGTCCACCACCAGGAAGTACCACAGCGGCAGGATCGCCGACAGCACGATGGTGAGCAGCAGCGGCAGCGCGAACGTCGGGCGCTCGCGCAGGTCCTCGAAGACCTTCGACGGCTGCAGGAAGATGTCGACCAGGTGAGACATGCCATTTCCCCCAATGGAAAGTGATTCGCATCGCTTCCGGCGCGGCGCGCCGGTCCCCCGATGCCGCCGCGCACCGTACAGACCGCGCAGTGCAGGGTCAAATCGCGGTGTTTCCCCTTCGCGACGTTAACCGGTTACATCCGCGCCGGCATCCCCCGGAGGTCACGACGCCATCCGCACGGCGACGCCGTCGTGGGAAGCGGATTCCGCTAGACTATCCGCGCTCCGAGGTGACCCGGCGGGTGTCCTGCCCGACGGGTTGAAACGGGAAGCCGGTGCGCCGCATCCCCGATGCGGCCATCCCGGCACTGCCCCCGCAACGGTAAGCAAGGCAAGGCATGGCATCCGCCACTGTGCACGGGCACGGGAAGGCGCCACGCCCGGGAGGACGCGATCCTCCCCCTTGCGAGTCCGGAGACCGGCCACGGAGCAGACTGGTTGCGGCGCGGAGGGCGCTGTGGCGGCGATGCCGGTTCCGTCGTTCCCGCCCGCTTTCCCGCGCGCAACCGATCCCCGGCCTTCGCTTCCGCTTCGTGCCTCCTCCTGCCGCGGCTTTCCCGCCCTTGTCTGCGCGCGCGGGTGTGCGCGCTGGAGATCCGCCACGATGCGAACGATGCACCGCAATTCCCCGATCCACGCCGCCCCGAAAGAGGCGCTCCTGCCGCTCGCGCTGCTGCTGGCGCTGCCGTTCCACGCGTCCGCGCAATCCGCGCTGCGCGCCAGCCAACCAGGCGACGCCACCGACCTCGGCCAGGTCGTGGTCACCGGCACGCGCACCGCGATCACCGCCGACCAGTCGCTCGCCGCGGTGGAAGTGATCGACCGCGCGCAGATCGAGCGCAGCCAGGCGCATTCGCTGCAGGAACTGCTGCGCGGCCGCGCCGGCATCGACCTCGCCAACCAGGGCGGCCGCGGCAAGGTGTCGACGCTGTTCCTGCGCGGCACGGAATCGGACCACACGCTGTTCCTGGTCGACGGCGTGCGCGTGGGATCGGCGACGTCCGGGCTGACCGCGCTGCAGGACCTTCCGCTGGAACTGATCGAACGCATCGAGATCGTGCGCGGCCCGCGCTCGAGCCTGTACGGCAGCGAGGCGATCGGCGGCGTCATCCAGGTGTTCACCCGCGGCGCGCGCCAGGGCACGCACGTGCGCGCGCACCTCGGCGCGGGCAGCCACGGCCTGCGCGAAGCGGGCGCCGGGCTCGACGCCGGCGCCACGCTGCCCAATGGCATGCGCGGCTGGTTCGGCGTCGACGCCACCCACCAGTCGGACGAAGGCATCAACGCATGCCGCGGCAGCGCCACGCCGCTGTTCGCCGGCTGCGGCATGGACCATCCCGATCCCGATCGCGACGGCTATCGCAACGACGCGGTCTCGCTGCGCGGGGGACTCGACTTCAGCGAGGCATGGAAGGCCGACGCGCACGCGATGCGCGCGGAAGGCCACAGCGAATACGACGGCGACCCGGCATGGGGCCTGCCCGACAACTCCGACACCGTGCAGCAGGTGGTCGGCGGCCGCGTGCGTTACGCGGGCCGGCGCGTGGCGCTGCAGCTGACCGCGGGGCGAAACACCGACACCTCCGACAACTTCATGGGGAACGCGCCCACCGACGGCTTCGCCACCCACCGCGACAGCGCCGGCCTGCAGGCCGACGTGACCCTTGCCACCGGCCAGCTGCTGACCGTCGGCGCCGACTGGGCACGCGACGCCGGCGGCGTGATCGGCGGCTTCAGTGCCTTCGATGCGTATCGCAGCAACCGCGCCGGCTTCGCGCAATACCAGGGTCGGCTTGAAACGAGCCATTTCGGCAAGCACGACGTGCAGCTCTCCGCCCGCCACGACGAGAACAGCCAGTTCGGCGACCATGACACCGGCAGCCTCGCCTGGGGCATGGACGCGACGCACGGCCTGCGCTTCAGCGCGAGCTACGGCACCGCGTTCAAGGCGCCGAGCTTCAACGAGCTGTACTTCCCGTTCTACGGCAACCCGGACCTGAGGCCGGAGACCTCGCGCAGCGCCGAACTCGGCATCGCGCAGAAGCACGCGGGCTGGCACTGGCAGCTCAACGCCTACCAGACCACCATCGACGACCTGATCGTCTACGACCCGACGATCTTCGTGGCCAACAACATCGAGAGCGCGCGCATCCGCGGCGCGGAGCTGGGCGCGGGCGCGACGCTCGCGGGGTGGGACGTCAACGCGCAGGCCACGTTCATGGACCCGCGCAACCACAGCGCGTCCGCCGACGACGGGTTGCTGCCGCGCCGCTCGCGCAGGACCGCGCGCATCGATGCGGACCGTGGCTTCGGCGCATGGCGCGTCGGTGCCAGCGTGATCGCGCAGGGCCGCCGCTTCGACGACGTGCAGAACGCGATCC
>CBIHRR010000158.1:0-4311 GCA_966212495.1 uncultured Gammaproteobacteria bacterium
CCGCGACCTCCGGCGTGACAGGCCAGCATTCTAACCAACTGAACTACCACTCCGCGGAGCCGCGCATCATACAGACCGTAGTCCCGACCCGCAAGCCTCGACTGGTGGGTGCTGAGGGTTTCGAACCCCCGACCCTCTCCGTGTAAAGGAGACGCTCTACCGCTGAGCTAAGCACCCGCGGCGCGGGATCAGTTCACCGCGTCCTTGAGCGCCTTGCCGGGCTTGAAGCCGGGGTTCATCGACGCGGCGATCTTGATCTCCTCGCCGGTGCGCGGGTTGCGGCCGGTGCGCGCGGCGCGCTTGCGCACGTCGAAGGTGCCGAAGCCGACGAGGGTGACGGTGTCGCCCTTCTTCAGCGCGTTGCTGATGGTGGAGACCATGGCATCGACCGCACGGCCGGCGTCGGCGCGCGAGATGTCGGCGGCGCCAGCGACGGCTTCGATGAATTCGGCTTTGTTCATTGCTTGCTCCAGTACGGCGCCCATGGCCGGAAGCGGTCGTTATACCAGTGCCCCCATGGCGAAGCAACACGAAAACCAAGGCGTGGCGCGGCTTCCAGCGATTCGCACCCACGCTTGCGCGCGCCGCGGCGCGTGGCCGGGGCGCGCGCAAGCAGGTGCGCGTCAGTGCCTGGCGTCGGTCCGGTCGGCGGGCGCCGGCGGCTCGCGCGTGGCGTCCGGCTCCGGCAGCGCCGCAGGCGACTTCGGCGACAGCGGCCGTTCGAGCGCGAGGTCCAGCACCTCGTCGATCCAGCGTACCGGCACGATCTTCATCTGTTCCGTGACCGACTTCGGCAGGTCCGCGAGATCCTTGCGGTTCTCCTCGGGGATGATCACGGTGCGGATCCCGCCGCGCATCGCGGCGAGCAGCTTTTCCTTCAGGCCGCCGATCGCGGTGACCTTGCCGCGCAGCGTGATTTCGCCCGTCATCGCCACTTCGGACTTCACCGGCACCTTGGTCAGCGTCGACACCAGCGCGGTGGCCATCGCGATGCCCGCGCTCGGGCCGTCCTTGGGCGTCGCGCCGTCCGGCACGTGCAGGTGCACGTCGAACTTCTGCAGGAAGTCCAAGTCGATGCCGAGCCGCTCGGTGCGCGCGCGCACGACGCTCAACGCGGCCGACGCGGACTCCTTCATGACGTCGCCGAGCTGGCCGGTGAGGATCAGCTGGCCCTTGCCCGGCACCAGCGTCGATTCGATCTGCAGCAGGTCGCCGCCGACCTCGGTCCAGGCCAGTCCGGTGACCAGGCCGATCTCGTTCTCCGCTTCCGCGCGGCCGAAATCGAAGCGCTGCACGCCGAGGTACTTGTCGAGGTTGTTCGCATCCACCTGGATCGCCTTGGGCTTGCGCTTGCCGGCGGGCTGCGGGCCCTTCAGCGCGATTTCCTTGACGACCTTGCGGCAGATCTTCGCGACCTCGCGCTCGAGGTTGCGGACGCCGGACTCGCGCGTGTAGTAGCGCACGATGCCCTGCACCGCGTCCTCCGCGATCTTCAGCTCGCCCGCCGCCAGGCCGTTGGCCTTCATCTGCTTCGGCACCAGGTAGCGCATCGCGATGTTGATCTTCTCATCCTCGGTGTAACCGGGGATGCGGATGACCTCCATGCGGTCCAGCAGCGGGCCGGGGATGTGCAGCGAATTCGAAGTGGCGACGAACATCACCTCGCTCAGGTCGAGGTCGACCTCGAGGTAGTGGTCGTTGAACGCGTTGTTCTGCTCCGGGTCCAGCACCTCGAGCAGCGCCGAGGACGGGTCTCCGCGGAAATCCATCGACATCTTGTCGATCTCGTCGAGCATGAACAGCGGGTTCTTCGTGCCGGCCTTGTTGAGGTTCTGCACGATCCGGCCCGGCATCGAGCCGACGTAGGTGCGGCGGTGGCCGCGGATCTCGGCTTCGTCGCGCACGCCGCCCAGCGACATGCGCACGAACTTGCGGTTCGTGGCCTTGGCGATCGACTGCCCGAGCGAGGTCTTGCCCACGCCCGGCGGACCGACCAGGCACAGGATCGCGCCCTTCATCTGCTTCACGCGGGTCTGCACCGCGAGGTACTCGAGGATGCGCTCCTTGACCTTCTCCAGGCCGAAGTGGTCGGCGTCGAGCACGTCCTGCGCGGCCTTGAGGTCCTTGCGGACCTTGCTGCGCTTCTTCCACGGCACGCCCAGCAGCCAGTCCAGGTAGTTGCGCACCACCGCGGCCTCTGCCGACATCGGCGACATCTGCTTGAGCTTGTTGAATTCGTTCTTCGCCTTCGCCTCGACCGGCTTCGGCATGCCCGCCTGCGTGATCTTGCGCGCGAGCTCGTCCAGGTCGTTGGGCGCTTCGTCGATCTCGCCGAGCTCCTTCTGGATCGCCTTCATCTGCTCGTTGAGGTAGTACTCGCGCTGCGACTTCTCCATCTGCGACTTCACGCGGCCGCGGATGCGCTTCTCCATCTGCTGCACGTCGATCTCGCCGTCGACGAAACCGACCAGCATCTCGAGCCGCGAGAACACGTCGGTGGTCTCCAGCAGCTTCTGCTTGTCGGCCAGGCGCACGCCCAGGTGGGCGGCGATCGTGTCGGCGAGGCGGCCGGGCTCCTCGATGCCGGCGAGCGTCTGCAGCAGTTCCGGCGGCAGCTTGCGGTTGCTCTTCACGTACTGCTCGAACAGGCCCATCAGCGAACGCGCCACCGCCTCGACCTCGCGCGGGTCGCGGTCGGCGGCCGCGGGCACCTGGGCGGCCCGCCCCGACAAGGTCCCGTCGCGCTCCTCGATCGCATCGACCGCCACGCGCTCGACGCCTTCGACGAGCACCTTGATCGTGCCGTCGGGCAGCTTCAGCAGCTGGAGCACGGTCGCCAGCGTGCCGACCGAGTAGAGGTCGGAGGCCCCCGGGTCGTCGGTCTCGGCGGACGTCTGCGCCAGCAGCGCGATGCGCTTGTCGGCCTCCATCGCCAGTTCCAGCGCACGGATGGACTTCTCCCGGCCGACGAACAGCGGGATGACCATGTGCGGGAACACCACCACGTCGCGCAGCGGCAGGACCGGCAGCGTCTCGATGGCGTGGGCGTGTTCTTGGGAACGGGGCATGCGGGGGTCTCCAGGGAGATCGGTCGGGCTGCGCCGGGAGCAGCGGATGCCCCGAGTTATGGGGCTGGGCCGCGCCGGTTGCAAGCGCGGCCTGGCGGCGGCCTGAATATCCCACCGGGATCATGGACTTGCCGTGAGCCCGCACGCCGGGGCACCGGGCGAAGGACTCGTCACGTTCGTGAACAGGAGAACGGGTGTCGCGCCACCGCGTACCGGCGTTGCGCGCCCTGGCCGAAAAAAAACCGGCCATCGGCCGGTTTCTTGCGCGAGGCGGGACGCCCGGACGCCGGCTACTCGCCGGATGCGGCCTTCGGCGCGGGCGCCGGGGTCTGGTAGATCAGGTACGGATCGGACTTGTGCTCGATCACCGACTCGTCGACCACCACCTTGCTCACGTTCTCGAGCGACGGCAGGTCGTACATGGTATCGAGCAGCACCGACTCGACGATGGTGCGCAGGCCGCGCGCGCCGGTCTTGCGCTTGAGCGCCTTGCGCGCGATCGCCGCCAGGGCGTCGGGGCGGAACTCCAGTTCCACGCCTTCCATGTCGAACAGCTTGCGGAACTGCTTGGTGATCGCGTTCTTCGGCTCCGAGAGGATCTTCACCAGCGCCGGCTCGTCCAGTTCCTCGAGCGTGGCGACCACCGGCAGGCGGCCGACGAACTCGGGGATCAGGCCGAACTTGATCAGGTCCTCGGGCTCGACCTCGGCCAGCACCTTGCCGATCTCGGCCTTGCGCTCGCTGCTCTTGATCTTGGCGCCGAAGCCGATGCCGCCCGATTCGGTGGAGCGCTGCTGGATGATCTTGTCCAGGCCCGCGAACGCGCCGCCGACGATGAACAGGATGTTGCGCGTGTCGACCTGCAGGAACTCCTGCTGCGGGTGCTTGCGGCCGCCCTGCGGCGGCACCGAGGCGATGGTGCCCTCGATCAGCTTCAGCAGCGCCTGCTGCACGCCCTCGCCCGAGACGTCGCGGGTGATCGAGGGGTTCTCGCTCTTGCGCGAGATCTTGTCGATCTCGTCGATGTACACGATGCCCTGCTGCGCCTTCTCGACGTCGTAGTCGCACTTCTGCAGGAGCTTCTGGATGATGTTCTCGACGTCCTCGCCGACGTAGCCGGCTTCGGTGAGCGTCGTGGCGTCGGCCATCGTGAACGGCACGTTGAGCAGCCGCGCCAGCGTCTCGGCCAGCAGCGTCTTGCCCGACCCGGTCGGGCCGACCAGCAGGATGTTCGACTTCGCCA
>CBIHRR010000159.1:0-4206 GCA_966212495.1 uncultured Gammaproteobacteria bacterium
GCAACGGCACGTCCATGTCGGGCGTCGCGATCAGCACCGGCGCGAGTTCGTCCTCCTCGTCGCCGGCGATCTGGTGCGGGACGTAGGCGTCGTCGTCGAACGCCCACAGCAGGTCGTCGAGTTCCTCGGCCTGCGCGTGGTCGCGCGCCAGGATCAGCGTCGCCTGCCCGGCGTCGTGCGCCTTGCGCACGAGCGCGCAGGCCAGGCGCAGCGGTTCGGCGCGGAACCGCGGCTTGGCGATCAGGTAGAAGTCGGCGCGCGCCACCCGGACGTCAGCCCGCGCGGTCCAGCAGCCACTGCGCGAGCATGCCGACCGGGCGGCCGGTCGCCATGCCCATCTTGCCGTCGCCGTTGGAGACGCCGGCGATGTCCAGGTGCGCCCAGCGCTGGCCGTCGGTGAAGCGCGACAGGAAGCAGCCGGCGGTGATCGCGCCGGCCCAGCGCCCGCCGATGTTGTAGACGTCGGCGAACTGCGAATCGAGCATGCCCTGGTATTCGTCCCACAGCGGCAGCGGCCAGGCGCGGTCGAAGGTGGTTTCGCCGGCGGCGACGAGTTCGGCCGCGAGGTCGTCGTGCTTGCTCATCAGGCCGGTGGCGTACTTGCCGAGCGCGACCACGCAGGCGCCGGTCAGCGTCGCCACGTCGAGCAGCGCGGCCGGCTCGAAGCGCTGCGCGTAGGTCAGCGCGTCGCACAGGATCAGGCGGCCCTCGGCATCGGTGTTGCCGACCTCGATGGTCTTGCCCGACATCGAGGTGAGCACGTCGGACGGGCGATAGCTGTCGCCGTCGGGCATGTTCTCCACCGCGGCCGCGATGCACACCAGGTTGACGGGCAGCTGCATGCCGACGGCGGCGACGAACGTGCCCATCACGGACGCGGCGCCGCACATGTCGTACTTCATCTCCTCGATCCCGCCCTGGGTCTTGAGGTTGATGCCGCCGGTGTCGAAGGTGATGCCCTTGCCCACCAGCACGTAGGGCTTGCTGCCTTCGCCGGCGCCGTCGTACTTCAGCACCACCAGCTGCGGCTCGTTGGCCGAGCCCCGCGACACGGCGAGCAGCGACCCCATGCCGAGTTCCTGCATCTGCGCGCGGCCAAGCACCTCGCAGGACACCTTGCCGCCGACGCGCCCGGCGAATTCGCGGCCCTGCTGGGCGACGTAGGACGGGTTGCAGATGTTCGGGGGCAGGTTGCCGAGCTCGCGCGCGAACACGACGCCCGCGGCGATCGCCACGCCCTGCGCCAGCGCCAGCTCGTCGCCGCCGGTGAAGGCCACGGCCTCCAGGCCCTTCTCCTCGCGCTTCTTGTTCTTCGCGCCGAGGGTGGCGGTGTAGCGGTAGCAGGCGTGGTCGGTGGCGATGGCGGCCTGGCGCAGGTTCCAGGCGGCGTCGCGGCCGGCGACCGTCGTTTCGGGCAGGGTGCACAGCGCCTTGCGCACCGGGCCGGTCTTCAGCGCGCGCGCCGCGTCGCCGATGGCCTTCAGGTATTGCGCGGTGCCGTACTTGGCCGGTTCGCCCAGGCCGACGACCAGCACCCGCGGGGCTTTCACGCCGACGAGGTCGTGCAGCATCGAGACCTTGCCGGTCTTGCCCGAGAGGTCGCCGCGCTCGAGCAGCGCCTTCAGGCGCCCCCCGCTGGCGGCGTCGATGGCCTGCGCGGCGGGCGTGAGGCTGGCGTCTGCCCAGGCGCCGACCACGACGCAATCGGTGGCCGCGCTGGCGGGGGCTTCCTGGCTGAGGCTGAATTCGAGGGGCATGCGGGTTCCGGAGTGGCCTGGGGCCTTGCGTACAATGGGGGAAAGTCCGCCGCGCGGACGAACCTGCGATTTTAAGCCATGCGGCGCCCAGGCGCCGCCGCACTCCCCCGAGGCCCGATGCCACAGCTGGACCGCTACCTGCTGCGCGAATTCGCCCAGGCGACCCTGGCCACCACGGTCGTGCTGCTGATGGTCAGCGTCGGCGCCCTGTTCGCCAACGTGCTGGGCCAGATCGCCGGCGGCAAGGTCCCGGCCGGGATGCTGATGGCCCAGCTCGGGCTGCAGACGATCCGCTACCTGCCGATGATCCTGCCGCTGGCGCTGATGATCGGCCTGCTGCTCGCGATCGGCCGACTGTACCGCGATGCCGAGATGCCGGTGCTGGCCTCGATCGGCGTCGGCCCGCGCCGGCTGCTGCGGCCGGTGCTGTCGATGACGCTGCCGGTGGTCGGCCTGATCGCGGCCTGCTCGCTGTGGCTGGGGCCGCTGGCCAAGGCCACGTCCGCGCGGCTGATCGCCGAGAGCAGCCGCAACGTGCTGGTCGCCGGGCTGGAGCCGGGCCGCTTCACCGAACTGCCGGGCGGCGGCGGCGTGGTCTACGTCGGCGAGATGTCGACCGACGGGCGCCACATGACGCGGGTCTTCGTCTACCGCCAGTCCGGCGACCGCCTCGACGTCACCACCGCGCGCAGCGCCACCGCCACCCGCGATGGCGACCGCCGCTACCTGCGCCTGGACGACGGCTTCCGCGTCGAAGGACCGCGCGAGGTCGGACGCGATTTCCGCCTGATGCGCTACGCCAGCAACGACGTGCTGCTACCGCAGGGCGAGCCCACCGGCAACCCGGCGCGCGACCCGCAGGCGATGACCACGCCCGCCCTGCTGCGCGATCCGCGCCGCGAGGCGCAGGCGCAGGTGCACTACCGCCTGGCGCCGCCGCTGCTCGCGCTCGCGTTCGCGCTGCTGGCGGTGCCGCTGGCGCGCAGTTCCCCGCGGCAGTCGCGCTACGGGCGCGTGGTGCTCGGCTTCCTCGCCTACCTGGTCGGCATGAACCTCACGGTGCTCGGCACCCAATGGCTGGCGGACGGCAGGCTGCCGATGCCGGCCGGCCTCTGGTGGCTGGTGCTGCCGCTGCTCGCGGTGGCGTCGTGGATGTACTTCCGCGACGGACGGTCCGGCTTCCGGCGTCGCGGGGTGCCGGCGTGATGCCGTTCCCGAAGGTCCACGACGTCTACGTCGGCCGCGTCGTGCTCGGCACCGTGCTCGCCACCTGGGCCGTGCTGCTCGGTCTCGACTTCATCATCGGAGGCTTGCTGACCGAACTCGGAGACGTCGGCCAGGGCAATTACGGCTTCGGTTCGGCCGTGGTCTACGTGCTCTACACCATGCCGCGCCGCGCCTACTTCCTGTTCCCGACCGCGGCGGTGATCGGCACGCTGATGGGCCTCGGCCAGCTCGCCGCGACCTCCGAACTGACCGCGTTGCGCGCGCTCGGGCTGTCGCGCCGGCGCCTCGGCCTCGCGGTCGCGATGGCGCTCGCGGTGCTGACCGCGCTGATGGTGGCCAACGGCGAGACGCTCGCGCCCTGGGGCCAGCGCCAGGCCGATGCGCTCAAGGCCTCGTCGCGCTCGCCCGACCTCATCGTCGCGCGCTACTCGGGCCTGTGGGCGCGCGAAGGCAACACCTTCCTCAACGCCGGCGGCGGCGAGGAGCGCGGCAAGGACGGCAAGACCTGGCTCGAGCTGCAGGACGTGCATCTCTACGAATTCGACGACGCGGGGCGCCTGGAATCCATCGCGCGCGCGGCCACCGCCGAGCATCGCGCCGGCGGCTGGCTGCTGCACGACGTGCGCCGCACCTGGTTCGATGCGAAGTCGGTCACCCAGACCGAGGCGATCGAAGAGCGCTGGGATTCGCGCCTCGACGACACCGCGCTCGCCGCGAGCGTGATCAAGCCTTCGGCATTGCCGTCGGCGGCCTTGCGCAGCAGCATCGAATACCGCAAGCGCAACGGCCTGGACGCGAGCGAATTCGAGGAGCCCTACTGGGGGCGCTGGTTCTATGCGTTCAACGTGCTGGCGCTGTGCCTGGCGGCGGTGCCGTTCGCGTTCGGCACGTTGCGCAGCGGCGGGCTGGGGCGGCGGCTGTTCGTCGGCATCGTGTTCGCGCTGGGGTTCTGGTTGCTGCAGACGCAGTTCGTGCGGATGGCGGGGGTGTTCCACTTCGACTTCCGCATCGCTTACTTGTTGCCGCCGGTGCTGATGCTGGGGACGTCCGCGGTCCTGTTCCAGCGGCGCTCCGGATAACCTCGAACGCGATCCGTGCTTCGGGGCTGGGCGGCGGAAGCGTGCGGGTACTTCCGGGGGACGCCGTGAATACGTCCTTGTAGGCTCGTCGGCGCCCTCCCTGGCGCCGCCGGGCTCCGGCACCGCGCATCCGGCATTGCGCC
>CBIHRR010000160.1:0-4112 GCA_966212495.1 uncultured Gammaproteobacteria bacterium
TGTGCTGGGCCACGTATTCGAGCAGCGCGCGGTCCTCGTCGCTGTAGCTGGCCGGGTGGTCGTAGCTTTGCACCACGATCGCGCCGGCGACGCGCCCCTCGCGCCGCATCGGCACCCCGAGCCAGTCGGCGCTGTCCGGCCCGCTGAGGCCATCCAGGACCACGCCCATCTCGCGGCGCAGGCGCGCGGACGGGCCGTACAGCGGTTCGCCATGGCGCAGCAGCGCGACGGTGAGGCTGTTCGACATCTCCGAGATCGCGATGTCCACTTCCGGCTCGGCGACGTAGGGATCGAGCCGATCGGCGAAATACAGGAAGCGCACCGCGTCGCGCACGTCGTCGTACAGCACGATGTAGAAGTTCTCGGCGTACATCAGCCGGCCGACGACGGCGTGGATGCGGCCGAGCATCTCCTGCATCTCCAGCCCGGAACCGGAGAGGTCGGCGATCTCGTACAGCGCCTGCTGCAGCCGCTGCGATTTCTGCAGGGCCTCGACGCGGGCCTCGGCGGCGGCGGCCGCCAGCGTCGCGGCGACCGTGCGTCGCGCCAGCGCGAGCCACGCATCGCGCGAGGCGGCCGCCTGCGGACCGTCCGGCAGCGCGGCCACGACCACGCGCAGGCCATCGGCGGCGTCCCAGGCGTCGTCGAGGATCGCCATCGACGCGCCGGGCAGCGCCCCGCCGTCGAGCAGGGCCTCGACATGCGCATGCAGGAACGCGGGCGCGCCGGCACTTTCCGACAGGCCCTCGCCGCTGCGCGGATCGCGCCAGCGCACGATCACCGCCGCCCCGCCCGGCAGGGTTTCGGCCAGGCCGGCGGCCAGGCTCGCCAGCCCGCCGGGGCCGGCCGGGGCCGGGGCCGGGGCGTGCGCAGGCGCCGCCGGCCGTTCGGCTGCGGCATCCGCCATGACGTCGCCCATCCCCATCCCCGCAGGATAACGCCGCCGGCCCGCGGTGCCGCAAGCCCTTCCCGCACCGCGGCGCAGGGCTTACCCTGCGGGCGATGGACGACAGTCCCGCGCAAAGCCCGGCCGGACCGCGGCCGGCGCCCGCGGCGCCCGGCGCGCCCGGCGCGGACGATCCCGCCGACGACACGCTCATGCTGGCCTGGGCCGGCGGCGATGCGGGCGCGTTCGAGCGCCTCTACGGTCGCCACCGCACCCGTCTCTATCGCTACTTCCTGCGCCAGGTGCGCGATGCGGCGCTCGCCGACGACCTGTTCCAGGACACCTGGCACAAGGTCATCGCCGCGCGGCAGGACTGGCGGCCGGACGCGCCGTTCGCGGCCTGGCTGTACCGGATCGCGCACAACCGCCTCGGCGACCACTGGCGCGCGGCGCGCCTGCGCCCGCCCGCGCCGGACGATGCCGAAGCGCGGCTGGCGCGCCTACCGGGCCACGACACGCCCGAGCGCATGCTCGGCGAATTCGAGCAGCGCCGGCAGCTGCAGCTCGCGCTCGAGGCGCTGCCGCAGGAACAGCGCGACGTGCTGCTGCTGCGCCTGGACCAGGAACTCACCCTGGAACAGATCGGCGCGATCACCGGCGCGGGCCGCGAAACCGTGAAGTCGCGCCTGCGCTATGCGATGGACAAGCTGCGCCTGCAGTTGCCGGCCACGAGCGAACCATGACCCAGCACCACCACGCCCCGCCGCCCGATCCGATGCCGCTCGATCCCGAGGAGCGCGCGCTCGCCGCGCGCCTGGCGCGGCTCGGGCCGCATGGCGAGCCGTCGCCGTCGCTGGATGCGCGCGTGCTCGCGGCCGCGCACGCCGCCGCGACGGCACAGCATGCGCGCCGCGCGCGGGAACAGGGCTGGCGGCGCGCGCGCTGGCCGGTCGGCGTCGGCGTGGCTGCGTCGGTCGTGCTCGCCGCGGGGATCGCATGGCAGATGCGGCCGCTGCCCGCGCCGCATTTCCGGACGGGCGCGGCGGCGCCCGAAGTCGCCGCGACCGGCAGTACGAACTCGATCTCGGCTTCCGATGCGCGCACCGCCTCGGCCACGCAGGGGATGTCCGGTCCTCCGTTGCAGGAGACCGCCGCCGCGACTGCAGGCGCCGAGGACAACGCGGGCCGTGCAAGCGCCGCCAGCGCAGGCGAGGTCGCCGCGGCGAAGGCGCTCGCGCCACCACCACCACCTTCCGAGCCGCCGGTCGTGTTCGACGCGCCGTCGCCGGTGGACGTGGCCACGCCGCCACCGGCACCCCTCGCGCCATCGGCGCCACCGGCGGCCGCCGCAAGGCAAGCCAGTGCCGCGCATGCAGCGAACGATGCGCAGGCCGCGCAGGCCCCGCAGGCCGCGCAGTCCGTGTCCGCCGCGAGCGACGCGGACGCGCCCGAAGGCGACGTCCCGCCGGCAACCGTGGCCTCGCCCGAAGTGCGCGATGCGTGGCTGGCGCGGATCCGCGAGCTCGCCGCCATCGGCCGAACCGACGAAGCACGCGCCTCGCTCGCCGAATTCCGTCGCCGCTATCCCGCCTTCGCGATTCCGCCCGACCTGCGCCCGCTGCTGCCGCCCGCGACGCCGGGTTCGACGCCCGCGGCGACGCCGGCGCCGGCATCGACGCCGCGATGACCGACACGCTCGCCGCGCCCGCCGCGTTCGACCTCGAGGCCAGGCACAGCCGGTTCCGCGCGCAGGCCGCGCCGGTGGCCTCGGTCGGCGAAGCGCAGGACTGGGTCGCCGCGACCGGCGATCCGGGCGCCACCCACAACTGCTGGGCCTGGCGCGTCGGCGACGCGTATCGCTCCAGCGACGACGGCGAACCCGCCGGCACCGCCGGCCGGCCGATCCTCGCCGCGATCGACGGCCAGGGCTGCGATCGCGTCGCGGTGGTGGTGACGCGCTGGTACGGCGGCATCAAGCTCGGCGCAGGCGGCCTGGTGCGCGCATATGGCGGCGCCGCGGCGGAATGCCTGCGCCGCGCCGAGCGCGTGCCGATCGTGGCGATGCGGGAACTCGGCTTGCGCGCCGCGTTCGGGGACCTCGGCGCCGTGCACGCCGCGCTCGCCGGTTTCGGCGCCGAAAAACTCGACGAACGCTTCGACGCCGCCGGCGTGCAACTGCGCCTGGCGCTGCCCGCGGACCGCGCGGACGCGCTGCGCGCCCACCTGCGCGATGCCACGCGCGACCGCGTGCAGGTCGACGCCGCGGTCGGCGGCTGAGCCGGCGGCGGCGCGCGCGGATCAGGCAAACTAGGCGGATGGCCGACACCCCCGCTTCCCCCGGCAGCGCCGGCAGCACCCGCGCGAAGGCACCGGTCGGCACGCTGCGCGCGCTGTGGCCGTTCGTGCGCGCGCATCGCGGCCTGTTCGCCGCCTGGCTCGTCGCCCTCGCCTGCTCCTCCAGCGCGACGCTGAGCCTGCCGGTCGCGTTCCGTCGCATGATCGACCAGGGCTTCAGCAGCGGCGCCAACATCGACCGCGCGTTCGTGCTGCTGTTCGCGGTCGCGCTGGCGCTCGCGCTCGCCACCGCGGCGCGCTTCTATTTCGTCTCGCTGCTGGGCGAGCGCGTCGTAGCCGACATGCGCGACCGGCTGTACACGCACCTGCTCGACCTCGACGCCGCGTTCTTCGACCGCAACCGCAGCGGCGAGCTCGTCTCGCGCCTCACCGCCGACGCCGAGCTGCTGCGCAGCGTGGTCGGCTCGAGCATGTCGGTGGCCTTGCGCAGCACGATCACGGTGGTCGGCTCGATCGCGATGCTGTTCGTCACCAGCCCGCACCTGGCCGGCTACGCCCTGGTCGGCATCCCGCTCGCGGTGCTGCCGATCGCGCTCGGCGGCCGACGGTTGCAGAAGATGTCGCGCGCCAGCCAGGACCGCGTGGCCGACGCCAACATGCTCGCCACCGAAGTGCTCGGCGCCGTGCGCACCGTGCAGGCGCACGCCCGCGAGCCGTATGAACGCGGCCGCTTCGCTTCGGCCCTGCACGTCGCCGTGGAAACCGCGCGCAGGCGCATCGGCGCGCAGGCCGTGGTGACCGCGCTGGCGATCGTGCTGATCTTCGGCGCGATCACGCTGGTGCTGTGGTCCGGCGCGCACGACGTCGCCGCCGGCCGCATGAGCGCCGGCACGCTCGGCCAGTTCGTGCTGTACGCGATGATCGGCGGCGG
>CBIHRR010000161.1:0-4011 GCA_966212495.1 uncultured Gammaproteobacteria bacterium
AGCCAGGCGTCCACGTGCTCGGGCTTGATGTTGATGATCGTGCGGTCATGGCCGGCCGCGGCGACTTCGGGCTCGGGGGCGTCGGTGATCGCCGCGAACGACAGCAGTTCCGGCGCCTGGCCGGTCGGGTCGGTCCAGCGCGACCACAGGCAGGCGATCAGCATCGGCGCGCCGTCCTTCGGCACGAATTCGAGCACGCGGTTCCTGCCATCGGGCCCTTCGACGTTTTCGTAGAAGCGCGTGGCGACCATCAGTGCGTGGTCGCTGCCGTACTGCGGCTTCCAGAAGCCGTCGAGGCTGTCGCGGCGCGCGTTGTACGTGCCGGGGAACTTGCTGTCGTAGAACGCGGGCTTGCCGGCGGGGCGGCACTGGTAGCGCATGAGCTTGACGACGCGCTTGCCATCCTCCTGCACGATGACCGGCGCATGCGTGCCGGGATAGATGCGGTAATCGCGGTCCTTCGGTTCGCGGCGACGCAAGTCGTCCAGCCGCGCCAGCGCGCGCGCGACCTTGTCGGTGCCGACGCGGACGTCGTTCTCCGACGCCTTGGTCGACTTCACCGCAAGCTTGCGCTGCGCGTCCGCGACGCGCTTGCGCTGGGCGAAGATCTCCTGCTCCAGGGCCTGGATCTCGCGGGCGTCCCACTGGCGGACCATGTCGGCGAGTTCCGGCGGCCCGTGCTCGAGCAGGTCGCGCTCGACGGCGCGCGGCACGCGCGGACGCCTGGCCTGCTGGTCCTTGCCGCGCTCGGTCCAGAACACGCGCACGTAGCTGGCGATGTCGAGGGTCGAGCCGGTCTCGCGCTGGAACTTGCGGTGCTCTGCGTACACCATCGCGGAATAACACATGGGGGGCTCCGGGCAGGCGCGGTCAGCTGCCGCCCATCAATCCGCCCAGTGCGATCCCGAGCAGGATCAGCACCAGCGCGCCCGCGCCACCGAAGGCCGCGCCGAACGTGCGCGGCTTGCTGACGGCCTTGACCCGCAGGCTGGCGATCTCGGGCTGGGCGACCCGCACGTCGTCGCCGACGAGCGCGTCCGCGGTCACTTCGGTGACGGTGAACCGGAGGGTGCGGCCGTCCGTGGTGACGACCTCGACGCGGTCGCCGCGCTCGACCTGGCCCTGCAGCCGCGACAGGTCATCGTGGGCGACGGGCTGCATCGTCTTGCAGGCACCCAGCAACAGCAGCAACCCCACCATCAGGCACAGGCGCATGGCGATTTCCCGTCGACAGGATGGGCCAACTATACGCCGCACCCTGCTGCGCGGGCGGGCCTCCCCATGACTTGCGGCACATCGGCGCGCTGGCACGTGGGTTGGCCGCCCGCGCCGCGCTAGACTCGCCCGATCGATCAGGAGACGCAGCGATGTCGAAGTTCCGGGTTCTTCAGGCCGCCTTCCTGGCGGGTGTGTTCGCGACCGGCGCCGCGCAGGCGGCAACGCAGGCGCAGGCGCAAGCGCCGGTGCCGGCAATTCCGCCCCTGCAGGCGCAGCTGCTGTCGGCCATTTCCGCCGACGCGATGCGTGGCGACCTCGCGTTCCTGGCCTCGGATGCGCTCGAAGGGCGCGGCACGCCATCGCGCGGGCTCGACATCGCCGCTGCGTACATCGCCTCGCAATTCCAGGCGGCCGGGCTGGAGCCGCTGGGCGACGACGGTTACTTCCAGACCGCGGACTGGCGGGAGATCGCGCCCAAGCGCGAGCAGGCGAAATATGCGAACGCGCCCGAGCCGCTGCTCGTGCGCAACGTGGTGGGCGTGCTGCGCGGCTCGGATCCGGTGCTGCGCAACACCTACGTCATGGTGACCGCGCACTACGACCACCTGGGCATCCGCGGCGATGATGCGGACAGGATCTTCAACGGCGCCAACGACGACGGCAGCGGCACGGTATCGGTGATCGAGCTGGCGCGCGCGTTCGCGGCGCAGAAAGTGCGGCCGAAGCGCAGCATCGTCTTCATGACCGTGTTCGGCGAGGAGCACGGCCTGGTGGGCTCGCGCTACTACGGCAAGCACCCGCTGGTGCCGGTGGCCGACACGGTGGGCGACATCAATCTCGAGCAGGTCGGGCGCACCGACGACAGCGAGGGGCCGGAAATGCGCGCGTTCGCGGTGACCGGCGCCGACTACTCGGACGTCTGGAACACGCTCGTCCGCGCCGGCGGCCTGACCGGCACGCGCGTCACGCGGCATCCGACCGCCAGCGACCTCTACTTCGCCCGCAGCGACAACCAGGCGCTCGCCGACCTCGGCGTGCCCGCGCACACGATCAGCGTCGCGTACGAGTATCCCGATTACCACGGCGCCGCCGACACCTGGGACAAGATTGACTACGAGAACATGGCCGCGGTCGACCGTACCGTGGCGCTGGCGGTCCTGCTGATCGCCAACGATCCGCAGGCGCCGCGCTGGAACACGAAGAACCCGAAGGCGACGAAGTACGCGGACGCGGCGAAGGCCTTGCGCGCCGGGAACGGTGCGGGGAAACCCTGAGGCGCGTTCCGGATCGCGTGGAGTCCTGGGCATGAGCTACGTCCGTTGCCTGCGCGGCCTGGCCTCCGGGATCGAGTATCCCGCCGACCGGCCGATGAACCTCGATCCGGCCGACGGTCGTCCGGTCGAGATGGTGCTCGACCTCGAGCGGCTCGCCGCCGTGAATCCGGGCGCCTGGTACGACCCGCGCCGGCGCGACCTGTGGCGCTTCGGCGCGCTGATGGCGCTCGACATCAACGATCCATCCGATGCGGCGCACATCGTGCCGCTGGGCGAGGGCGCGACGCCCTTGCTGCCGCAGGCCGGCGATGCGCTGGCGCAATCCGCGGGCTTCTCGCTCGCCATCAAGGACGAAGGCCGCGCGCATGCGGGCTTCGGCGCGAACCCGACGCAGAGCTTCAAGGATCGCGGCATGGCGATGGTCGTCGCGCAGGCGCGGCGGCTGGGCCTGAAGCGTCTGGCGGTGCCGACGCAGGGCAACGCGGGCGATTCGCTCGTGCGCTATGCGCTCGCCGCCGGGCTCGAAGTGGTCGTGGCGATGCCACCGGACACGCCGTCGCCGATCCTCGGCAATGTCGCGGCGGCGGCGCAGCAGCATCCCGGGCGGGTGATCCTCGAGCTCGTCGGCCCGACGATCCGCGAAGCCGGCGCGCACCTCAAGGAACACTACATTCCGCAGGGCTGGTTCTCGGTCGCGACGTTCCAGGAACCGGGCTGGCGCATCGAAGGCAAGAAGTCGCTGGGCCTCGAGCTGGCCGAGCCGCCACCCGGCGACACGCGCTGGTCGCTGCCGGACGTCGTGGTCTATCCCACCGGCGGCGGGACCGGCGTGCTCGGCATGTGGAAGGCGTGGGACGAACTCGAGGCGCTGGGCCTGCTCGACGCGCGCCGCCCGCGCATGGTGTGCGTGCAGGGCGCGGCGACGCGGCCGCTGGTGCGCGCGTTCGAACTCGGCGCCGCGGACACCGTCGCGCTGGGCTCGGGCGAGACGATCGCTTACGGATTGAACGTGCCCGGCGGCGTCGGCCACTTCCGCGTGCTGGAGATCATCCGCGCGAGCGGGGGCGCCGCGGTTGCCGTGGCCGAAGAGGACATCGCCGCCGAAGTCTCGCGCCGCTGGCGCGAGCACCACGACTGGATCGGCCCCGAGGGCGCCGCCTGCCTCGCGGCGCTGCCGCAGCTGCTCGACCGCGGGCTCATCAAGCGCGGCGATAACGTCGTCGTCGTCAACACCGGTTCGCTGGAGAAATACCTGCCGGCGCTCCGGCACCTGCTCTAGGCGCTCACCAGTCCGTCGGCGCGTAGTCCTTCAGGAACTGGCCCCACACGTGCTCGCCGGTGTTGAAGCCGTGGATGATCGGGTCGACGATGCGCGCCGCGCCATCGACGATGTCGAGCGGCGGGTGGAAGCGCTCCTCTATGATCTTGCGCGCGGCGATCTCGGCCGGATCCTCGTCGGTCACCCAGCCGGTGTCGACGCTGTTCATGTGGATGCCGTCGCCGTGGTAATCCGCGGCCG
>CBIHRR010000162.1:0-3967 GCA_966212495.1 uncultured Gammaproteobacteria bacterium
GGTTCTGCGTCGCCATCACCAGGAACAGGTCGGGCAACGGATAGGTCTGCCGCCCCACCGTGACCTGGCGTTCGCCCATCGCTTCGAGCAGCGCGGACTGCACCTTGGCCGGCGCGCGGTTGATCTCGTCGGCCAGCAGCACTTCGTGGAAGATCGGGCCCGGCTGGAATTCGAAGCGGCCATCCTGCGGCCGCCACACCTCGGTGCCGGTCAGGTCGGACGGCAACAGGTCGGGCGTGAACTGCACGCGCGCGAAGCTGCCGTCGAGCCGCGCCGCGAGCCCGCGCACCGCCGTGGTCTTGGCCAGGCCCGGCGCGCCCTCCACCAGCAGGTGGCCATCGGCGAGCAGTGCGATCAGCAGGCGCTCGACGAGCCCCTCCTGGCCGACGATCTCCGCCGACAGCGCCGCGCG
This sequence comes from uncultured Gammaproteobacteria bacterium, assembly GCA_966212495.1. GTDB lineage: Bacteria > Pseudomonadota > Gammaproteobacteria > Xanthomonadales > Xanthomonadaceae > Cognatiluteimonas. Next base: position 413 of record CBIHRR010000162.1, read on the forward strand.
CAGTGCGCGGAAGGCATCGTGGAGCGTGGCGGTGTCGTGGCTTGGCGTGTCCATGGGCGTCGGCGCCTTGCGGCGCGCTGCGGCGCGGATCGCGCCCGGGTCCATTCTGACCGCGACGGGCGCGAATCGTTCAGTGCCGGAATGCACGAAGGGGCCCGCGGCCCCCTTCGGCCATGTCCGTGACCGCGCGCCGCGCGGCGGATCCCGCGCGGTTCAGCCGCCCGGGCGTTGCGCCACGCGGATGACCTTCGGCGTCACCATGATCAGCAGTTCCGCCTTGCTCTTGGTCTTGTTGCGCTTCTTGAACAGGTTGCCGAGCACCGGCAGGTCGGCCAGGAACGGCACCTTCGACAGCGACTGCTGGTCCTTGAACTCGTACACGCCGCCGATGACCACGGTCTGGCCGTCGCCGACCAGCACGGAGGTCGTGACCTGGCGCGTGGAGATCTGCGGCACCTGGCCCACGCCGGTGTTCACGAAGCCGTTGAGGTCGTCCTTCTGCACGTCCATGTTGAGGAACACGCGGCCGTCGGCGGTGATCGTCGGGGTCACCTTCAGCTGCAGGATCGCGTCCTTGAACTGCACGCTCGGCAGGTTGCCCTGCTGGCCGCCGGTGGTGGTGAGGTAACCGATCTGGTCGCCCTGCTTGATCACCGCTTCCTTCTGGTTGCTGGTGACGATGCGCGGGTTGGAGATGATCTCGCCGCGGCCCTCGGTCTGCATCGCCGACAGCTCGACGTCGAGCAACTGGCCCGCGTTGAGGATCGACAGCGCGAGCGCGCCGCCGCCGCCAATGGTGTTCGGCAGGTTGGTGATCAGGCCGCGGGTGACGTTGAACGGCGGGCTCAGGTCCTCGCCCGGCGTTCCGGTGAGCTTGTTGATCGCGCTGACGCGCGACTGCGCGTTCGCCTGCGACGCCTCGAGGCTGCCGCCGTAGCCGACCGTGCTGCGGTCGCCGTCCTTGCCGGACGCGCCGCTGACGCCGAAGCGCGCGCCCAGCTCGCGGGCGAACGATTCGTTGGCGATGACGATGCGGGCCTCGATGACGACCTGGTCCACCGGCTTGTCGAGTTCCTCGACGAGGCGCTTGACGCCTTCGACGCGGGCCGGGATGTCGATCACCAGCAGCGTGTTGGTGCGCTGGTCGAAGCTGATGCTGCCGCGCGGCGACAGGAAGCCGCGCCCGCGCCCGCTTTCGCCGCCGCCACCGCTGCCGCGGCTGCCTTCGGTCAGCAGCCGCGCGATGTCCTGCGCGCTGCCGTAGCTGATCGGGATGTATTCGGTGACGACCTCGGCGTTGTTCTCGCTGGCCATCCGCGCCGCTTCGACGTCGCGTTCGTACTTGGCGATCTCGGCCTGCGGCGCGACCCAGAGCACGTTGCCGTTGCGGCGCTTGTCCAGGCTCTTGGCGCGAAGCACGATGTCGAGCGCCTGGTCCCACGGCACGTCGATGAGGCGCAGCGTCACGCTGCCGCCGACGCTGTCGGACACGACCAGGTTGGCCTTCGCCTCCTCGGCGAGCAGCTGCAGCACCGTGCGCACCGGCACGTCCTGGAAGTTGAACGTGACGCGCTGGCCGCTGTACGCCGGCTCGGCGCCGGTGGCATCGGCGCCCGCGCTGCCTGCGGCCGCCGGCGCGGCGGCGACGGCGCGCGGCGCGACCTCGACGATGTAGTCGTTGCCGGTCTGGTACGCCATCGGCGACACCGAGCCGCGGGTGTCGAGCACGATGCGCGTGCCCACCCCTGCGCGGCTCGGGGCGATGCGCATCACGGGCGTGGCGAAGTCGCTCACGTCGATGGGTTTCTGCAGTTGCGGCGGCAGCGTGGCGTTGGCGATGTCGACCACCAGGCGCGAGCCGGCCGGATGCAGGTCGGGCATCGCGCCGTCGCCGCTGAACCGCACGATGAGCTGGCCGGCGCCGTTGTCGCCGCGCTTGAAGTCGATCCGCGACACCGTCAGCGCGCCCGGAATCGAGCGCGACGGGTCGACGGCCAGCGTCGTGGCGGCCTGGGCGACGGCGGGCAGTGCCTGCGCGGGCAGCGGCGCGGCCTGCAGGCCGCCGAGCGCGGCGAGCAGGCCGGCAGCGAGCCCGGCCGCGACCGCCCGGGTGGGCGTCCGGCGGGCGTTCCGCATGCGATGGGCAAGGGTGAAGGTCATCGTCGGTCCCCCGAATTTCATTTTGCTTCCAGCGAAATCGCCGCCGGCCGCTCCAGCCAGCCGCCCGCGCCGTCCGGCACGAGTTCGACCAGTTCGATCCTGTCCGCGGACACGCCCGTGACGCGTCCGTCGCTCTGCCCCAGGTACATGCCCGGGCGCACGCGGTAGGTCACCTTGTCCGGCGCGCGCACCAGGGCCTCCAGCGCGGCGCCCTGCCCGATCGTGCCGACCATGTGCAGGCCGTCGAGCGGGAACTCCTCGAGCGGCTGCTTGCGCCGGTTCGGGTCGGGGCGCGGTCCGCCGGCGCCGCTCTCCGCGGAGAACGCATTGCTGAACGGGTCGCGCAGCGACTGCGCGGCGTATTCGAAGGTTTCGAACTGCTGCATCACCGGCAGCGGTTCGAGCGCGGGCGCCGGGCGCTTCTTCACCTCGGCGACCCACTTCTGCAGGTTGGAGGCGTCGCCGGGGCCGCTGGTCACGCTGCGGCCGCAGGCGCCGAGCAGCGTGGCGGCGAGCAGCACGAGCGCGGCTGCGGCGATCCGGCGGGCGAAGCTGCGATGCGCGCGCATGTCAGCGCTTCCCCTTCTTCGGCTTGGCCTTCTTGATCTTCACGCCGCCCGGCTCTTTCTCGTCGAGGTAGCGGTAGGTCTTGACCGTGCCCGACAGCACCAGCGGGATGTCGCGGCGGATGCCCGCGCGCGACGGGTACTTCGGGCGCAGGGAGATGTCGTGCATGGTGAGGATCACCACGCGCGGCAGGGAGGCGACGCCGCTGACGAACGCGCCGAACTGGTGGTAGCTGCCGACCATGCGCAGCGCGATGGGCTTCTCGGCGTAGAACTCGCGCGGCACCTCGCGGCCCGGGCGGAACAGCTCGCTGGTCAGGCCGGTGGCGAGCGCGGTCTGCGAGATGTCCACGATCAGGTCGGGCATTTCGGTCTTGCTGGGCAACTGGCGCAGCATCTGCTGCAGCTGTTGTTCCATCTGCGCGAGCTGCAGCTTCAGCGGCTCGAGGTTGGAGGCGCGGCCCTGCTTCTTCTCGAATTCGGCGCGCAGGTCCGTTTCCTGCTTTTCCAGCCCGGTCAGCTCCTCGGTCTTGCCGCGGATGAACAGCCACCAGGCGAGCGCGATGATGACCACCGCGACGATGCCGCAGAAGATGAGCTTGTATTCCCGGGGCCAGGACCCGGTGTTGTTGAAGTTGAGGTCCTTGACGGCCATCTTGCGGCGGCTCATTTCCCGGGCCCTCCATCGTCGGGAGCGGGGGCGGCCGGCTCCGGATCCGGCGCGGGCTCGGCGCCGGCGTCGGCCGGCTGGTCGCCGTCGTCCGCGGCGGGCTCGGCGACGCCGGAGGCCGTCGGCTCGGGCGCGGCGGGCTCGGCGCCGTCGGCGGCG
>CBIHRR010000163.1:0-3949 GCA_966212495.1 uncultured Gammaproteobacteria bacterium
GGAGCGGGAGCGGGAGCGGAATATCGTGGGGGCGGGTGCGAGGAACGACAGTTCCCCGTTCCCTGTTCCCCGTTCCCGCTCTTAGTTCCTGAGCGGCTTGCCGCTCGCAAGCATGTGCGCGATCCGGGCCTGGGTCTTCTCCTGCTGCGCGAGCGCGACGAAGTGCTCGCGCTCCAGCCGCAGCAGCCAGTCCTCGTCCACCAGCGCGTTGCGGTCGACTTCGCCACCGCACAGCACGGTGGCGATGCGGGTGGCGATCTCGGCGTCGTATTCGCTGATGAAGCGGCCCTCGAGCATGTTCACCAGCAGCATGCGGAAGGTGGCGATGCCGACGTCGCCGGCCACGCGCACGCGGCGCGCCGGCATCGGCGCGCGGTAGCTGCGGTCGGCGAGCGCGAGTGCCTGGCCGCGCGCGATGTGCAGCAATTCGTGCGGATGGAACGAAACGATGTCGCCCTCGCGCAGCAGGCCCAGTTCCTTCGCCTCGATCGCCGAGGTCGAAGCCTTCGCCATCGCGACCGTCTCGAAGACCTTCTTGAGCTGCGCGAATACGTCGCCGTCGGCGCCGGCGGCCTGCGACGCGCGCACGGCGAGTTCCTTGAGGCCGCCGCCGGCAGGCAGCAGGCCGACGCCGGCTTCCACCAGGCCGATGTAGCTTTCCAGGTGCGCCACGGTGCGCGCGGCGTGCATCTGGAATTCGCAGCCGCCGCCGAGCGCGAGCCCGCGCACCGCCGCGACCACCGGCACCTGCGCGTACTTGATGCGCTGGCTGGTGGCCTGGAAGTTGGCGACCATCGCCTCGAAGCCGGCGACGTTGCCCGCCTGCAGCAGTCCGAGCGCGCCGGCGAGGTTGGCGCCGGCGGAGAACGGCTCGGACGGCTGCCACACCACCATCGCCCGGAAGTCGTTTTCCGCGATGGCGATGGCCTGCTGCAGGCCCGCCATCACCTGGTCGTCGACGGTGTGCATCTTGGTGCGGAACGAGGCGACCAGCACGCCGTCGCCGTCGTGCCACGCGCGCACGCCATCGTTCTCGAACACGGTTTCGCCCGGATCGGCGCGTTCGCCCAGCACCGGATCGGGGAAGCGCTGGCGTCGGTAGACGGGCAGGGCGGAGCGCGGCAGCTTCGCGTTGCGACCGGGGCTGTAGCTGCCCTCGGCGCCGTGCACGCCGTCGCGGCCGTCGAACACCCAGTCGGGCAGGGGCGCATCGGCCATGGCCTTGCCGGCCACGATGTCATCGGCGATCCACTCCGCGACCTGTCGCCAGCCGGCGGCCTGCCAGGTCTCGAACGGGCCGAGCGACCAGCCGTAGCCCCAGCGGATCGCGAGGTCGACGTCGCGCGCGGTCTCGGCGATGTCGGCCAGGTGGTAGGCACTGTAGTGGAACAGGTCGCGGAACACCGACCACAGGAACTGCGCCTGCGGATGTTCGCTGGCGCGCAGCGCGGCGAACTTCTTCGCCGGATCCCTTTCCTTCAGCATCGCGGCGACTTCGGGAGCGACGTCGGCGGCGCCGGGACGGTAATCCTTCGCGCCCAGGTCGAGCACCAGGATGTCCTTGCCGCGCTTGGTGTAGATGCCCGCGCCGGTCTTCTGTCCGAGCGCGCCCTTCGCGACCAGCGCCTGCAGCCACGCGGGCGCGGCGAAGTGCCGGTGCCAGGGATCGTCGGGCAGGGTGTCGGCCATCGTGCCGATCACGTGCGCCATCGTGTCCAGGCCCACGACGTCGGCGGTGCGGTAGGTCGCCGACTTCGGCCGGCCGATCGCCGGCCCGGTCAGCGCGTCGACGGTGTCGAAGCCCAGGCCGAAGGCCGCGGTGTGGTGCATCGTCGCCAGGATCGAGAACACGCCGATCCGGTTGCCGATGAAGTTCGGCGTGTCCTTGGCGCGGACCACGCCCTTGCCGAGCGTGGTGGTGAGGAAGGCCTCGAGCGCATCGAGCAACGCGGGGTCGGTCGTGCGCGCCGGGATCAGTTCGGCCAGGTGCATGTAGCGCGGCGGGTTGAAGAAGTGCACGCCGCAGAAGCGATGCCGCATCTCCTCGGGCAGCACTTCGGCCAGTGCGTTGATGCCCAGGCCGGAGGTGTTGCTGGCGAGCACCGCGTGCGCCGGGACGTGCGGGGCGATGCGCCGGTACAGGTCCTGCTTCCAGTCCATGCGCTCGGCGATTGCCTCGATGACCAGGTCGCAGCCTTCGAGCAGGGCGAGGCCGGTCTCGTAATTCGCCGGCACGATCGCGTCGGCCAGCGCCTTCGAGGCCAGCGGGGCGGGCGAGAGCTTGCCGAGGTTCGCAATGGCCTTGAGCACCACGCCGTCGGGCGCGCCGTCCTTCGCGGCGAGGTCGAACAGCACCGTGTCGACGCCCGCGTTGGTGAGGTGGGCGGCGATCTGCGCGCCCATCACGCCGGCGCCCAGCACCGCCGCGCGCCGCACAAGCAATTTCTCAGGCATGTTCGCTATCTCTTTGATAAAAAAGACAAGTCAGGAAGTGAAGCCGGCGACGGCGAAGCGGATCAGTTCGCGCGCGGCGCGTTCACGGTGGGCCGATTCGCTGGACCCGGACGGGCGCTTGATCATCCCGAAGTCGGCCATCGCATAGGTCAGCGCCCCGGACAGGAAGTCGAGGCGCCAGTACAGCTGGTCCTTCGGCAGGTCCGGCAGGCAGCGCGCGATCGCGCGGGCGAAGGCGCGCGGCACGTGGCCGTACTGGTCGGACAGGAACTTGCGCAGGCTGTCGTTCTTCTCCGCGTAGGCGCGCGCGATGACGCGGATGAAGGCGCCGCCGCCGTGGCGGTCCTGGGCCATCGCCAGGGCGGGTTCGACGAAGGCGGCCAGCACGGCTTCCAGGTCGCAGGCGCCGTCGGCCATCGCGGCCTCCAGCCGGGCCACGCGTTGCGCGCTCATCTCGTCCATCCGCCGGCGGAATACCTCGTTGACGAGGTTTTCCTTGCTGCCGAAGTGGTAGTTGACCGCGGCGATGTTGACGTCCGCCCGGCTGGTGACCTGGCGCAGCGAGGTGCCGGCAAAGCCGTGCTGGGCGAAGAGTTCCTCGGCGGCGCCGAGGATGCGGTCCTTGGTGGAGAAGGCAGTGGTCGCCACGAATCGTGCCCCGGTCATGAATCAAACGATTGTTTGATACTAGTCCGGGCAGGGAGGTGCGTCAACGCGTCCTGTCCGCCCGCCAAATGCCGTGCACCCGATTCGCCCGGTTGCGACCGGATGCGTTAGAATTACCGTAGCCATGTCGGCTAAACCCGCGTTCCCACGCGGGTTTTTCTGTTATCCTCGGGTGCTCGACCCCATCGGGGATGGGGTTCGGTCGCCCGCCTATCCGGAGAGTTTTCCAATGGCGCTGGAGCGCACCCTGTCGATCGTCAAGCCCGATGCCGTCGCGAAGAACGTCATCGGCGAAATCTATTCGCGTTTCGAGAAGAACGGCCTGAAGGTCGTCGCCGCGAAGATGAAGCACCTCTCGAAGCAGGAAGCCGAAGGCTTCTATGCCGTCCACCGCGAGCGTCCGTTCTTCGCCGCGCTGGTCGAATTCATGAGCTCCGGCCCGGTGATGATCCAGGTGCTCGAGGGCGAGGGCGCGGTGCTGAAGAACCGCGAGCTGATGGGCGCGACCAATCCGAAGGACGCCGCGGCCGGCACCATCCGCGCCGACTTCGCCGATTCGATCGACGCCAACGCCGTGCACGGTTCCGACTCGCTGGAGAACGCCGCGATCGAGATCGCGTATTTCTTCCCGGCGACCGACGTCTACGCCCGCTGAGCCGATGATGGACCGCACGCGCGACATCGCGATCGAAGTCGTCCCCGACGCCGCAGCCGCGGCGCCGGGCACGGCCGCGGCGCGCGCGGTTGGTCCGGGCACCACCGCGCCAGTCGCGGCCGGCGCGTCGGGCGCGGCGCCCGCCGCGGCCGGGCCCCCCCCCAACATAGGCCC
>CBIHRR010000164.1:0-3938 GCA_966212495.1 uncultured Gammaproteobacteria bacterium
AGGAACAGGGCGTTGCAGATGATCGCGCAGCTCAGCGCGATCTCGAGCACGATCAGCGCGGAGGCGGTCTTGTGCCGGCGCAGCGTGGAGAGGATGGGGCGCAGTTCCATGTGGATTCTCCGGAAAGGGGCGCGTTACTGCGACTTGAGCTGCATGGCGGGCGTCACCTGGCAGGCCTGCCACGCCGGCACGAGGCCGGCGAGCACGCTGGCGACGATCGCGAGCACGAAGGTCGTCGCGAGCATCGGCACGTCCAGGTGGATGAGGTCGGCGAATCCCGTCGGCTGCTGGCGGATCGCCCACAGGCCGAGCCAGGCCAGGCCGAGGCCGAGGATGCCGCCGGCGAGGCCGACCGTGCCGGCCTCGACCAGGCACTGCGCGAAGATCGCGCGGCGCGAGGCGCCGAGCGCGCGGCGCACGCCGATCTCGCTGGCGCGGCGCAGGAACTTGGCGAGCAGCAGGCCGACGGTGTTGAGCAGGCACACCAGCAGGAAGCCGAACGCCAGCCACACCTGCATGCGCACGTCGCTGGGCACGACCTTCTGGTAGTCCAGCCAGGCCATGACGTTGCGCAGCCGGACATTCGTCGGGCGCTGGTAGCGGCCGTTGGCGCGCTGCTGGTCGGAATAGTTGCGCAGGTACTGCAGGTACTCGTCCGCCTTCGCCGGCGATTCGAGCTCCACCCAGTACTGGATCCAGGTGCAGGGCGCATTGACGCCGGTCTCGCCCTCGGGGTCGTCGCTGGTCGAGCTGTCCCAGCAGTTCATGCTGCCGTTGCGGTCCAGCTTCAGGTCGCGCGAGGTCGAGAACGGGATGTAGGCCAGCTCCGGCTCGCCGAACCGGTTGGAGTTGACGTCGTAGAACTTCGGCGCCGGGCGCCACTTGTCGAGCACGCCGACCACGCGCATCTCGTTGCCGTTCATGCGGATCGACTTGCCGACGCTGTTGGCGCCGCCGAACACCTTGTCGTTGAGCTCCTTCGCGATCACGACGACGCGGTCGCGGCGCTGGTCCTCGGTCGCGGTCCAGCCGCCGCCGTAGAGGAAGGGCGTGTCGAACATGGCGAAGAAATCGGCGCTGTTGTAGCGCGCGTCGACGTAGAACGGGTCCAGGCCCGCCTTCTGCGGCTCCACCGCGACGCTGCCGCCGGTCATCATGGCCTGGCGCAGGCCGTGCTTCTGGCGCAGCAGTTCCTCGGCGTCGTAGCGGGTGAACTGGTCCTCGGGTTCCTCGCCCGCGGTGTAGCCGTTCATGGTCGCGGGATCGAGCTGCGGCGTGAACAGCCGGTCGCTCTTCTGCGGGATCGGATCGCCCGACAGCACATGGAAGATCGTCAGCGTGGTCATGCTCGCGCCGATGCCAAGCGCGATCGCCAGCACCATCAGCGCGGTCAGGACCTTGTTGCGCCGGAAGCTGCGCAGGGCGAGGTCGAAGTAGTAGGCGAACATGGGGTTCTCCTCCTCAGCCCTGGGTTTCGGCCAGCGACGCCGACGCCAGCCGGCTCAGGCTCGGCTCGACGCTCAGGTCGGTGGCCATGCCGTCGACGATGTGCACGTTGCGCTGCGCGCGCGCGGCGAGCTCCGGGTCGTGCGTCACCATCACGATGGTCGTGCCCTTGGCGTTGATGTCCTCCAGCAGCTCCATCACGCCGCGCGCCATCTGCGAATCGAGGTTGCCCGTCGGTTCGTCGGCGAGCAGCAGGCGCGGCGTGCCGGCGAGCGCGCGCGCGATCGCCGCGCGCTGCTGCTGGCCGCCCGACAGTTCGGCCGGGAAGTGCTTCATGCGAGAGGAGAGGCCGACCTGGCCCAGCGCCTCGTCGATGCGGCGCTTGCGCTCGGCCGCGTTCATGCCGCGGTAGCGCAGCGGCACGTCGCAGTTGTCGAACAGGTTGAGGTCGGGGATCAGGTTGAAGCTCTGGAAGATGAAGCCGATCTTCTGGTTGCGCAGCTTCGAGCGCGCATCGTCGGACAGGCCGCTGACGTCCTGGTCGTCGAGCAGGTAGGTGCCGCCGGTGAACGTCTCCAGCAGTCCCGCGATGTTGAGGAAGGTGGTCTTGCCCGAGCCCGAGGGGCCGGTGACCGCGACGAATTCGCCTTCGCGCACGTGCAGGTCCAGCGCGCGCAGGGCGTGCGTCTCGACGAGTTCGGTGCGGTAGACCTTGCTGACCTGGCGCATCTCGAGCATGGGGAGTTCCTCTTCTGGATTCGGTTGTCTTGGGGGAAAGTCAGTTGATGACGACGCGCTCGGCGTCGCCGAACAGGTCGCTGCCGGAGACGACGATGCGGTCGCCCTCCTTCGCGCCGGACACGATCTCGACCGCGCCAAGGCTGCTGGCCCCGGTCTGGATCGGGCGCTTGACCGCGGTGTCGCCGTCCATGACGTAGGCGCTGGTGCCGCCGCCCTGCTCCAGGAACGGGCCACGATCGACCATCAGCACGTTGCGGCGCGTGTCGAGCAGGATCCGTGCCGACAGGCGCTGGTTCTGGCGCAGGCCCGGCGGCTGCTTGTCCTTGAAGCGCAGGCGCGCGACGACTTCGCCGTTCACGACTTCGGGCGACACGGCGGCGACCTCGCCGGGGAACGGCTGGCCGGCGCCGCTGGTGAGCTGTGCGGGCATGCCGATGCCGAGGTCGCGCGCGAAGCTTTCCGGCACCTTGATCTCGACTTCGAACTTCGCCAGGTCCACCACGCTCAGCACCGGCGCGTTGATGGCGACGTTGGCGCGCTGCGCGACCTGCACCTGGCCGACCTGGCCGTCGAAGGGCGCGCGCAGCGTCAGCGCGTCCACCTGGCGTTGCATCTCGGCGACGACTTCGCGCTGGCGGTCGGCGAGCAGGCGCTTGTTGCGGATGTCCAGGCCTGCGCCCTTCGATTGCAGGCCGAAGTCCTGCTGGGCGTGCTGCAGGCCGATGTCGGCGCTCTTGAGCGCGTCCTCCGAGCGGGCCACGTCCACCTGCGCGACGGCGCCGCCGTCGTAGGCCTTGCGGTTGCGTTCCAGGTCGCGCGCGGCGGCCTGGCGGGTGATCTGCGCCTGGTCCAGCGCCTTGCGCGCGGAGGAGCGCGAGAGCTCGGCGTCGAGCGCGGCGCGGCTGGCCTCGGCCTCGACGCTGGCCAGCGTGGCTTCTTCCTGCGCGAGCCGGCTGCGCAGCTCCGGGCTGTCGATCTCTGCGAGCGCATCGCCCTGCTTGACGACGTCGCCGGCCACGACCTTCAGCGTGACCGTCCCGCCGGCGATGGCGTACAGGGTCGGGCTGTTGGCCGCGATCACGCGCCCGTCGGCGGAGATGTCGCGGACCAGGTCGCCGCGCTTGACCTCGGCGATGCGTACCCGCGACGCATCGAACGAACGGCTGCCCGCCGCCCAGCCCGAAACGAGCCAGGCGGCGAGCAGCAGCACGCCCACCGCGATGCCGCCCACGACGAGGGCCTGGCGGCGCTTGCGGTTGCGCTGGGTGCCGCCGTTGGCGACGGGGCGGTCCTGTGCGGCGGTATCGCGGATGCTCATCGGGTTCCTGTGGCTGCTGCGGTCCTGCCTGTTCCAAAGCAGGATGCGTGCCAAGCCCAAAGCGTTGCCGTTGCTGGGATTTTTTCCGGCGACCGGTGTCCGGGTGTCCGGCGGACACGTCCGGCGGACGGCCGGGACGGCTAAACTGGGTGCCCTGTCCAGCCAGCCCAGCCAAGGAGACCCGGCCCATGTGCGGAATCGTCGGTGCGATCGCGGATCGCGACGTGGTCCCGGTGTTGATCGAAGGCCTGAAGCGGCTGGAATACCGGGGCTACGACTCCGCGGGCATCGCGGTGGTGGACGGCGGCGATGTCCGCCGCGTCCGCCGCACGGGTCGCGTCTCCGAGATGGAAGCGGCCGCCGAGGCCGAGCACTTCCACGCACGGCTGGGCATCGGCCACACCCGCTGGGCCACCCACGGCGGCGTGACCGA
>CBIHRR010000165.1:0-3877 GCA_966212495.1 uncultured Gammaproteobacteria bacterium
CCGCGGTTCCAGGCGACGACCGGCGTGCCGCAGGCCATCGCCTCGATCATCACCAGCCCGAACGGCTCGGGCCAGTCGATCGGGAACAGCAGGGCCGCCGCGTCGCCGAGGAAGCGGGCCTTGTCGGCGTCGCCGATTTCCCCGACGAACTCGACGAGCGGGTCGTCGAGCAGCGGCTCGATGGACTCGCGGAAGTAGTGGCGGTCGGCGTCGTCGACCTTGGCCGCGATGCGCAACGGCATGCCGGTGGCGCGGGCGATCGCGATCGCGCGGTCCGGCCGCTTTTCCGGCGAGATGCGCCCGAGGAAGGCGAGGTAGCCGCCGTTGGCGCGCGGGCTGAACGGCAGCAGCGACTCGGGCATGCCGTGGTGCACCGTGCCGCGCCAGTTGGCGAAGGGCAGGGGCCTGCGCTGGTCGTCGGAGATCGAAACCAGCGGATAGGCGGGCCAGCGGCGGTACGCGTGCTCGAGGTCCTTGAGGTCGAGGCGGCCGTGCAGGGTGGTGAGGGTGCGCCCGGCGAATTCCTCGAACATCGGGAAGTGCAGCAGGTCGATGTGGAAATGCAGCACGTCGAACTCGGCGGCGCGCGCGCGGACCTGGTGCAGCATCGCGAGGTGGGCGGCGAGGTCGGACTTCAGCGGCGCCGGATCCATGCGGATCGCGCAATCGCGGGCGGGCACCAGCCGGGCGCGCGTGTGCGAGTCGGCCGAAGCGAACAGGGTGACCTCGTGGCCCAGGTCGACCAGCGCGTCGGTGAGCCACGCGACGATGCGTTCGGTGCCGCCGTAGAGCGGCGGCGGCACGGCTTCGCACAAGGGGGCGATCTGGGCGATCTTCATGCGGGGGGATTTTTCGATGGACGACACGCCACGCTAGCGATGGGCGCGTGCATGCGACGTGCAGTGGCGCCGCGCGAAGGCCCCGGCGGATTCCCGCGTTGGCGCGCCTTCAGTCGCTCAGAACTCCAGGTCCAGCGCCGCGCAGAGGTAATCCACGAAGGGCGCCAGCGCGGCGAGGTCGCGTTCGATCGCCTGGCGCAGGCGCGGACCGGTCATCGTGGCCTCGTCGATGCCGCGCCAGGCGGTGAAGTTGCGCCGCCGCAGGTCCTCGATGAACGGGAAGTCCGCCGGGAAGCCGTGCGGATTGCGGACCAGCATGTCGTCCGCGCCGAGGTCGTAGCGCTTGCGGAAGGCGGGCGCGTGCGCGGCGCGCTCCCAGCCGGCGGGGTTCTCGTAGATGAACTGGCGCACGCGGCGCTGGGTGTGCGTCTCCGGATGCCACAGGCCCGCGCCGACGAAGCAGCCGCCGGGCTCGAGATGCACGTAGAACGACGGCGCGGCGACTTCGCGCCGGCGCTCGTGGAAGAGGCGCGCGCCCTGCCAGCCCTTGTACGGCGCCTTGTCGCCGGAAAAGCGCGTGTCGCGCTGGATGCGGAACATCGAGCCGCCCACCGCGCGCGGATCGGAGCGGTAGTGGCTGCTGATCGCCGCGAGCGCCGGCTGCAGGTCGCCGAGCAGGCGCTGGAACGGCGCGCGGACATGCGCCTCGTAGTCGGCCTTGTGCGCATGGAACCAGGCGCGCTCGTTGTGCCGGGCGATGCCGCGCAGGAAGGCGAAGGACTTCGGGCTGAAGTAGGCGCTCACGCGGAGGCTCCTGGCACGGCGATGTGCACGCGCCATGCCTCCAGTTCGTCCAGCAGCGCCAGCTTCGTCGCGTCGCCGGCATGCTGGACGCGCAGCGCCGCGAGATCGGTGTCGAAGCGCGCGAGGTCGGGCGAGGCCAGCCCGGAGCCGGGCGCCAGCCGTGCGCGCCGGAAGGCGTCCCAGCGCTCGCGCTCGGCGGGGGCCAGGAGTTCGGGCCAGTTGCGCGCGCGATAGCGGAACAGCAGTTCCTCCAGGCGCGGCTGCGAGAAGCCGAATGCCTGGCTGCCGAGCAGCTGCGGCGGCGTCGCGCGCACCTGCGCGCAGCGGCGCCGGTCGGCGTCCGGCAGGAATCCGTCGTACAGCGAGGCATCCGGATCGGCCGGCGCCCGTTCGCGTTCCAGCGCATGCACCTGCCGGATCTTCTCGGCCAGTGCCGGCCCGGCCGCGCGCAGGCGGCCGGCGCGACCCTCGATCGCGGCGCGGTCGATGGACAGCCGTTCGAAGTCGCCGTCGCGCAGGTGGTTCCACGCCACCAGCGCCGGGCTGCGGTTGAGGTGCACTTCCTTCAGCGCGATGCGTTCGACGCCCTCGGGCAGGTCCTCGCGCCGCACGAACAGCCGGGCCGCGATGGCGTCGGCGTCGAGGTCGAGCACCTGCGCGGGATCGGCATCCAGGTCGAACACGATCACGCGGCCGTCGTAGCGCGGATGCCGCGCCAGCGGCACGACGGCGGCGGCGCACAGCCGCGCGGCCGGGTAGCGCTGCGAGACGTGCAGCACGGGGTTCATCGCGATCGGGTCGAGCAGGCTGCCGGCGTAGCGCTTGTCGCGCAGGCGCAGCGCGTAGTCCCAGAACTTCGGCTGGGCGGCACGCAACAGGCGCGCCAGGCCGATCAGCGCGCGCACGTCGGACAGCGCCTCGTGCGCATCGCCCTGGCGCACGCCGTTGGCCAGCGCGAGGTGCTCCAGGCGGAACGAGGCGTTGCCGTCCTCGCGCAACGGCCATTGCAGTCCATCGGGACGCAACGCATGCGCAAGCCGCAGCACGTCGAGCAGGTCCCAGCGGCAGTTGCCGTTGCGCCACTCGCGTTCGTACGGGTCGTGGAAGTTGCGGAACAGGCCGTTGCGCACGAATTCGTCGTCGAAACGCAGCGAGTTGTAGCCCAGGGTGCAGGTGCCGGGGCGCGCCATGGCGTCGGCGATGCGGGCGAAGGCCTCCGCCTCGTTGACGCCCTCGCGCTGGGCGCGCTGCGGGGCGATGCCGGTGACCAGGGCCGCGCCGGGCGACGGCAGCAGGTCGTCGGCCGGGCGCACCATGAAGTCGATAGGCGCTTCGATTTCGGCCAGGGCCTCGTCGGTGCGGATCGCCGCGAACTGGGCGATGCGCGACCGCTGCGGGTCGACGTCGAAGGTTTCCAGGTCGTAGAACAGGAAGCTGCCGCTCATCAGGCCGGCATCCTCGCCCATGGCCGGCTCACCGGCTGCGACTCAGGCCGGTGCATCGGCGAGCGGCGGCAGCAGGCGTTCGACCGCGGCGTCCACCGTGGCCCAGTCCACGCCTTCGAGCGAACGCAGCCCGCGCGTCGCCTCGACGAGGATGCCGCGCTGGAGCTCGCTGCGCTGGTGGGCCAGCGCGTAGGGAATGCGCATGAACGTCACCATCGTGTAGTGCGGCACGAAGCGCGCCGGGTGGCGCGCGTGCAGTGCCTGCTCGAGTTCGCGCTGCAGGAGGAAATCCGCATCGTCGACGAGGTCGCGCATCTCGATGTAGTTCTCGAGCGCCATCGCCTGGATCGCGCGGGCATCCGGCAGGCGCTGGGCCTCGAACGCGGCGAACGCGGCTTCCAGCGTCGGCGCGGCGGCGACGTGGTCGGCCAGCGCCACGCAATCCTCGAAGGCGCAGTTCATGCCCTGGCCGTGGAAGGGCACCATCGCGTGCGCGGCGTCGCCGAGCAGCACCGCCTGGCCGCCGAGGTGCCAGCGGTCCAGGTAGAGGGTGGCGAGCGTGCCGGTGGGATTGGCCTCGAAGTCGTGTTCCAGCGCCGGGATCAGGGGCAGGGCGTCGGCGAAGTCGCGCTCGAACAGCGCGCGCGCCGAGGCCGCGTCGGACACGGCGTCGAAGTCCGGGTCGCCGCTGCCGTCCGCATGCAGCGCCATGAACAGCGTGACCGTGAACGTGCGCTCGTCGTTGGGCAGCGCGATGCACATGTACCGGCCGCGCGGCCAGATGTGCAG
>CBIHRR010000166.1:0-3841 GCA_966212495.1 uncultured Gammaproteobacteria bacterium
TCGAATTCGGGCAGGGCCAGGCAGGCCTGCTCGACGCGCGCGATCGTCGGGTACGCGGCGATGTCGATGCCGAAGCGGCGCGCATTGTAGGCCTGCGGCACCAGGCAGCAGTCGGCCATGGTCGGCGTGTCGCCGTCGCAGTAGCGGCCGGTCGACGGATGCTGGTGCAGCATCGCCTCGAGCGCGGCGAAGCCGTCCTCGATCCAGTGCCGCGTCCAGCCGTCGCGCTCGGCCTGCGGCACGCCCCACTCGCGCTCCAGGTACTGCAGCACGCGCAGGTTGTTGAGCGGGTGGATGTCGCAGGCGATCACCTGCGACAGCGCGCGCACGCGCTGGCGGTCGCGCGCCGTGGCCGGCAGCAGCGAGGGTTCCGGCCACATCTCGTCCAGGTACTCGAGGATCGACATCGACTGCCGGAGCATCCGCTGGCCGTGCTGCAGCACCGGGACCAGGCCCTGCGGATTCGCCTCGCGGAAGGCTTCGGCATGCTGCTCGCCGCCGTCGCGCAGCAGGTGTACCGGCATGATGTCGTACGGCAGCCCTTTCAGGTTCAGGCCGATGCGCACGCGATAGGCCGCGCTCGAACGCCAGTAGGAGAACAGGCACAGCTTGTCCATCGCGTCTCCTTGCGGCGCCCGGGCCGGGGCGCCTGCGGTCAGGGGGCTTGCTGCCGCTCGATGCGCTGCTCGATCGCGCCGAACAGGCTGTTCCCGTCGCGGTCGAGCATCTCGATCCGCACCAGGTCGCCGAACGACAGGAACGGCGTCACCGGCTTGCCGGTTTCCAGCGTCTCGACCGTGCGCTTCTCGGCGAAGCACGACGCGCCGAGGCTCGTGTCCTCGTTGGCGATGGTGCCGGAACCGACGATCGTGCCCGCCGACAACGGCCGCGTCTTCGCCACGTGCGCCACCAGCTGCGCGAAGTCGAACTGCATGTCGACGCCCGCCTCCGGCGCGCCGAACCATTCGCCGTTGATGTGGGTCACCAGCGGCAGGTGCAACTTGTTGCCGCGCCAGGCGTCCCCCAGCTCGTCCGGCGTCACGAACACCGGCGACAGGGTCGAACGCGGCTTGGACTGCAGGAAGCCGAACCCCTTCGCCAGCTCCGGCGGGATCAGGTTGCGCAGCGAGACGTCGTTGACCAGGCCGATGAGCTGGATGTGCGAGGCGGCCTGCTCCGGCGTGACCGCCATCGGCACGTCGTCGGTGACCACGACGATCTCGGCCTCGAGGTCGATGCCATAGGCCTCGTCGACGACGCGCACCGGGTCGCGCGGGCCGTTGAAGCCGGCGCTGGTGGCCTGGTACATCAGCGGATCGGTGTAGAAGCTCTCGGGCACCTCGGCGCCGCGCGCGCGGCGCACGCGGGCGACGTGCGGCAGGTAGGCGCTGCCGTCGACGAATTCGTAGGCGCGCGGCAGCGGCGCCGCCAGCGCGATCATGTCGAGGTCGAAGGCGCCGTCGGCACTGCCGTCCTCGAGCGCGGCGGCGAGCGCGGCCAGGCGCGGCGCGGCGTTCTCCCAGTCCTCCAGCGCGCGCTGCAGCGTCGGCGCGATGCCGGTGGCGCGCACCGCGCGCGCGAGGTCGCGCGAGACCACCACCAGGGTGCCGTCGCGGCCGCCTTCCTTGAGACTTCCGAGCTTCATCGCGTTCCTCCGTTCAGTCCGCGATTGTAGCCGCGTCGCCCTGGAAGCCGCCGGCGCGGAAGGTCAGCACCAGCGTGTCGCGATGCGCGCGCGCGGCGGGCGCCTCGTCGCCGGGCGCGCCTTCGGGCGTGATCGGGGTCGATTCGTGGATCACGCGGGCGTCGTCGAGCAGCAGCAGGGACCATGGACGTGTCAACGTGAAACGCTGCCCTTCCGGGCCGTCGGCGGCGAACACGCGGGTCTCGCCGCCCTTGATGCCCGCGCGCGCGACCAGGAACACGGCCACGAAATCGACGCCATCGCGATGCGCGCCCTCCGGCGTGGGCCGACCGATGCCGCCCGCGGTATCGATGCGGAACTGGTGCGCCTCGACGAACCAGCGGCGCTCGTCGCGCAGGCGCGAGCACAGTCCGGCCAGGCCGGACAGCAGCGCCTGCCAAGCGGGCGCGGCCGCGATGTCGCCCGCCACCGGCTCGAACCAGCGGCGCATGCCGCCGTGCAGGGCGTTGTAGTCCAGCGACTGCCAGTGCGCGCGATGCGGCGCCGGCTCGACGCCGTCCGGCCCGACCACGAAGCAGGCGTGCCGGCGGTGGCGATAGCGGCCGCCGTCGCGCAGGTAGGTGTCGGGCGGCAGCGCGTCCCACGAAGGCGCGAGCGCCTGCAGGTCGGCCAGGCGCGTGCCGCACAGCGCGGCGGCGGCTTCGGGTTCGAGGACGGCGTGGCCGTGGCCGCGCAGTTGCGAGAGCAACGCGGCGGGGGGCGTGTACGGAGGGGGGAACATCGGCGGCGAGGGCACGCTGGGGGCCAGCGGCCATTGTCGCGCCTGTGGCCCGCGCATGCGCGCCGCGAAAAGAAGAAGCCCGCCTTGCGGGCGGGCTTCTTCGGGTCTGGCAGCCCCGGATGGATTCGAACCACCGAATGCCTGAGTCAGAGTCAGGTGCCTTACCGCTTGGCGACGGGGCTATAAGGCTGGATTGTAGCGCCGGAGCCATGCTCCGGCGACCAACTCCGTTAACGCTTGGAGAACTGGGTCGCGCGGCGGGCCTTGTGCAGGCCGACCTTCTTGCGCTCGACCTCGCGCGCGTCGCGGGTCATGAACCCGGCCTTGCGCAGCTCGGACTTCAGCGACTCGTCGTACTCGACCAGCGCGCGGGCGATGCCCAGGCGGATCGCGCCGGCCTGGCCGGTGGTGCCACCGCCCTCGACCGTGGCCATGACGTCGAACTTGTCGGTCGACTTGGTCAGCTCGAGCGGCTGGCGCACGATCATGCGCGCGGTCTCGCGGCCGAAGAAGTCCTCGATCGAGCGGTCGTTGATGATGATGGCGCCGCTGCCCTTGCGCAGGAACACGCGCGCGGTGGAGGACTTGCGGCGGCCGGTACCGTAATTCTGAGTGGTTGCCATGTTCTTACCTTAGATGTCGAGCGGCTGCGGCTGCTGGGCGGCGTGCGGATGCTCGGCACCCTTGTACACCTTGAGCTTGCGGTACATGGCGCGGCCGAGCGGATTCTTCGGCAGCATGCCCTTGACCGCGGTCTCGATCACGCGCTCCGGGTGGCGCTCAAGCGCCTGGGCGAGGTTCTCGGACTTCAGGTTGCCGATGTAGCCGGTGAACCGGTGGTACATCTTGTCCTGCAGCTTCTTGCCGGTGACCGCGACCTTCTCGGCGTTGATCACGACGATGTAATCGCCGGTGTCGACGTGCGGGGTGAACACGGGCTTGTGCTTGCCGCGCAGGCGGCGGGCGAGCTCGGAGGCGAGGCGACCCAGGGTCTTGCCCTCGGCGTCGACGAGGTACCAGTCGCGCTGGACGGTCTCGTTCTTGGCGGTGAAAGTCTTCATGGCGGTCTGCTATGGATACCTTGTCGGGCTGGTTGCGGAGGCCTCGGCCGCCGGAACGTCGCCACGCGTTGTGGAAACACAAGAGGCGGAATGATACCGGGCCGGGCGGCCACGGGCAAGCCGGCTTAGACTTTCGTCCGTGAACCCGCCCGCCGGTCCGACGCTCCACCCCCCCGCCCCCGCGCACGACGGCCCCAACCCGGCGGACCCGCTGGTGGCCCTGGCGGACCGCTGCGTCCAGTGCGGGCTGTGCCTGCCGGTCTGCCCCACCTACCGGCTGGACCGCCTGGAGCCGGAATCGCCCCGGGGCCGGATCGCCCTGGCCCGCGGCTGGGCGCTGGACCTGGTGGCGCC
>CBIHRR010000167.1:0-3775 GCA_966212495.1 uncultured Gammaproteobacteria bacterium
GCGAAGTGCAGGCCGTGGCCGAGGCGATCGCGATAGGCGTGCAGGCGGAACGGGCCGTGCGCGGTGTCGATGTCGCGCGCGTCCACGCGCTCGACCGTGTGTTCGGTGGCGATGCGATGCCGGATCAGGTCCTCGATCGAACCGATCTTCAGGCCGTGCTCGCGCGCGAAGACTTCGAGCTCCGGGCGGCGCGCCATCGAACCGTCGGCGTTGAGGATCTCCACGAGCACGCCGGCCGGCTCGAGGCCCGCGAGCAGCGCGAGGTCGCTCGCCGCCTCGGTGTGGCCGGCGCGGCTGAGCACGCCGCCCGGCTGCGCCTGCAGCGGGAAGATGTGGCCGGGCTGCGAGAGGTCCGCGGCCGACGCGTCGGGACGCACCGCGGTGCGCACGGTATGCGCGCGGTCGTAGGCGCT
Source organism: uncultured Gammaproteobacteria bacterium (assembly GCA_966212495.1). Taxonomy (GTDB): domain Bacteria; phylum Pseudomonadota; class Gammaproteobacteria; order Xanthomonadales; family Xanthomonadaceae; genus Cognatiluteimonas. Next base: position 414 of record CBIHRR010000167.1, read on the forward strand.
GATGCCGGTGGTCACGCCTTCGGCCGCCTCGATCGACACGGTGAAGTTGGTGCCGTGCGGCGAGGTGTTGTCGCGCACCATCGGCGGCAGCCCGAGCTGGCGGCAGCGTTCGCGCGTCAGCGACAGGCACACGAGGCCGCGCGCGTGCGTGACCATGAAGTTGATGTCCTGCGGCCGCACGAGCTCGGCGGCCATGATCAGGTCGCCCTCGTTCTCGCGGTCCTCGTCGTCCACGATCACGACCATGCGGCCTGCGCGGATTTCGTCGAGGAGTTCTGGAATCGTGGCGAAGCTCATGGCGCAAGGGTTCCGGCGGGTGGCGCCCCGGTGGCGGCTGCGCCCGTCGACAGCAGCCGCTCGACGTAGCGCGCGACCAGGTCGACTTCGAGGTTGACGGGGTCGCCGGCGACGGTGGCCGAAAATGCGGTGTGGGCGACGGTATGCGGCACGAGCGCGACGTCGAAGCCGGCGTCGTCGACGGCGTTGACCGTCAGGCTCACCCCGTCCACGCAGATCGAACCTTTCTGCGCGATGTAGCGCAGCAGGGCGGGCGGCGCGGAGAAACGCCAGCGCTGCGCGCGCGCGTCGGGCGCCACCGACAGCACGCGGCCGACGCCGTCGACGTGGCCGCTGACGAGGTGGCCCCCGAGGCGATCGTCGGGGCGCATCGCGCGCTCGAGGTTGAGCGGGTGGCCGACCGGCAGCACGCCGAGCGTGGTGAGCGCGAGCGTCTCGTTGGACGCGTCGGCCTCGAAGCCGCCGGCGTCGAACGCGACCACGGTCAGGCACACGCCGTTGACCGAGATGCTCTCGCCGAGGGTAATGCCGTCGAACGGCAGCGTGCCCGCCGCGATCCGCAGGCGCGCGTCGCCGCCGCGCGATTCGCGCGCGTCGAGCCGGCCCACGCCTTCGACCAGGCCCGTGAACATCAGGCCGGCTTCCGCCGCGCGTGGACGAACAGCGGCCAGCGCACCTCGCGCACGATGCCGGGATCGCCCCAGGCCTGCGCGAACGCCTGCGCCTGCGCGGCCACGGGATCAGCGCCGCCGTGCGCGTCGCGATAACGTTGCGTCGCCGAATAGCTGGAGAAGTAGCCGAGCAGGCGCGGCAGCGTCCACTGGGCGCGCAGTTCGAACTCGGGCACGCGGATCGCGGGGAACGGCCAGTCGAAGCCGGCGTACGCCTCGTCGATCAGCGTGCGCTGCGGCGGCCAGTACGGGCGGATCGCGTCCTGCAGCGCATCGTTCGCGGCGGCCAGCGCCTGCGGCACGACGATGTCCTGGTAACCCCAGGCCACCAGCACCCCGCCGGGCTTGAGCACGCGCGTGCATTCGGCGAAGAACGCGTCCCGGTCGAACCAGTGCAGCGCCTGCGCCACGCACACTGCGTCGGCGCTCGCGTCGGGCAGGCTGCAGCGCTCGCCCGGCTCGACCGCGAAGCGCGCGTTGCCCGGCCCCTGCGCCTGCGCCACCTGCGCCGCGCTCGGATCGGTCGCGTGCACGCGGTAGAAGCGCTGCGCCAGCCCGCGCGTCGCCTGGCCGCTGCCGCACCCGGCTTCCCACAGCAGGCAATCGGACGGTGCGACCGCGGCGATCCAGTCGTACAGCGCGCCGGGATACTCGGGCCGCGCGCTCGCGTATTCGGCCGCGACGGCGGAGAAGTGGTCGGGGAACGTCGCGCTCATGCCGGCAGCGGACGCAGCAGCACCCGCACGTCGTCGCCGATGCGCCGCGTCTCGACGATGCGCATGGCCAGGCGCTCGGTCATCGCGTCGATGTGCAGGCCTTCGAACAAGGGCCGCGCGCGCTCGCCCAGCATCACCGGCGCCACGTACAGCAGCAGCTCGTCCACGAGGCCCGCGGCGAGGAACGCGCCGGCGAGCGTCGCGCCCGCTTCCACCTGCACTTCGTTGATGCCGCGCGCGGCGAGCAGCGCGAGCACCGCCTGCAGGTCGAACAAGCCGGCGCGCACCGCCACGTGCGCGTGCGGCGTCTCCACGCCGCGCGGCATGCGCGCGTCGGGCGCATGCAGGTACAGGGTCGGCGCATCGCCCTCGCGGATGTGGCCGCGCGCGACCGTCGCCAGGCCGGGATCGAGCACCACGCGCAGCGGCGGCTCGAAAGGCACCGGCTTGCCGGCCGCGTCGGGCTCCAGGCGCACGGTGAGGCTCGGATCGTCCGCCAGCACCGTGCCGGCGCCGGTGAGCAGCGCGCCGGAGCGCGCGCGCCAGCGCTGCACGTCGCGTCGCGCCGGTTCGCCGCTGATCCACTTGGAATCGCCCGACGCGAGCGCGCTGCGCCCGTCCAGGCTCGTCGCGAGCTTCACCCGCAGCCACGGGCGTCCGCGTTCGATCCGTGACAGGAAGCCGCGGTTGAGCTCGCGCGCCTGCGCTTCCATCAGGCCTTCGTCGACCTGGATCCCCGCCTCGCGCAGGCGCTGGTACCCGCCGCCGTCGACCTTCGGATTCGGATCGCGCATCGCGCCGACCACGCGCGCCACGCCCGCCGCGACCAGCGCTTCGGCGCAGGGGCCGGTCTTCCCGGTGTGCGAGCAAGGCTCGAGCGAGACATACGCCGTCGCGCCGCGGGCGCGCTCGCGCGCGCCTTCCAGCGCGAACACTTCCGCATGCGGCCCGCCGGCGCGCTCGTGCCAGCCCTCGCCGACGATCTCGCCGTCGCGCACGATCACGCAGCCGACCATCGGGTTGGGCTTCGTCGTGAACGTGCCGCGCGCCGCGAGCCGCAGCGCGCGCGCCATCATCGCGTGGTCGAGGGCGGAGAAGCCGGGAGACGGGAGAGGGGAAGCGGGAGACGGGGCGGAGGTACCGGACATCAACGCTTCTTCTTGTCGACGTGCTTGTCGATGGAGACCACGTCCGCGCCGAGCAGCGGCAACTGGCCCTCGCCGGGAAGGTCGCGCTCGAGCCGATCGAGTTCCTCGCGGAAATCGGCCACGTCCTCGAACGAGCGGTATACCGAGGCGAAGCGCACGTAGCCGACGTGGTCGAGCTTGCGCAGCTCCGCCATCACGAATTCGCCGACGCGGCGCGAAGCGACCTCGCGCTCGGTGGTCATGCGCAGCTGGTGCACGACCGCGCGCACCGCGGCCTCGATCTGCTCCTCGCCCACCGGCCGCTTCTGCAGCGCGCGGTCGAAGCCCTGCCGCAGCTTGCGCGCGTCGAACGCGTCGCGCCGGCCGTCGCTCTTGATGATCATCGGCAGCTTGAGTTCGATCGTCTCCAGCGTGCTGAACCGCTCGCCGCAGGCCTCGCACTCGCGCCGGCGCCGGATCTGCGCGCCGTCCTCGCTGACGCGCGAGTCGATGACGCGGGTGTCTGCGTGCTGGCAGAAGGGGCAATGCAT
>CBIHRR010000168.1:0-3766 GCA_966212495.1 uncultured Gammaproteobacteria bacterium
TGCGCAACATGTGGAGCAGCATGTGGAGCCGGCGCAGCGTTTCGTCCGAAGCCGGGCCGCTGGATCGCATGCGCGTGCCGCGGCGCTTCCGTGCGCACGTCGAGCTCGCGGCGGGTGCGCCGATGCCGGCAACGACGAGCGCGGAGCAGCTCGAGGCCCAGGTGCGCGCACTGCGCGGCGACGCGGCCTAGGCTTTACGCGAATTCCGCCAGCCAGCGCTCCACCAGCCAGCGCGAGATGGAGATCGGCGCCGAGAGGATGATGCCCTCGCCTTCCGCGTCCGCATTCGCCCAGTCGGCGGCGAGGCCTGCGCGGACTTCGTCGGCATCGAACCAGCGCACGTCCTCGAGTTCGTCGCCGGCCTGCGGCGCATCCGGCTCGGCCTGCGCGATGAAGCCGAGCATCAGCGCGCCCGGGAACGGCCAGGGCTGCGACGCGAGGTAACGCGATTCGCGCACTCGCACGCCGCTTTCCTCCAGCACCTCGCGGGCGACGGTCTGCTCCAGCGATTCGCCCGGCTCGACGAAGCCCGCGAGCACCGACCAGCGCCGCGGCGGCCACGGCTTCTGCCGCCCGAGCAGCAGGCGCTTGCCGTCGGTGACGGCGGCGATGATCGCCTGGTCGGTGCGCGGGTAATGCTCGCTGCCGCAGGCGGCGCAGCGGCCGAGCCAGCCGGCGCGCACGAAGGCCAGTTCGCCGCCGCAGGCGCTGCAATGGCGGTGGCGCGCATGCCAGTGCAGCAGCGCGCGTGCCTGCGCGAACGTCGTCGAATCGCGCGGAGGCCAGAGTGCGGCCGCGGCACGGAGGTCGACGCGTCGCGACGCGTCGGCAATCACCGCGGGGTGGGCCGTCGCCGCGCGCTGCGCGAACCAGGCCTCTTCGCCGCGCAGGCCGAGGAACACCGCGGTGCCGGGGCCGCCGCCGAGCTGCGCGCCGGTTGGCGCGAACAATCCGTCGTCGCCGTCGGCGAGCGCGCGACCATCGTCCTCGAGCAGCAGGATGCGCGCACGCGGCCAGAGGGCCGCGAGCGCATCGGCATCGTCGCGGAGCGCATCGGCGCGATCGAGCGCGCCGTCGACGAAGGAAAACGGAGGCCGGGTCACACCGTGAAGCTGCTGCCGCAGCCGCAGGTGCTCTTCGCGTTCGGATTGCGGATCGTGAACTGCGCGCCGTGCAGGCTCTCGGTGTAGTCCACTGCCGCGCCCATCAGGTACTGCAGGCTCAGCGGGTCCACGAGCAGCGTGACGTCGTCCGTGGCGATCGCCAGGTCGTCCTCGCCTTGCTGCTCGTCGAACTCGAAGCCGTACTGGAAGCCCGAGCAGCCGCCGCCCTGGATGTAGACGCGCAGCTTCAGCGCCGGATTGCCTTCCTCGGCGATCAACTCGCGGACCTTCGCGGCCGCGGCGTGGGTGAATTCCAGCGGGCGCTGCAGCGACTGGTAGCCGGGCGCGACGCTGTCGGCGGCGGGGGTTTGCATGCGCACAGGATATCAGGGCGCCGGATCGGCGGTCGCCTCGGCCCACGTGAAGGACTGTTCCACCGGCTCGCCCTGGGCAGGCGCGAGCCTTACCACCACCCGCACCGGCTGCAGGCCGGCGGGCACCATCACATCGCCCTGCACCTGCTGGAAATACTTGAACGAGTAGTCGATGCCCGGCGCGTCGGGCTGCTGCCGCAACGCCTCCCACTGCAGCTTCTCCATGCGCCCGCCACGGCTGCCCTCGATCGCCAGCGTGAGCCGGCCATCGTTGACCGCGCCCCGGTTCACGTTCTGGGTGAGCGTGGCGACGAAATGCCAGGCGCCGCCCGGCTGCGCTTCCATGTGCAACTGGTGCACCGCCAGGCCGTGGCGTTGCGCCGTGCTGCCGACGAAACGCTCGTAGAAGGCGACGTCGGCGCGCAGGCCGGCGATTTCCTCGTCGCGTTCGGCGAGCGTGCCCTGCAGGTCGCGGTTGGCTTCGCGGCTGACCTGGTCGGAGCGCGCGAGCGTCGTGGCCTGCTGCTCCAGGGTGGCGATGCGCGCGGCCTGCGCCGCGAGCTGTGCGCGCGCATCGCCGGGGCGCGGCGCGAACACGGTCCACAGGCCCCAGCCGCCGAAAACGAGCGCGGCGAGGAACACCGCGAGCAGGGAATACGCCAGACCATGGCCGTGCGCCTGCGCCGCCGCTGTCGGCGGCGCGGGCTGCGGCCCCGGCGCGCTGGCCGGATCCACGGACGGGGTTGGCGTTTCGTCCATGCCGGCCGGTATAGCATGCGGGCGCCGACGAAGGGAGCACGCGACATGACCCACGCCCAGTTGTTCGCCGCCGGGATCCTGCTGGCCTGGCTGGCCGGCCTGCGCGTCTACCTCACCGTGTTCGGCATCGGCGTCGCCGGCTGGTTCGGCTGGCTCGACCTGCCGCCCGCGCTGGACGTCGCGACGTCGCCGTGGGTGATCGGCGTGTCCGGCGTACTCGCGCTGGTGGAATTCTTCACCGACAAGATCCCGGGCGTGGATTCGGCCTGGGACCTGCTGCACACGCTGCTGCGCGTGCCCGCCGGCGCGTTCCTGGCCGCGGCGACGCTGTCTCCGGACGGACATCTCGGCGCGGGCATGCTCGCGGCGGGGGCCGGCACGGCCTTGGCCAGCCACCTGCTGAAGGCGGGCACGCGCGCGGCGCTGAACGTGTCGCCGGAGCCTGTGAGCAACTGGACGGCTTCGTTCGGCGAGGACGCGGTGGTGGTGACGGGGCTGGCGCTCGCGTTCGCGCATCCGTGGCTGGCGCTGGGTATCGCCGTGGCCGGCACGACGCTGCTGGCGGCGGGCACGTGGTGGCTGTGGCGCTGGGTGCGCGCGCGCTTGCGGCCGCGCGCCTAGGCGCGGCGGGCGGCGCGCGGTGCGTGCCGCGATCAGTCCTCGATCTTGGTCTGCAGGTAGTTCTGCTCGCCCAGGCGCGCGATCAGGCCGAGCTGCGTCTCGATCCAGTCGATGTGTTCTTCCTCGGATTCGAGGATGTCGGCGAACAGCTTGCGGCTGGTGAAGTCGCCCACCTGCTCGCAATGCGCGATGGCCTCGCGCAGCGTCGGCAGCGCTTCCATTTCCAGCGCGAGGTCGGCCTTCAGCAGCTCGACCGGGTTCTCGCCGATGCGCAGCTTGCCCAGGTTCTGGAAATTCGGAAGGCCGTCGAGGAACAGGATGCGCTCGGACAGCTTGTCCGCGTGCTTCATCTCGTCGATCGACTCGTGGTACTCGTGCTCGGCGAGTTCCTTGAGCCCCCAGTTCTTCAGCATCTTCGCGTGCAGGAAATACTGGTTGATCGCGATGAGCTCGTTGTAGAGCGCCTTGTTCAGATGCTCGATGACCTTGGGGTCGCCCTTCATGGGATCGCTCCTCGCACTTCGGATGCGCCGATGCTAGCGGCTTCGCGCACGCGTTGCCGGAACGGGAATCGAGTGCATTCGCGACGGGATGCGCCCGGACGCGCGGATCACGCGGCTCGCGACAGGCCCTGGTCGAGTACCGGCACGTCGAGCGCGCGCGCGGCGTGGACTTCGTCGAGGATCTGCTGCGCCATGTCCAGGCAGCTGCCGCAGGTCGCGCCGCAGCCGGTCCGCATGGTCAGTTCCGGCAGCGTGCGGCAGCCGGCGGCCGCGACTTCGCGGATCGCGCTGTCGGTGACGCCATTGCAGAGGCAGACGTACATGGGCGGGGCCGGCGGCTCGAGGGAACTGGCCGGAATTGTCCGCCCAAATGCGAATGATTGTCAATCCTGTGCGGGCGTGGGCG
>CBIHRR010000169.1:0-3765 GCA_966212495.1 uncultured Gammaproteobacteria bacterium
TGCTCGGCAGCTTCTCGAATACCTCCGGCGCCAGCGCGGGCGTCGGCTCGATGTCCTCGGGCATCGGCACTTCGGGCATCGACAGCTGGTGCTCGCCGCCTTCCTCGTGCTCGTGGAAGGATGCCGCGCAGAAGAAGATGACCTGGCCGTGCTGGATCGCGGTCACGCGCCGCACCGAGAAGCTGCCGCCGTCGCGCGTGCGGTCGACGTGGTAGACGATCGGCGCCTCGATGTCGCCCGCGCGCAGGAAGTACGCGTGCAGCGAATGCGCGTCGCGCGGCTGCGTCATCGTCTGCTGCGCGGCCGACAGCGCCTGCCCGAGCACCTGGCCGCCGAACACGTATTTCGTGCCGATGTCGCGGCTCTGGCCGCGGAACAGGTTGTCCTCCAGGCGCTCGAGCGACAGCAGTTCGATCAGCTCTGTGACGGTCGACGCGGGCGTGGGCTGAGTCATCCGCGGATTATAGGGGTTCAGGCCGCGCCGACCCGCCGCAGCGGCACCGCCGCCAGCACCTTCTCCCACGGGAAACGCGGGCCCGGATCGCGCTTGCGCGGCACCAGGATCGCGGGATCGTCCGTCGCCGGGACCTGGTCGCGATCGAGGTCCTCGTGGCCGGCGATCTCGCGCAGGGCGGGCAGCGTCGCGCGCAGGTGTTCCAGCAGCGCGATGAGCGCTTCGACCTGGGCATCGGGATAGGGCTCGTCCATCGCCTGGTGCGCGGCGTCGAGCCAGCGCGGCCAGCGCCCGCGATTGACCAGTTCGATGCCCACCGAATGCGGGTTGTGGCCGCGCACGTGGTGGGCGATGCGGTCTTCCGGCACCCAGCGCTGCACGCCGCCGCCGGCGCTGCCGTCGCGGTCCACGTAGAAATGGCCGCTGTTGCCGGTTCCCGACGCCGGATACAGCACGCGCTCGCCGTATTCGCGCGCGGTGGCGAGGTCGGGCAGCTCGGTGCAATGGATCACGACCAGCGTCACGTCGGCCAGCGGCCGCGGCTGCAGGCGCGCGACGTAGGGCAGGGGGGCGTCGAGGAAGGGGCGCGCAGGCTCGGTCGGCATCGCGCGGATGCTAGCATCGCGCCCGGATCGCCGCCCCCGGATGCCCCCGCCCCATGAAGTTCTACGCCAGCTGCGGCAAGGGCCTGGAGTACCTGCTCGCCGACGAGTTGCAGGCACTGGGCTGCACGCGCGCCACCGCTGCCGTCGCCGGTGCGAATGCCGAGGGCAGCCTCGCCGACGCGCAGCGCGCCGTGCTCTGGTCGCGCCTCGCCAGCCGCGTGCTGTGGCCGATCGCCGAATTCGACTGCCCCGACGAACACGCGCTGTATGCCGGCGCCGCCGCGGTCGACTGGACCGCGCACGTCGACGCGGCGATGACCATCGCCGTCGACGCGCACGTCTCCGGCAACGCGATCACCCACGCGCGCTACGCCGCGCAGCGGGTCAAGGACGCCGTGGTCGACGTGCTGCGCGAGCGCAGCGGCGCGCGCCCCGACGTCGACGTCGAGGCGCCGGACGTGCGCCTGAACCTGGTCGTGCGCAAGGGCCGGGCGATCCTCTCGATCGACCTCGGCGGCGGGCCGATGCACCGTCGCGGCTGGCGCGTCGCGCAGGGCGATGCGCCGATGAAGGAGAACCTGGCCGCCGCGGTATTGCTGCGCGGCGCGTGGCCGCAGGTCTATGCCGAAGGCGGCGCGCTGCTCGACCCGATGTGCGGCAGCGGCTCGCTGCTGATCGAAGGCGCGCTGATGGCTGCCGACATCGCGCCCGGCCTGTTGCGCCACCGCGACAGGCCGCCGACGCGCTGGAAGGGATTCGACCTGCCGGCGTGGGAAGCGCTCGTCGCGGAGGCACGCGTGCGCGCCGACGCCGGCCGCGCCGCGCTGCGCCCCGCCTTCCACGGCAGCGACCTCGACCCGCACGCGATCCAGTCCGCGCAACGCAACGCCATGGAAGCCGGCGTCGCCGGCGCGATCGCACTGCAGGCGGCCGACGTGCGCGCGCTGCCCGCACGCCCCGAGCCGCGCGGCCTCGTCGCCTGCAATCCGCCCTACGACGCGCGCCTGGCCGCCGACCCCGCGCTGTATCGCGCGCTCGGCGACGCGCTGCGCCGCGCGACGCCCGGCTGGCGCGCCAGCCTGCTTTGCGGCGACGACATGCTCGCCCGCGCCACCGGCCTGCGTGCCGCGAAGACCTACCAGGTGTTCAACGGCGCGATCGAATGCACGCTGCTCGTCGCCGATCCGGTCGCGCCGCCGCAGCGCGAGCGCGGCGACGCGCCGGCCGCGTTGAACGAAGGCGCGACGATGGTCGCCAACCGCCTGCGCAAGAACCTGCGCGTGACGAAGTCGTGGCGCGAGCGCGAGGGCGTGTCGTGCTTCCGCGCCTACGACGCCGACATCCCCGAATACGCCGCCGCCATCGACGTCTACGCCGAGGCCGACGATCCCGCGCGCCTGTGGCTGCACGTACAGGAATACGCCGCGCCCGCCGACATCCCCGAAGCGATCGCGCGCCGCCGCCTCGGCGACCTGCTCGCCGCCGCGCGCGAGGTGTTCGCGCTGCCGCGCGAGCGCATCGCGCTGAAGACGCGCGCCGTCGGCAAGGGCGGCAGCAAGTACGCCGGCGGCTTCGACCGCCGCGGCGAATTCCTCGTCGTGCGCGAAGGCGACGCGCGCCTGCGCGTGAACCTGTTCGACCATCTCGACACCGGCCTGTTCCTCGACCATCGCCCGATGCGCCTGCGCCTCGCGCAGGAAGCCGAGGACACCCGCTTCCTCAACCTGTTCGGCTACACCGGCGCCGCGACCGTGCATGCGGCGGTCGGCCGCGCGCGCGCGACGACGACCGTCGACCTGTCGGGCACCTACCTCGAGTGGTGCGCCGCCAACCTGCAGGAAAACGGCGTCGCTGGCAGCCGCCACCAGCTCGTGCAGGCCGACGCGCTGCAGTGGCTGCGTGCCGACCAGGGCCAGTACGACCTGGTGTTCTGCGATCCGCCGACGTTCTCCAACTCCAAGCGCGCCGGCGACTTCGACATCCAGCGCGCCCACGTGGACCTGCTGCGCGCGGCGGTCGGGCACCTCGCGCCGGGCGGCGTCCTCTACTTCTCGAACAACTTCCGCCGCTTCCGCCTCGACGCCGAGGCCATCGCGCAGTTCGCGACGTGCGAGGACATTAGCGCCGCGACCCTGCCGCCCGATTTCGCGCGCAACCCCCGCATCCACCGCACCTGGCGCCTCACTCGCTAGCGCCCCCTCAACCGGGTCGCACGTCTTCGGCCGGAAGAGCCAAAGCCGAAGACGTGGGACCCGCTTGGGGTGGCGGTGGAAACGCGAGGGGAATTCCGGGGGCGTCGGCGACATGGATGTCGCCGAAGAGGCTCCATGGATGGATTCACGCCGTCCCCGGGAATGGCCCTCGCGTTTCCGGCGCCCCGCCACGAAGCCGGTTGCCGTTCCCGCCGCCGGGTCGCGACGCCGGATTGCGCCCGCTACTTGACGATGCGCAGGTGCGGGCCGCTACGCTTCGGCGGCGGATCGCCCGCCGGCGGCGTGTCGTCGGGCGCATCGCCGTCGCGTGCAGGCGCAACGGCATCGGCCGCGCCCGGCGCACCCGCATCGGCGCCGGGTGCCGGCGCGCTGCCGTCGTCCGGCAACGCCATGCCCTGTCCCGTCTCGCGCGCATAGATCGCCAGCACCGCATCCACGGGCACGATCACCGCGTGGCTGACGCCGCCGAAGCGCGCGGTGAACGCGACCGCAT
>CBIHRR010000170.1:0-3748 GCA_966212495.1 uncultured Gammaproteobacteria bacterium
AGCTGCCCGACAGCCGCGGCGCGCTGGTGCGCGACGTCACCGCCGGCAGCCCGGGCGCGAAGGCCGGCCTGCAGCCGGGCGACGTGATCCGCAGCGTCGACGGCCGCGATGTCGCGCAGTCGAGCGACCTGCCGCCGATCATCGGCGCGATGGCGCCGGGCACGCGCGTCGAACTTGGCGTGCTGCGCGACGGCAAGCCGCTGAAGGTGCCGGTGGTGCTGGCGCCGCTCGACGACAAGCTGCTCGCCGGCAACGCGGCGAACGATGACGGTGGCGATGGCGCGATGCCCGGCCAGCCTGTTCCGTCGGCGAAACCCGGCAATCCGCTCGGCCTGGTCGGCGAGGCGCTCGATGCCTCCGACCGCCGCCAGCTCGGCCTCGAGCCGGGGCAGGGCGTGGCCCTCTCGCGGGTCCAGGGCGAGGCCGCGCGCCGCGCAGGCCTGCGCCCGGGCGACGTGGTCCTGCGCGTCGGCCGCGCCGCGGTCGGTTCGCCGGCCGAACTCGACCGCGCCCTGCGCGACGTCAAGCCCGGCGACAGCGTGATGTTGCTGGTGGAACGCGACGGCAACTCCCAGTTCGTCGCAGTCGTTCCCTGATTTCCTCGATTTCCCCAGGCATGTTCCCGCCGGCATGAGACTGGCCGTCACGTCCGGTGTTCCCGCCCGGCCGCGACGGCCCGCGACCGGCAGGGCAATGCGGCGCCATGCGATAATGCCGCGTTTGGCCCGGCACTCCGGGCGTTCGCAGCCCGGGCCCATGCGCAATATCCGCAATTTCTCCATCATCGCCCACGTCGACCACGGCAAGTCGACGCTGGCCGACCGCATCATCCAGTTGTGCGGCGGCCTGACCGAGCGCGAGATGGAAGCGCAGGTGCTCGACACCAATCCGATCGAGCGCGAGCGCGGCATCACGATCAAGGCGCAGTCGGTCTCGCTGCCGTACACCGCGCTCGACGGCCAGGTCTACCAGCTCAACTTCATCGACACGCCCGGCCACGTCGATTTCAGCTACGAGGTCAGCCGCTCGCTCGCCGCCTGCGAGGGCGCGCTGCTCGTCGTCGACGCCGCGCAGGGCGTGGAGGCGCAGTCGGTCGCCAACTGCTACACCGCCGTCGAGCAGGGCCTGGAAGTCGTGCCGGTGCTCAACAAGATCGACCTGCCCACCGCCGACATCGAGAAGGCCAAGGCCGAGATCGAGGCGGTGATCGGCATCGACGCCGAGGATGCGGTCGCGATCAGCGCCAAGACCGGCCTGAACGTGCGCGACGTGCTCGAGGCGATCGTGCTGCGCATCCCGCCGCCGAAGCCGCGCGACACCGACAAGCTGCAGGCGCTGATCATCGATTCCTGGTTCGACAACTACCTCGGCGTGGTCAGCCTCGTGCGCGTGATGCAGGGCGAGATCCGCAAGGGAGACAGGCTGCTGGTGATGTCGACCGGCCGCGCGCACGAAGTCGAGAACGTCGGCGTGTTCACCCCCAAGCGCAAGGTGATGGACAAGCTCGCGGGCGGCGAGGTCGGCTGGATCACCGCCAGCATCAAGGACGTGCACGGCGCGCCGGTGGGCGACACGCTCACCAGCGCGAAGGATCCCGCGCCGCACCCGCTGCCCGGCTTCCAGGAAATGCAGCCGCGCGTGTTCGCCGGCCTGTTCCCGGTCGACGCCGAGGACTACCCGGACCTGCGCGAGGCGCTGGAGAAGCTGCGCCTGAACGACGCCGCGCTGCGCTTCGAGCCGGAGAGTTCGGAGGCGATGGGCTTCGGCTTCCGCTGCGGCTTCCTCGGCATGCTGCACATGGAGATCGTGCAGGAGCGCCTGGAGCGCGAGTACGACCTCAACCTGATCAGCACCGCGCCGACGGTCGTGTACGAGGTGCTGAAGACCGACGGCACCGTGATGCCGCTCGACAACCCGGCCAAGCTGCCGCAGGCCAACCTCGTCGAGGAAATCCGCGAGCCGATCATCCGCGCCAACATCCTCACGCCGCCGGACTACGTCGGCAACGTCATCACCCTGTGCGAGGAAAAGCGTGGCAGCCAGGTCGGCATCCAGTACTTGGGCAGCCAGGTGCAGGTCAGCTACGAATTGCCGATGGCCGAGGTGGTGCTCGACTTCTTCGATCGCCTGAAGTCGGTGTCGCGCGGCTACGCCTCGCTCGACTACCACTTCGTGCGCTTCGAGGCCGGTCCGTTCGTGCGCGTGGACACGCTGATCAACGGCGACCGCGTCGACGCGCTCTCGCTGATCACCCACCGCAGCCACGCGGACAGGCGTGGCCGCGAACTGACCGAGCGCATGCGCGAGCTGATCCCGCGGCAGATGTTCGACGTCGCCATCCAGGCCGCGATCGGCGCGCAGATCATCGCGCGCTCCACGGTCAAGGCGCTGCGCAAGAACGTGCTCGCCAAGTGCTACGGCGGCGACGCCACCCGCAAGAAGAAGCTCCTCGAGAAGCAGAAGGAAGGCAAGAAGCGGATGAAGCAGGTCGGGCGGGTCGAGATCCCGCAGGAAGCCTTCCTCGCCGTCCTCCAGTCCGACAACAAGTGAAGGATCCCCGCCGATGATGCGCTGGTTCGAAATCGCCCTGGTCGGGCTGACGCTGCTCACCGGCCTCGTGTGGCTGGCCGACAAGCTGTGGCTGCGCAAGCGCCGCGAGGCCGCCGCCGGCCTCCTCGAGGCGAAGGAGCCGCTGCTCGTCGACTACTCGCGTGCCTTCTTCCCGGTGCTCGCGGTGGTCCTGTGCCTGCGCAGCTGGGTCGCCGAGCCTTTCCGCATCCCGTCGAGCTCGATGATGCCGACGCTGGAGATCGGCGACTTCATCCTCGTCAACAAGTTCGCCTACGGCCTGCGCCTGCCGATCAGCAACAAGAAATTCCTGTCGATCGGCGAACCCGAGCGCGGCGACGTCGTGGTCTTCCACCCGCCGATGCAGCCCGACCAGGACTGGATCAAGCGCGTGGTCGGCCTGCCCGGCGACACCGTGGCCTACCGCAACGACACCGTCTACCTGAACGGCAAGCCCTTCGCCTACCGCCCGATGGGCCGTTACGTCGGCAAGGGGCAGGGCGCCGAGGCCACCGGCGCGAAGGTCCTGCTGGAGGAGATGCCCGGCCGCCCGCACCAGGTGCTGGAGCGCGACGACCAGCCCTTTTTCATCCAGGGCGAGGGTGAATGGACGGTCCCGCCCGGCAGCTATTTCGTCATGGGCGACAATCGTGATAATAGCGAGGACAGCCGGTTCTGGCCGGAAGACATGCACTTCCTGCCCGAGGCCAACCTGCGCGGCAAGGCGTTCCTGGTCTGGATGCACTTCGACGGGAGCGCGGGCGGCGTGGACTTCTCGAGGCTGGGGCGGAAGATCGACTGACGCGGCATCCAACGGGGAAAGGAAGATGATGAAGCGCACGCAAGGCGGCATGACCCTGATCGGTTTCGTCATCGTCCTGGCGGTGATCGGTTTCGCCGCCTACATCGGCATGAAGCTGGTCCCGATGTACTCCGAGTACTACGCGGTGAAGTCCGCGCTCAAGGGCCTGAAGGCCGAGCCGGGCATCGCCAACCAGGCGCCGGCGAAGATCCAGGACCTGTTCTTCCGCCGCCTGTACATCAGCTACTCCGAGAACGTGAAGCCGTCCAACGTCACCCTCGAGCGCGCCGACGGCGGCTGGGTGATGAGCGTGGACTACGAGGTGCGCAAGCCGCTGATCGGCAACCTCGACGTGGTCGGCAAGTTCTCGACCTCCGA
>CBIHRR010000171.1:0-3659 GCA_966212495.1 uncultured Gammaproteobacteria bacterium
CGACGCCCGCGAACGTTCCTTGCGCAGCTGCGCGTCGACGGCGGCGATCGCGGTCATGTTGATCACGCGCCGCGGCGTCGAGGCGGTGGTCAGGATGTGCGCCGGCTGGTCCAGGCCCATCAGGATCGGGCCGATCGCGACGCCGTCGGTCATCACCCGGGTCATGTTGTAGGCGATGTTGGCGGCGTCGAGGTTCGGCATCACGAACAGGTTGGCGCGGCCCGACAGCGTGGTGCCCGGCAGCATCTGCTCGCGCAGCTGCGGGTTCCAGGCGGTGTCGGCCATCATCTCGCCGTCGACCTCGAGCTTCGGCGCGCGCGCGCGGATCAGCGCCAGGGCCTCGCGCATCTTGCGGGCCGGCGCGTCGTCGTGGCTGCCGAAGTTGGAGTGCGAGAGCAGCGCGACCTTCGGCTCGATGCCGAACAGCTTCAGGCGGTACGAGGCCTGCAGCGTCGCCTCGGCGATCTGCTCCGGGCTGGGGTCGAGCTGCACGTGCGTGTCGAGGAAGAACCACACGCCGCGGTCGTTGATCACGCCGGTCATGGCGGCGGTGCCGGTCACGCCCTTGTCGAAGTCGAACACGCTGCGCAGGTAGCCGAGCTTCTTGTGGTACCGGCCGACGAGGCCGCAGATCATCGCGTCGGCTTCGCCGCGCTCGACCATCAGCGCCGCGATCAGCGTCGGCCGCGAGCGCAGCAGGTTCTTCGCCGCCGCCGGCGTCACGCCGCGGCGCGCGGTGAGCGCGTGGTACTGCTGCCAGTAGTCGTGGAAGCGCGGATCGTCGTTGATGTTGGTGAGCTCGAAGTCGACGCCCGGCTTCAGGCGCAAGCCGAGCTTGGCGATGCGCGAGGCGATCACGTCCGGGCGACCGATCAGGATGGGTTTCGCCAGGCCTTCGTCGACCACCGTCTGCACGGCGCGCAGCGTGACTTCCTCCTCGCCCTCGGCGTACACGACGCGCTGGCGGTCGGCGCGCGCGCGGTCGTACACCGGCTTCATCAGCAGGCCGGTGCGGTAGATGAACTGGCCGAGCTTTTCCTCGTAGGCGTTGAAATCTTCGATCGGGCGGTCGGCGATGCCCGATTCCATCGCGGCGCGCGCGACGGCGGGCGCCAGCATCACCAGCAGGCGCGGGTCGAACGGGCGCGGGATCAGGTATTCGGGTCCGAACGAGGGAATGTCGTCGCCGTACGCGGCGGCGAGGTCGCCGGCTTCCATGCGCGCGAGCTTCGCGATCGCATGCACGCAGGCGAGCTTCATCGCCTCGTTGATCTGCCGCGCGCCCACGTCCAGCGCGCCGCGGAAGATGTACGGGAAGCACAACGCGTTGTTGACCTGGTTCGGGTAGTCGCTGCGGCCGGTGGCGATGATGCAGTCCGGGCGCACGCGCTTCGCGTCCTCCGGCAGGATCTCCGGGTTCGGGTTGGCGAGGGCGAGGATGATCGGCTTCGCCGCCATCGTCGCCACCATCTCGGGCTTCAGCACGCCGCCGGCGGACAGGCCGAGGAAGAGGTCGGCGCCTTCAACGATCTCGGCGAGCGTGCGCTTGGCCGTGTCGCGCGCGTAGCGCTGCTTGTCCGGATCCATGTGGCCGCGGCCGGTGTAGAGCACGCCGTCGCGGTCCACCGCCAGGATGTTCTCGGGCTTCATGCCCAGCGCGACCAGCATGTCCAGGCACGCGATGCCCGCGGCGCCCGCGCCGGAGGTCGCCAGCTTCACGTCCCCGATCTTCTTGCCGACCACTTCCAGCGCATTGACCACGGCGGCGCCGACGATGATCGCGGTGCCGTGCTGGTCGTCGTGGAAGACCGGGATCTTCATCCGCTCGCGCAGCTTGCGCTCGACGATGAAGCATTCCGGCGCCTTGATGTCCTCGAGGTTGATGCCGCCGAAGGTCGGCTCCATCGCCGCGATGATGTCGACGAGCTTGTCCGGGTCGCGCTCGTTGAGTTCGATGTCGAACACGTCGATGCCGGCGAACTTCTGGAACAGCACGCCCTTGCCTTCCATCACCGGCTTGCCGGCGAGCGGGCCGATGTCGCCCAGGCCGAGCACGGCGGTGCCGTTGGTGACCACGGCGACGAGGTTGCCGCGCGCGGTGAGCTGGCTGGCGGCGTTCGGGTCGGCGACGATCGCCTCGCAGGCGTAGGCCACGCCCGGCGAATACGCCAGCGCGAGGTCGCGCTGGGTGACCATCGGCTTGGTCGCGACGACCTTGATCTTCCCGTGCGGCGCCCAGCGGTGGTAATCGAGCGCGGCGGTCTTCAGGTCGTCGGACGAACAGGCCGGGTTGTCGGGGTGGTCGGTCATCGAGACGGCATCGCGGGGTCCGGGAACCCCATTCTAGACGCCGCCGCCCGGAATGGGCCCGCCCGGGCCGTCGATTTCGCCGGCATCGTCCGCTTCGATGGGCGCGTCGAGCTGGTCCATGCGGATGCGGTTGGCGAACAGCGAGAACGCGAGCATCCCCGCCAGGCCGTTGGCGCGCGACACCCACCGCGGCAGCCAGCGCGGCGGCGCCAGCGGCGCTGCGGTGGCGGCGCCGGCGGCATCGACGCCGCCGCGGAACAGCGGCTCGAAGCGCACCGCGTCGCCCAGCGTCATCTTGCCCGCGAACAGCTGCCGGCACAGGTGCAGCTTCTCGTGCTTCAGCGCCCAGCGGAAGAAGGTGTGCACGCCGACGAGGCCGCGCAGGTACACGACGTCCTTGGTGAACGCCGTGCCGCCCGTCACCGGCACGCCGCGGAAGATGCGCTGCGCGGAGGCGAAGCTTTCGGCGTCGTCCTGGCCCGCATCCAGGAAATAGCGGAACACCTGCAGGAAGTCGGCGCCGTCCATCGCCATCGCGACCGCTTCGATGCGCAGCGACACGCGCTTCATGCGCTCGATGTCGATCGCGCCGGTGATCTGCTCGGCGAACGTCGCCAGGCCCTCCTGCGTCGCGGTGGTCCGCGGCGACGACAGCGCCATGCTCTGCAGCACCGGCTGCTGGCGCCCGTTGAGCGCGGTGAGCGAATGCACGAAGGCTTCGTGCTGCAGCAGCTGGTGCCGGTCGTAATCGCTGAAGGACGCGCCCGCGCGCAGGCGGATGCGGGTCGAGCCGGCCGCGGCCTTGGCGATCAGGTCCGGGTCGAGCACGACCTCGATCACGCGCGCGTTGAAGTAGTCGTCGAGGTCGGCCTGCAGCTGCAGGCGCAGCGCGGTGGCGGAGATCGGCACCTGTTCCTCTGGCGCGAGCAGTTCGCGATCGAGTTGGCCGGCGATGCCGATGAAATGGCGCGCCGCCTCGCGGGTGGACGGTCCGGCGCCGGGCAGCGGCTCGTCCGGGCGCCCGAACAGCTGCCGCGAGCATTCGCCCACGCGCGGCGTGCCCAGCGACTCCAGCAACTGCGCCGCGAGCCCCCAGGACTGCGCGGATTCCGCCAGGTAGCGCCCGAGCGGATGCGTCGCGTCCGATTCCGCGGCGATCGCGTCCATCTCCCGCCGCGCTTCGGCGAAATCGTGCTGCGGGTACGCGTGCTGCGGCAGCCGTGGCTTGCCCGCGCGCCACTGCGCGAGGAATTCCGCCTGCACCCGCGCCGGCCAGCTCACCAGGTTCAGCAGGTTGAGGCCGCGCGCCGAGCGCACCATCCGCGCATCCAGCGCCGCGTACCTCGCGA
>CBIHRR010000172.1:0-3634 GCA_966212495.1 uncultured Gammaproteobacteria bacterium
ACGAACAGCGAGCCGGAGATGTTGAAGAAGTCGAACGCCATGCCATAGACGATGCACGACAGCACGATCATCCACAGGCCCGGGCCCGGGTCGCCGTACGCGAACAGGCCGAAGCGCAGGAACCAGGCGAGCATGCTGATCGTCATCACCGCCTTGATCCCGAAGCGCTTCAGGAAGAAGGGAATGGTCAGGATGAACAAGGTTTCGCTGATCTGCGAAATGGACATGATGATCGCGGGATAGCGCACCGCGAGCGTGTCCTTGTACGCGTCGACGTTGGCGAAGTCGTGCAGGAAGGTGTCGCCGTACGCGTTGGTCAGCTGCAGCGCCGCGCCCAGCAGCATCGCGAACACGAAGAACACCGCCATGTTGCGGTCGCGGAACAGGCGGAACGAGGACAAGCCGAGCACGTCGACCAGCGAGCGGCTCTGCGATTCCTTCATGCGCGGCGGCGCCGGCGGCAGCGTGAACGCGTACAGGCCGAGCACCAGCGAGGCGGCGGACGCGATGTAGAACTGCCCCGCCGAGGTCTCGAGCTTCAGCAGGCTGGTGGTCCACAGCGCGGCGATGAAGCCGACCGTGCCCCATACGCGGATCGGCGGATAGTCGCGAACCACGTCGAAGCCGCGCTCCTTGAGCGCGTTGTACGCCACCGCGATCGCGAGCGAGATGGTCGGCATGTAGAACACCATCGTCGCCAGCATCACCCAGAACATCGTGTGCGGGTCGTTCACCTTCGGGACCATGAACAGCATCACCGCGCCGGCGAGGTGCAGGAAGCCGTACAGCTTCTCCGCGTTGATCCACTTGTCCGCGACCACGCCCATCAGCGCCGGCATGAACAGCGCCGAGATGCCCATCGTCGAGAAGATCGCGCCGAAGCTCGTGCCCGACCATTGCCGGTTCTGGAACCAGTACGCGCCGATGGTGAGCAGCCATGCCCCCCAGATGAAGAACTGGAGGAAGTTCATCAGCACCAGGCGCAGCTTCAGGTTCATGCGGTCGTCTCGGATAAGGTCGTCGGCGTCACGGCGCGAGTGTAGCGGGGCATCAGGTGTCGCGCGCCATGACCCGGTTGCCGCCCAGGCGCTTGCAGGCCTGCTGGCGGCGATCGGCGGCCGCCAGCAGCGTCGAGAGGTCGTGGCCGTCCTGCGGCCAGCCGGCGATCCCGGCGCTGAACGCGATCCGCAGCGGCTCCGCGCCCTGGCCCGGGTGGAAGGGCTGGTCCCACAGCACGCGGCGCAGCTGCTCCATGCGTTCCCATGCCGTGCCCACGGGGCAGTACAGCAGGGCCGCGAATTCCTCGCCGCCAAGCCGCACCAGCCGCTCGCGGTCGTGCAGCCCGGTCGACAGCACGGCCACGGCGTGGCGCAGCGCGCGGTCGCCGCCGGGACGGCCGAGCTCGTCGTTGATGCGGCGGAACCGGTCCAGGTCCAGCAACGCGACGCTGATCGACCCGCCGTGGCGCAGGTCCTCGAGCATGTGCGGCAGCTGCTGGTGCAGCCACATGCGGTTGGGCAGGCCGGTGAGGCCGTCGCGCCCCGACATCTCCACCAGCCGCTGCATGCGGTAGACGATGCACAGCGACAGCAGCGCCATGATGGCGAGCACGAGCAGGC
Source organism: uncultured Gammaproteobacteria bacterium (assembly GCA_966212495.1). Taxonomy (GTDB): domain Bacteria; phylum Pseudomonadota; class Gammaproteobacteria; order Xanthomonadales; family Xanthomonadaceae; genus Cognatiluteimonas. The sequence goes on from CBIHRR010000172.1 coordinate 1,620, forward strand.
GTTCGACCTGCGTGGCCACCGTCGCCAGGCCGTAGTCGGGCGACAGCAGCTGGTCGGGCGAGGTCGCGCTCGCGAACACCCAGGTCGCGAGCGCGCCGTACTGCACGATGGCGAGCAGGCCCGCGTAGAGCGTCAGGCGGCCGTCGTTGCGCAGCGCCGTCATCGCGATCGCCACGAGGTAGAAGGACCAGACCACCATGCTGTTGACGCCCGCGGCGCGGTCGCCCAGGGCCAGCAGCACCAGTACGCCGGTGGTCGTGGTGATGTCGTAGCTGCAGGTGGCGTAGGGCAGCCACGCATGCCGGCGGCTGCGCGCCAGCGCCAGCCAGACCTGGGCCATCACGTTGACGAAGACCGCCGCGCCGAGGCCGATCACGGTTTCGCCCACGTCCGCGCCGGCCGCGGCGCCGAGCAGGGGCATGGCCAGCACCAGCACGGAAAGGGCGGCGCGCAGGCGCGCGACCAGCAACTCGCCGCCCGCGCCGAGCTCCAGCATCACTTCGTCCGGTCGCTCGAGCAGGGTCGCGCGCAGCGCGCCCAGCCGGCTCATGTCGTCGATGCGCACGCGGTCCACCCCCGCGCGCAGCATAGCCCGGCGGCGGCGCCGGCGGGCGCGCCGCCGCCGTTCAGCCGGAGTCGGACAACAGGGCGAGCAACGCGTCGCCGTAGCGCGCAAGCTTGGCCGCGCCCACGCCCGGCAACGCGGCCAGCGCATCGATGTCGCGCGGCGGATCCACGGCGATCGCGCGCAGCGTGCGGTCGTGGAAGATCACGTAGGCGGGCACGTTCTGCGCGCGCGATTCGCCCGCGCGCCAGTCGCGCAACGCGGCGAAGCGCGCGGCGGCGTCCGGCGCGAGGTCGGCGGCGGCGACGTCGACCCGCTTCGCATCGTCGCCCGCGCCGGAAGACGCGCCGGCGGCGCGGCGCCGGCGCGTGGCCGTCGCCGGCTCGGCGCGCAGCGACAGCGCGCGTTCGCCCTTCAGCACCGCGGCGCTCGCGGGCGTGAGCCGCAGCGCGCCGTGGCCCTCGACGTCGACCTCGAGCAGGCCCAGCGACACCAGTTGGCGGAACACGCTGCGCCACAGGCGCGCGTCGAGGTCGGCGCCGATGCCGTAGGTGCTCAGCTGCCCGTGGCCGAACTGCCGGACCTTGGCGATGTCCGCGCCCCGCAGCACGTCCACCAGGTGCGCGGCGCCGAAGCGCTGGCCGGTGCGGAAGACGCAGGACAGCGCCTTCTGCGCCGCGACCGTGCCGTCCCAGGACCGCGGCGGCGACAGGCAGTTGTCGCAATTGCCGCAGGCGTAATCGTCGGGGAGTTCCTCTCCGAACCATCCAAGCAGGATCCTGCGCCGGCAACCGGTGGATTCGCAGTAGCCGACCAGGGCATCGAGCTTGCGCCGTTCCAGCCGCTTGCGGTCCTCGCCGGCCTCGGACTCCTCGATCATCCGGCCCAGCAGCACCGAGTCGCCCAGCCCGTAGGCGAGCCAGGCTTCGGCCGGTTCGCCGTCGCGGCCGGCGCGGCCCGTCTCCTGGTAGTAGCCCTCGGGCGACTTCGGCAGGTCGAGGTGGGCGACGAAGCGCACGTCCGGCTTGTCGATGCCCATGCCGAACGCGATCGTCGCGACCATCACGATGCCGTCCTCGCGCAGGAAGCGCCGCTGGTTCGCGGCACGCACCGCCGCGTCGAGGCCGGCGTGGTAGGGCAGGGCCGGGATGCCGCGCGCCGACAGGAACTCCGCCGTGGCTTCGACCTTGCGCCGCGACAGGCAGTAGACGATGCCCGCCTCGCCGCGGTGGCCGTCGAGGAAGGCGAGCAGCTGGCCGCGTGCATCATCCTTGGCCTCGACCCGGTAGCGGATGTTGGGCCGGTCGAACGAGCCGACGAACTGCCGCGCGTCCTCCAGCCCGAGGCGCTCGATGATCTCCCGGCGGGTCGGCGGATCGGCGGTCGCGGTCAGCGCGATCCGCGGCACCTCCGGCCAGCGCTCGCGCAGGATCGACAGCTCCCGGTACTC
>CBIHRR010000173.1:0-3531 GCA_966212495.1 uncultured Gammaproteobacteria bacterium
CCCTTTCACGGTAGCGACCGGGGTTCGAATCCCCGTGGGGACGCCACTTCACGACACGCCCGCGCAAGCGGGCGTCGTCGTTTCCGGGCCTGGCGCGCCGGATCGGCGCGCTAGAACCAGGCGCGGAAGCCGGCTACGAGGCGCGTCTCCGCGACCGGGTGGCCGTCGGCGCGGCGCAGGTCGGCGGTGGCGCCGAACGCGTGCTCGCGGACCACGCCGACGTAGGGCGCGAAGCGGCGGGTGGCTTCGTAGCGCAGGCGCAAGCCGGATTCCAGCGTCGCGAGGCCTGAGCCGATGCCGCGCCGGGGATCGTCCCGGCCGGACAGGTTGGCTTCGATCGAAGGCTGCAGGGCCAGCCGCGCGGTGAGCCGCGTTTCGTATTCCAGCCCGACGCGCGCGGCGCTGCGACCGGATTCGCCCAGGTAGGCCGTCGCGGCGACCTCGATCTTGAACGGCGCCAAGCCCTGGACGCCGACGGCGAGGAAATCGCGCGTGCCGCCCGGACCGAAGTCGTGGCGCACGCCGGCGAGCAGGTCCCACCAGGGGGAGACCGGGCGCCCGTACAGCAACTCGATGTCGCCGTGGTCGAGCCGGCCGTCGCGGCGTTCGCCTTCGCTGCGCAGCCAGGCGCGATGCAGGTCGGTGCCGAGCCAGCCTTGCGTCTTCCAGGCCTGGCTGCCTGCGCCGGCTTCGACATGGTCGAGCAGCAGGTAGCCGTAGAGGGCGTCGTCGTGCATCGCATGCATCGCGTGCACGTCGTCCTGCGCCAGCGCGAGGGCCGGCATGGCCAGCGCCAGCGCGGCGAAGGCGGACGCCACGGGGGAGGGCAGGCGCGGCATGCTCACGACTCCACCCGCACTTCGCGCATCATCCCGGTTTCCATGTGGTAGAGCAGGTGGCAGTGGTAGGCCCAGCGCCCCGGCGCGTCGGCGCGCACGCGATAGCTGCGCCGCGTGCCCGGCGGCATGTCGATGGTGTGCTTGCGCACGTGGAAGCCGCCGGCTTCGTCCTCCAGGTCGCTCCACATGCCGTGCAGGTGGATCGGGTGCGTCATCATCGTGTCGTTGACGAGCACGATGCGCAGGCGCTCGCCGTGGTTGAACCGAAGCGGCTCCGCATCGGCGAAACGCTTGCCGTCGAACGACCACGAGAAGCGCTCCATGTGGCCGGTGAGGTGGAGCTCGATTTCGCGCGTCGGGTCGCCGCCGTCCGGATCGCCGCCGAGCGTGCGCAGCATCGCGTAGTTGAGGACGGTGCGGCCGTTGTCGCGCAGGCCGATGCCGGGATCCTCGAGGCGCGGCTTCGGCATCATCGCCTGCATGTCGACGAGCGGGTTGTCCGCTTCGCTCGCCGGATGCGATTGCATGCCCGGCATCGCGGCCATCGCCGCCATGCCGCCACCGGGCGTGTCGTGGCCCATCGCGGCGTGGTCCATGCCGGCCATGCCGTCGTGCGACATGGCCCCGTGGTCGTGGCCCATGTCCGCCATCGTGAGGATCGGGCGCGGGTCCAGCGCGGGCACCGGCGCGCGCAGCCCCTCGCGCACCGCCAGCGTCCCGCTGATCCAGCCGGTGCGCCCGATGTCCTGCGCGAAGATCGTGAACGCATCCTGCCCGCTGGGCTCGACGATAACGTCGAACGTTTCGGCCGCGGCGATCCGGAATTCGTCGACCGACACCGGCTGGACGTATTGCCCGTCGGCGGCGACGACCGTCATCTTCAGCCCCGGGATGCGCACGTCGAAATGCGTCATCGCCGAGCCGTTGATGAAGCGCAGCCGCACCTTCTCGCCGCTGCGGAACAGGCCCGTCCAGTTCCCCGGCGAAGTCGTGCCGTTCATCAGGAACGTGTAGGTGTTGCCGTTGACGTCGGACAGGTCCGTGGGCGTCATCCGCATGCGGCCCCAGGCCGCGCGGTCGGCGAGCGTCGCGCGCAGGCCCTTGCGCCGCGCGTCGTGGACGAAATCGCCGAGCGTGCGCTGGTAGTAGTTGTCGTGCGACGGCATCTTCTTCAGCCGCGCGAGCAGGCGCGACGGCGCCATGTCGGTCCAGTCGGACAGCAGCACCACGTAGTCGCGGTCGTAGCGGAAAGGTTCCGGTGCGAGCGGATCGATCACCAGCGCGCCGTAGAGGCCGGCCTGTTCCTGCATCGCCGAATGGCCGTGGTACCAGTAGGTGCCGCCCTGCCGCACCTGGAAGCGATAGAGATAGGCCTCGCCGCGGCGGATGCCGTCGAAGCTCAGGCCCGGCACCCCGTCCATCGCGGAAGGCAGCACGATGCCGTGCCAGTGGATCGAGGTCATGTCGCCATGGATGGAGCCCGGCGGCAGGGCGTTGCCGACCCGCAACTCGACCGTGTCGCCCTCGCGCCAGCGCAGCACGGGCGCGGGCAGGCTGCCGTTGACGGTGATCGCGGGAACGACGCGGCCGGTGAAATCGACCGGCGTCTCGCCGATCGCGAGGTCGAAGCGCGTGCCGGCGAGCACGCCGGGCTGCGCCCCGGTGGCGAGTGCCCACGCGTTGCGCGGCCAGGCGCTGCCGAAGCCGGCGAGCGCGCCGCCTGCGGCGAGGCCCTGCACGAAGCGGCGGCGCGACGGCGAAGGAAGTCGGGGCGGGGCGGGCATGCGTGTCCGGCGGGGAAGGCGAGTCCCTAGCCTGCAGCCTGACGCAGGGGGAAGGTCAAGCCGTCGGGCGGTACCCGGGCGGCAACGTCCCGATCAACGGGAAATGGTCCAGCCACGGCGCAGCCTCGCGCAGGACGCGCGCGATCGACGGCCGTTCCCGCAGTCGCCTGAAATAGCCGGCCAGCGCAGGCCGTGCCGGCTCGAATTCCCTGACCGCGGACGCGTAGAACAGCGCCGGTGCCGCGGCGCAGTCCGCCATCGTGAATGCGTCGCCGCCCAGCCAGCGGCGGCCGGCCAGGCGCGACTCCAGCAGGCCGTAAGCGACTTCCAGCTCGTCGCCGAACTCCTGTCGCGCACGCTCGGCCGTCCCGGCATCGCTCGTGATGCGCGCCAGCACGGCGCGCTGCATCGGCAGCATCACGTACAGGTCGCTGATCCGGTCCCAGAGCCGGACCTCGAGGCAGGCATCGGGGTCCTTCGGCAGCAGATGGCTGCCGCCGCCGTGGTGGCGATCCAGGTATTCGATGATGATCGAGGTTTCAGGCAGCGCGAGCTTCGCGTCGGGATCCTCTAGGACCGGCATCTTGCCCTTGGGCCAGCGCGCCAGGTGCGCGGCGCGTTCGCCGGCATCCGACAGGTCCAGGTGGCGGAACTCGAACGGCGCGTCCAACTCGTACAGGGCGATCAGGACCTTCTGGCAGTACGAGGACAGCGGATGGGCGTGGAGGATCAGGGGCATCTGCCGGCAGGGCCTGAGTTTGGTGGGTGCCGGCAGGGTAGCGGCTCGTGGGAGCCCCCGACAGCCCGGGTCGCCTCCCATCGCATAACATAATATGTATTATGCGAAGTATCGGAGAGGCCATCCCGGGCCGCCCGCTCCCACACTTTGACCCCGGTCAGTGCCTTCC
>CBIHRR010000174.1:0-3528 GCA_966212495.1 uncultured Gammaproteobacteria bacterium
CGAAGCCTTCCATCGCCGCCTGCAGCGCGCAGATCGGGTCGATCTCGGTGACCACCACGCGCGCGCCGTAGGCACGCATCGAGTGGGCGCAGCCCTTGCCGACGTCGCCGTAGCCGCAGACCACGACCACCTTGCCTGCCAGCATCACGTCCATCGCGCGCTTGAGGCCGTCGGCCAGCGATTCGCGGCAGCCGTACAGGTTGTCGAACTTCGACTTGGTGACCGAGTCGTTGACGTTGATCGCCGGCACCAGCAGCTTGCCCTGCTCGGCAAGCTGGTACAGGCGGTGCACGCCGGTCGTGGTTTCCTCGGAGACGCCCTTCCAGTCGGCGACCACCTTGGTCCAGTAGCCGGGACGCTCCTTCGCCACGCGCTTGAGCAGGTTCTTGATCACCTGTTCTTCGTGGCTGGCGCCGGGGCTGTCGACCCAGCTGCTGTCGCCCTGCTCGAGCTCGTAGCCCTTGTGGATCAGCAGCGTCACGTCGCCGCCGTCGTCCACGACCAGCTGCGGGCCGAGGAAGCCGCCCTTGCCGTCGGGGAAGGACAGCGCGTCGAGCGTGCAGTCCCAGTATTCCTCCAGCGATTCGCCCTTCCACGCGAACACCGGCGTGCCGGTGGCGGCGATGGCGGCGGCGGCGTGGTCCTGGGTCGAGAAGATGTTGCAGGAGGCCCAGCGCACGTCGGCGCCGATGTCCTTCAGCGTCTCGATCAGCACCGCGGTCTGGATCGTCATGTGCAGCGAGCCGGTCACGCGCACGCCCTGGAGCGGCTTCGCGGCGGCGTGCTTGCGGCGGATAGACATCAGGCCGGGCATCTCGTGCTCGGCGATGTCGAGTTCCTTGCGGCCGAAATCGGCCAGCGAGATGTCGGCGACCTTGTAGTCGCCGTCCTGCGAGAAGGTGCGGACTTGTGCGTTCATCGGGATGCTGCTCCGTTCAATGGGGTCCCGGCGGGACTCGGATCAAACGGGCGCCGTTGTCGCTACGCCTCCACCGAGCCTGGCCGTCGCATCGCGGGGATCCGCATGGACGGTCGCAGCGCCCCTCGGCGGGGCAGGCGCGCGGCATCGGCCGCGCGCCCGTCTTCATGTCCTTCGTCTTGCGCTTACTTGAGCTTCGCGGCCTTGCGCAGCTCTTCGGCCTTGTCCGTCTTCTCCCAGGAGAAGGCGGTGGCCTTGTGCTTCTTGCCGGCGCCGTCGAGGTACTCGATCGCGTGCGGCTTGCGGCCGAAATGGCCGTAGGAGGCGGTCTGCTGGTACATCGGGTGGATCAGGTCGAGCATCTGCAGGATGCCGTACGGGCGCAGGTCGAAATGCGCGCGGATCAGCTTCTCGATCTGGTCGTCGCCGATCTTGCCGGTGCCGAACGTGGTGACCGAGATCGAGGTCGGGTGGGCGACGCCGATCGCGTAGCTCACCTGCACCTCGCAGCGGTCGGCCAGGCCGGCGGCCACGATGTTCTTGGCGACGTAGCGCGCGGCGTACGCGGCCGAGCGGTCGACCTTCGACGGATCCTTGCCCGAGAACGCGCCGCCGCCGTGGCGGGCCCAGCCGCCGTAGGTGTCGACGATGATCTTGCGGCCGGTCAGGCCGCAGTCGCCCACGGGGCCGCCGATCACGAATTTGCCGGTCGGGTTGATGTGGAACTTGGTGCCCTTGTGCAGCCACTTCGCGGGCAGCACCGGCTTGAGGATGTGCTCGCGCACGGCCTCGACCAGGTCCTTCTGCTTCACGTCCGGGTCGTGCTGCGTGGAGAGCACGACGGCGTCGATGGCGACGGCCTTGCCGTCCTCGTAGCGCAGGGTGACCTGCGACTTCGCGTCCGGGCGCAGCCACGGCAGCGGCGACTTCTTCGCCTTGCGCACCTTGGCCTGCTGCTCGACGAGGCGATGCGACAGGTGGATCGCCGCCGGCATGGAGCTGTCGGTCTCGTTGGTCGCGTAGCCGAACATCAGGCCCTGGTCGCCGGCGCCCTGTTCCTCGGGCTTCTTGCGGTCCACGCCCTGGTTGATGTCGGGCGACTGCTTGCCGATCAGGTTGAGCACGCCGCAGGTCGCGCCGTCGAAGCCGACTTCGCTGCTGTCGTAGCCGATGTCCAGGATCACCTTGCGGGTCAGCGCCTCGAGGTCGATCCACGCGGACGTGGTGATCTCGCCGGCGACGATCGCGACGCCGGTCTTGACCATGGTCTCGCAGGCCACGCGGGCGCGCTTGTCCTGGGCCAGGATCGCGTCGAGCACGGCGTCGGAGATCTGGTCGGCGACCTTGTCCGGATGGCCTTCGGAGACCGATTCGGAGGTGAAGAGGTAGGCGGACTTGGACATCGGGCGGGGCTCCAGGGATATATCCCTTGATACGGATGAAAGGATGGTCGGGCATGATACACGGCCCGCCCCAGCCGCGCCACGGCGCGGGGCCGCCATTGTGCTCCCCTTGCCGCCCAGGATTCAGCATGGACTCGATCACCCACCTGTTCTATGGCGGCGCCATCGCCGCCGCCCTCGTCCCGGCGCGCCACCGCCGCGCCGCGCTGCTCGCCGGCGCCGCGCTGAACACGCTGCCGGACCTGGACATCGTGCCGCTGGCGTTCTTCGACAGCCCCGTCGTGCGCATGACCTGGCACCGCAGCGCGACGCATTCCTGGCTGGTGCTGCCGTTCGTGGCGTGGGCGCTGTGGGCCTTCCTCAGGCGCCGCGGCGGCCGGGTCTCGGAAGAGCCGGTGCGCTGGTGGTGGGCGATCTTCGCGTGCCTGATGGCGCATCCGCTGCTCGACGCCTTCACCGTGTACGGCACGCAGCTGTTCTGGCCGCTGCCGATGCGGCCGATCATGTGGTCGAGCCTGTTCATCGTCGATCCCTGGTTCACGCTGCCGTGGTTCGCGGCCTGCGTGGTGGCGTGGTTCGCGCGCGAGCGCATCGGGACGCGCGCGCTCGCGCTGGGCATCGCGCTCGGCGTGGGCTACGTGGGCTGGTCGCTCGCGGCGAAGGCGATGGTCGAGCGCGCGGCGACGCCGGCGCTCGCCAGGCTCGGCCTCGCCGATGCACCGCGGTTCTCGGTGCCTGCACCGCTGACGACGATGCGCTGGCGCGTGGTCGCGATGGAGGAAGACGGCTTCGTCGAAGGCGACCGTCGGATCGGCGACGCCGCACCGATGGTCTTCAACTTCCATGCTTCGCAGACCGCGGCATTGCACGCCGCATCGGACGTGCCCGCGGTCCGGCGTCTCGCGTGGTTCAACCACGGCTTCCAGAAGGCGGACGTCCGCGACGGCACGCTGGTGCTCAGCGACCTGCGGATGGGCCAGGAACCGGACTACAGCTTCTCCTTCGCGGTGGCGAAGCAGGAAGGCGAGGCGTGGCGGGCCATCGATCCGCCCTACGACGTCGAGCGCATGCAGCTGCGCAAGGCGCTGGGCGTGCTCGCGCGACGCTGGATGCACGGCAGTCGCGGCGCGCCGCAGGCGCCCCGCTAGGCCGCGGCCGACAGCCCCGGCGCCACGCCGGCGGCGAGCGCGTCGAAGTAGTCGCGGG
>CBIHRR010000175.1:0-3382 GCA_966212495.1 uncultured Gammaproteobacteria bacterium
GGCGCAGGCGCGGGCGCGGAGGTCTCCGGTGCTTGCACGGGCGTGGGCGCGTCCCATTCGAGCACGTGCCCGCTGGCGTCGTCTTCGACGCTGGCGCGCGCGGGTGCATGCGAGTCGCCGTCGAATGCCTCCGGCCCGGCATCGACTGCGATCGCGTCGTCGCTTTCCGGCGCCACTTCGATCGTCATCGCGGCCACCATCTCGGGGGTGAATCCGCCGAAGTCGATGCCGCTGCCCGCTTGCGCGAGCGCTTCTTCCTGCGCGGGCTCGACGCCGAGGTGCACGGCGTCGGCGTCGAACGCCATGCCCTCGAGCGCGAGCGCGTCGTCCTGCGGCGCGGGTGGCTCGGCCGATGCGGGCGTCGCCGGCGCACCGAACGCCTCGGGCGCAGCGGGTACCGCTTGTAAGGATGGCGCCGGCCCCGGACGGGACGCCGATGCCGCGGGGAACACCTCGTCGTCGTTGCCCGCGCCCGGCGGCAGCACGTCGGCATGCCCGCCCAGCTTCGCGGCCAGGTGGCGCGCCCAGCGCGCGGCCGCCCAACCTTCGCGGCGCGCCGCGATCGCGACTTCGTCGTAGATCACCAGGCAGCCGGGCTCCGACAGCACGGTGTCGTAGCGTTCCAGCGCCTCCTCGACCGCCGGCTCGAGCGCGACGAGCACGGCCGCGGGATGCGCGGCGGCAAGCGCCGAGGGATCGCCCTCGCCGGGATCCTGCACCGCCACGACGTCCGCGCCGGCCTGCCGGAGCGCGGCCTGCAGGTTGTCGCAGGCGGCGCCGGGGCGGGCGAGCAGCGCCACCCGCGTCGCCGGTTCAGCCATGTCCGGCACCCTTCGCGTCGTGCGCCAGCAGCTCGAAGACGTTCCGCAGCAGTTCGTGTTCCTGGTACGGCTTGCCGAGGTAGCGGTCCACGCCGATCTCCATCGCGCGCTGGCGATGCTTCTCGCCGGTGCGCGACGTGATCATGATGATCGGCACGTCGCGCAGCCGCGGATCGGCCTTCATCGCGGTGGCGAGCTCGTAGCCGTCCATGCGCGGCATCTCGATGTCGAGCAGCATCAGGTCGGGGACGCGGTCGACCATGCGCTCGAGCGCATCGAGGCCGTCCTTCGCGGTGCCGACTTCGAAGTTGTGGCGCTCGAGCACGCGGCCGGTGACCTTGCGCATCGTGACCGAGTCGTCGACCACCATGACCAGCGGGACGCGGCGCGCCTCGAACGGCTGCTGCGGCGCTTCGTCGAGATCGCGCGGCGCGGCGGCCTGGCGGCGCACCAGCGGCGCGATGTCGAGGATCACGACCACGCTGCCGTCGCCCATGATGGTGGCGCCGAAGATGCCCGGCAGCGATGCCACCTGCGGACCGACCGGCTTCACCACGATTTCGCGGTTGCCGATCACCTGGTCGATGCAGACCGCGGCGCGGAGGTCGCCGGAGCGGATCATCAGCAGCGGCATCTGCAGCTGGCCTTCGGCCTTCGCGGCGCCGTGGCCGAGCAGCAGGCCGAGGTCGTGCAGCGCGTACTCCTCGCCGCCGTACGCGTAGGTCGCGCCTTCCTTCTCCAGGTCCTCGCGCGAGATGCGGGCGACGCCGCGCACCGAGGCGATCGGCACCGCGAACGTCGTCTCGCCGATGCGCACGAACACGGCCTGCGTGACCGCGAGGGTCTGCGGCAGGCGCAGGAGGAAGGTGGTGCCCTCGCCCTTCTTCGTGCGGATGTCGTAGGTGCCGCCAAGCTGGCGCACTTCGCTGGCGACGACGTCCATGCCGACGCCGCGGCCGGCCAGGCGGCTGACTTCGTCGGCGGTGGAGAAGCCGGGCTCGAAGATCAGCGCGTCGAGGGCGCTGTCGGTGAGCACCGCGCCCGGCTGGACCAGGCCGCGCTGCTCGCCGCGCTTGCGGATCGCGCCGCGGTTGAGGCCGGCGCCGTCGTCGCCGACTTCCAGCACCACTTCCGAGCCTTCGCGGCGCAGGACGATGCGGACGGTGCCTTCCTCGTCCTTCTTCGCCTTGCGGCGCTCGGCCGGCGTTTCCAGGCCGTGCGCGACGGCGTTGCGGAGCATGTGCTCCAGCGGCGCGGTCATGCGCTCGAGCACGTTGCGGTCGAGTTCGCCCTGGGCGCCGTCGAGCTTGAGCTGCACCTGCTTGCCGGTGTCGGCGGCGGCCTGGCGCAGCACGCGGCGCAGGCGCGGCACGAGCGCGTCGAACGGCACCATGCGCGTGCGCATGAGGCCTTCCTGCAGCTCGGAGCTCACGCGCGACTGTTGCAGCAGCAGCGTTTCGTAATGGCGGACCTGGTCGTCCATCGACTGCTGCAGGCTGCTCAAGTCCGCGGCGGACTCCGCCAGGGCGCGCGAGAGCTGCTGCAGGGTCGAGAAGCGGTCGAGTTCGAGCGGGTCGAAGGTCTGGTCGCCGGTGTCGTGCTCGCGCTGGTAGCGCGCGATGATCTGGGCCTCGGTTTCGCTGTCGAGGCGGCGCAGCTGGTCGCGCAGGCGCAGGTTGGTCTGTTCCATCTCGACCATGGCCCCGCGGAACGCGCCGAGCTGCTGCTCGAGGCGGGCGCGGTAGATCGCGACCTCGCCGGCGTAGTTGACGAGCCGGTCGAGCAGGTCGGCGCGGATGCGCACCTGCTCCTGCGGCGCGCGCACCGAAACATCGTCTTCCTCGTACCCGGTGTCGGCCATCGGCGCCGACAGCGGCTTGAGGTCCACGCGGGGCGCGGGCACGCGCTCGGCGGGACGCGCGGCGGCCTGCTGCTCTTCCGGCGTGAATGCCTCGCCGCGCGAACGCGCGTCGAATTCGGCGATCAGCTGCTCGGGCAGGCCGATCGCGCGGCGCTGGCCGACGCGGGTGACCATCGCGTGCAGGCGGTCAAGGCCGCGCTCGAGCGTGGCGATGCCGTCGCGGCCGAGCTCGACGCGCTGGTCGGTCACTGCTTCCAGCAGCGATTCCATCGCGTGGCCCAGCTCGCCCACGGCCATGATGCCGGCCATGCGCGCGCCGCCCTTCAGCGTGTGCAGGTCGCGCTGCAGGCCGACGATGGCGTCGCGTTCGGCGGGCGCGGCATGGAGCTGCGCCAGCAGGGTGTCGGAGTGGTCGAGCAGGTCGACGCTTTCCTCGACGAAGATGTCGACGAGGTCCACGTCCAGCCCGGCGACGTCGAGCGGTGCGTCCGGATCCTCGGCGCTCGCGGCCGGCGCGGACTCGCGCGCGGCGGAGCGGGCGGACGCGGCGGCGCGGTCGACTTCGGCACGCTCGGCGGCGGCGCGTTCGGCCTCGGCGCGTTCGGCGGCGAGGCGCTCGGCTTCGAGCCGCTGCGCTTCGGCGCTTTCGGCTTCCAGGCGCTCGAGTTCGATGCGTTCGGCTTCGAGGCGCTCGGCTTCG
>CBIHRR010000176.1:0-3342 GCA_966212495.1 uncultured Gammaproteobacteria bacterium
CGAACGGGATCACCGGGTCGTCCTCGGCCATCAGGATGTGCGCCGGCACGCGCAACCCGGCCAGCCGGTCGCCGGCGATCGAGTAGCCGTCGAAGTACGCATCGAGCGAGCCGAAGTCGGTGTGCCGCACCACCAGCCACTCGGTGAGTTCCCGCATGCCCAGGTGCAGCGTGCGGTCGTCGAAGTCGTGCACGCGCGGGAACAGCTGCCGCTTGCGCACCAGCGAGCGCCGCCACTTGCGTTCGAAGTAGTGCAGGTACACGCGCCAGCCGCGCTCCATCTGCTCCATGGTCGCCTTCGGATCGAGCACCGGACAGACCGCGGCGACCGCCGACAGCGGCAAGCCGGCATCGGGCGCGCGCAGGGCCAGGCGCAGCGCGAAATTCCCGCCGAGCGAATAGCCGGCCGCGACCAGCGGCCGCGACGCGCTCGCCTCCGGCCAGAAGCGCCGCGCGACGTCGCGCGCCGCGAACACCACTTCCTCGATGCGGTTGGAGTGGAAGATGGCTTCGTTGAGGTGGTGGCTGTCGCCATGGTCGCGGAAGTTCAGCCGGAACGTCGCGAAGCCACGCTCGAGCAGGCGCGCTGCGGTCTGCCGCATGTAGCTCGACTCGGCGCTGCCTTCCCAGCCGTGCAGCAGCAGCGCGAACCCGCGCGGCTCCACGCCCGGCACGACGCTGTGCAGGCCTTCGAGGCGCACGCCCGGTCCGCCGTCGACGAGATGTGCGGTGGTGACCGCGCCGGTCGCGGCCAGGGCCTGCGCGCCGCGGCGGCGGCGCCACGGGCTTGAGCCGAGCATCGTCTGCACGTGGCCGCTGCGCAGCCACCACGGCGGCCGGTAGCCGGCGGCGGCCTTCATTGCATCGCGGCGACGATGCGCTCGCGCGCGAGCTCGGCGATGCGGCGGCGGCCTTCCTCGCTGCCCGCCGGGATCGGTTCGAGGAAACGCACGTCCGCCACGCGCGCTGGTTCGCCCAGCAGGCGCAGGAAGTTGCCGACGAAGCCCTCGCGGCCATGGAACGCGACCACCGTCTGCGCCGAGCAATGCGCGCCGTAGCACAGCGCGACCGGCTGCACCGGCGCATGCGCCTCCACCGCGGGGGTGAAGATGCGCGCATGGAACGGGCCGACCTCGGCGCCGTCGCGCGTGCGCCCCTCGGGGAACACGCCGACCGCGCGGCCGCCGCGCAGGCGCGCCAGCATCTCGTGCATCACCCCGCCGAGCGATTCGGTGTTGCCGCGCTCGTGGAAGATCGTTTCGCCGCGCGTCGCCATCCAGCCCACCAGCGGCCAGCCCGCGATCTCGCGCTTGGCGACGAAGCCCATCATCCGCTGGCTGTGCATCGCGAGGATGTCCACCCAGCTGACGTGGTTGGCGACGAACACCACCGCGCCCGGCAGCGGCGTGCCGCTGCGGCGCATGCGGAAGCCGAAGATGCGCAGCAGGCCGGACTGCCAGGCGCGGATCACGCGGTACTCGAGCCGCTCGCCGCCGGGCAGGCGCAGCCGGCCCCACGGGGGCAGCATCAGCAGCAGGACCAGCGGCAAGTCGATGGCCGCGTGCCACAACAGCATCGGCACGCGGTAGAAATAACGCAGCCAGCGCAAGGACCGTTCTCCGGCGGCCGGCTCCATGCCGGCGCGGTGTTGCCTCAGGTGAACTTGAACATGCCCGGGCGCCACGCGCGCACGTAGCTCTTGCCCGAACCGTAGCCGCTGCTGCTGCCGTAGCCGATGCCGTCGCCGGCTTCGCGGTCACGGCGGCGGTGCATGCGGTCGACCAGCTCCTCGCGGCGGCTGTCGAGCCAGTCGGCGCGGCCGACCTTATCGGCCTCGAGGCCGCGGCGCTGCGCCTGGTTCTGGCGGAAGTCGCAGAACTCGTCGTACGCATCGAGCTCATGGCGCAGTTCGCGCACCGACAGCTCGATCATGATCGCGTCGTCGAGGTAGCCGAGCACCGCGACGTTGTCCGGGATCACGTCGTCCGGGTCGCAGAAGTAGGTCAGCGCCGACAGCACGCGGTCGCGGTCCTCGCCGGACATCGCCCAGGCTTCGTCGCGCACCATGGCGATCATGTCGTCCAGGTGCAGCAGGCGTTCCTTGATGAAGTCGGGGATCGCGACCTTCTGCGCATCGCCGAGCAGCCTGGCCGCGCAGTCGATGATTTCCTGCGGCGACTTGCCGCTGGCCGCCTTCTTCGCCTTCTCCATCGCCTCCTGGAAGTGCTCCAGGTCGCGGTCGTTGAGTTCGAAGTTCAGCGAGATCGACATGGCGGTGTTCCGGGAAGGCTTGGGGAAGGGAGGAAGCCTAGCAAATGAAGCCGTGCGTGAGATAGCGCCGATGTGCACGCCGAACGGGGGCGGATCCGGTCAGTCGGGCCGGTCCACCACCGCCAGCGTCAGCCGGGACACGCAGGCCAGCCGTCCGCGCGCGTCCTCGATGCGGATTTCCCACACCTGGGTGCTGCGCCCGACGTGCAGCGGCCGCGCGGTGCCGGTGACCAGCCCGTCGCGGACGCCGGCGAGGTGGTTGGCGTTGATCTCGATGCCGACCACGCCCTGGCCCGGTCCGACGCACAGCCCGCCGGCGGTGCTGCCCAGGGTCTCGGCCAGCAGCACCGACGCGCCACCATGCAGCAGGCCGTAGGGCTGCCGGGTGCGGGCGTCGACCGGCATGGTCGCGCGGACGTAGTCCGGCCCGATTTCGGTGAATTCGATGCCCAGCGGCCGCATCGCGGTGCCTTCGGACATGGCGTTGAGGTCGGCGACGCTGGCCTGGCGGCGGAAGGGGCTGTTCATGGCACGAGGATAGAAGAGCCGCGGCCCCGGGGCGAACCCTTGCGCCACGCGGCGCCAACCTGAACGGAAGGACAATTCGTGCCGGGGAATGACCTTCGGCACATTCAGGATTTGTCTTGGTGTTTTACATTACTACCACACCAATTCATTTGTCCTTCAGGTAACCGCCATGAACGCCTCCCGCAGTGTCGTTTCCCCGTCCAGTCCCGTCGTGCGCCCCCGCGCTCCGGAGACCAGCCGCCGCGCGGTCTACCGCGAGCGCGCTCCGGGCGTCGGTTACGGCAACAGCAGCGGCTATGCCACCGAACGCCGCTACGCGCAGGGCTGGGACGGCCAGCAGCGGTTCCGCTGCGGCTGATCCCCCGCGGGGCCCTCGCCCCACAACGTGTCCCCCCGGCGGCCGGCGCGCGACTCCCTCCCCCAAGGGCGCGCCGGCCGCTCCTTTTTTTAGGGAACCCGGCGTGCCGGCGCCCACGGCACGCCCCCGCCCCTCAGAGGATCGGCGCCCCTCCCCCCCCCCACGCCGGGAAAATACGGGTGAGGA
>CBIHRR010000177.1:0-3171 GCA_966212495.1 uncultured Gammaproteobacteria bacterium
GGCCTGGGCGACGGCGAGAACTTCATCGCTTCCGACGTGTCGGCCATCGTGACCTCGACGCGCCGCGTGATCTTCCTCGAGGAAGGCGACACCGCGGAACTGACCCGGGACGCCGTGCACGTGTTCGACGCGTCTGGCGCCGCCGTGCAGCGCGAGACGCACGTGTCGGACGTGTCGCTCGCCTCGCTCGAGCTCGGCCCGTACCGGCACTTCATGCAGAAGGAGATCCACGAGCAGCCGCGCGCCATCGCCGACACCATCGAGGCGCTGATGGACAACGCGGCCTTCGGCCCGGAGCTGTTCAACGATGGCGACGGCGCCGTGCTGCGCGACATCGAGGCGGTGCAGATCCTCGCCTGCGGCACCAGCTATTACGCCGGGCTCACGGCGCGCTACTGGATCGAGGCGCTGGCCGGCATTCCGTGCGCGGTCGACATCGCAAGCGAGTACCGCTACCGCCAGGTCGTCGCGAACCCGAAGCAGCTGGTGGTGACGATTTCCCAGTCCGGCGAAACGCTGGACACGATGGAGGCGCTGAAGTACGCCAAGGCGCAGGGCCAGGATCGCACGCTGTCGATCTGCAACGTGCCGGAAAGCGCGATCCCGCGCGCCAGCCGGCTCGTGTACTACACGCGCGCCGGCGCCGAGATCGGCGTGGCGTCGACCAAGGCGTTCACCACGCAGCTGGTGGCGCTGTTCACGCTCGCGGCGACGCTGGCCAAGCTGCGCGGCCGCCTCGACGACGCGCGCGAGTCGGAGCTGCTGGAGGCGCTGCGCCACCTGCCGGGCGACGTGCAGCACGCGCTCAACCTCGAGCCGCAGATCGTGGCGTGGGCCGAGATGTTCGCGCCGAAGGAGCACGCGCTGTTCCTCGGCCGCGGCGTGCACTACCCGATCGCGCTCGAGGGCGCGCTCAAGCTCAAGGAAATCTCGTACATCCACGCCGAGGCCTACCCGGCGGGCGAGCTCAAGCACGGCCCGCTGGCGCTGGTGGACGCGGAGATGCCGGTGGTGGTGATCGCGCCGAACGATGCGCTGCTGGAGAAGGTGAAGTCGAACATCCAGGAGGTGCGCGCCAGGGGCGGCGAGATGTTCGTGTTCGCCGACGCCGACAGCCACTTCGGCGAGTCCGAGCAGGTGCACGTGATCCGCACGCCGCGCCACGTCGGCGTGCTGTCGCCGGTGGTGCACGCGATCCCGGTGCAGCTGCTCGCCTACCACGCCGCGCTGGCGCGCGGCACCGACGTGGACAAGCCGCGCAACCTGGCGAAGTCGGTCACCGTCGAGTAATCGCGCGACGGGAGTCGCGACTTTTACGGGGAATTTACGCCGTCCGCTGCGCGCGGGAATGGAGAATTTACGGGCTCCGTCCGGAGAATTTGCCGGTGGCCGCCCCGGCCTCTCCGTTCCGGACGATGGACATGACAAGCAGCGTTTCCCGGGAGCGCGCACGGTGCGCGCTCCTTTCGTTCGGCGGGCTGGCGTTTGCCGGCGCGCTGTCCCTCGGCGCCCCCGCGTGCGCCGCCGACCTGACCGGCAGCGCCGCGCTGACGACGGACTACGTCTGGCGCGGCTCGACCCAGACCCAGGGAGACCCGGCCGTCCAGGCGGGCTTCCGGCTGGCCGGCGCTTCCGGGTTCTATGGCTCGGCGTGGGGATCGAACGTCGAATTCGCCCCGGAAATGCACGCGAGCAGCGAGTTCGATTTCACCGTCGGCTGGGCGGGCCAGCTGTCCGGCGACTGGGCGGTCGACGTGAACGTGCTGCGCTACCACTACCCGTCGACGGCCGTGGATCTCGACTGGACCGAGCTCAACGGCACGCTCACCTACGCGGGCAACTACTGGCTTTCGCTCGGTTATTCGCCCGAGGCGCTGGGCAGCGACGAGCGCGGCCTGTACGCCCAGGTCGGCGCGAAGTTTCCCATCCGCGACCGCTTCCGGATCGAGGCCGCCGTCGGCCACTACTTCCTCGAAGACGTGTACGGGAAGAGTTACTCGCACGGACAGCTGAGCGCGATCTGGACGGTGAAGGGCCCGCTGGAACTGCGGCTCACCGCCCACGCGACCGATTCGAACGCCGAAGACATCTTCGGCGCCCCCTTCGCCGGCGACCGCCTCGAAGCGGCCGTGCAGGCCTCCTTCTGACAACGGAGTGAACGACATGCCCGGTTGGCTTGCCCTGGTGTGCGGGATCGCGACGGTCCTGGCCGCCGCCTACCTGCTGTACGTGATCTTCCGGCCCGAAGACTTCTGACGCGAGCGCGCACCCATGACCGAAATCCTCCTCGTCTTCGCGCTCGCGATCGCCCTCGGGTGGCCGCTCGGGCGCTACCTCGCGCGCGTGATGCGCGGCGACCGCAGCCGCCTCGACCTCGTGTTCGGACCCATCGAGCGCGCCATCTACCGGGCCCTCGGCACCGATCCTGGCCGCGGCATGACCTGGCGCGGCTATGCGCGCGCCTTCGTGATGAGCAACCTCATGCTCGCGGTCCTGGTGTGGGCGCTCTTCATGACCCAGGCGTGGCTGCCGCTCAACCCCGACGGCATCCCGAACCTGCGCTGGGACACGGCGTTGCATACCGTGGTCTCGTTCGTGACCAACACCAACCAGCAGCATTATTCCGGCCAGTCGCAGCTGAGCTACCTGTCGCAGATGGTCGGCATCGTCGGCCTGCAGGTGGTCACGCCGATGATGGGCCTGGCGATCGTGGTCGCGACACTGCGGGGCCTGTTCGGGGGGCGTGCGGAAACGGCTGCGCGCGTGGCCGGCACCGCCGTTGCGGGCCAGGGCGTCGCTTCCGAGGGCGGCGACCGCGACCTCGGCAACTACTGGGTCGACGTCACCCGCGCCACGCTGCGCTTCATGCTGCCGCTGTGCCTGCTCTGGACGCTGCTGCTCGCCTGGCAGGGCGTTCCCTCGACGCTGCGAGGCGGGCCGACGATCGTGCCCGTGGATGCGAGCGCCGGGATGGCCGGGCAGAAGATCCCGCTCGGTCCGGTCGCACCGATGGTCGCGGCCAAGCAGCTGGGCACGAACGGCGGCGGCTGGTACGGCCCCAACAGCGCGGTGCCGCTCGAGAACCCGACGCCACTTTCGAACCTGCTGGAAACCCTGGCGCTCATCTTGGTGCCGGTCGCCGTCACGTTCATGGTCGGGCCGCTGGTCGGC
>CBIHRR010000178.1:0-3046 GCA_966212495.1 uncultured Gammaproteobacteria bacterium
GCACGATCAGCCCGTCGAGGACATGCGCCAGCACGGCATCATCGCAGGCCAGGTACCCCGGTTCCTCGTCGCGCAGCAGGAAGGCGTGCACCTGCTCCCTGTCGATGTCGAAGGACGGATCGGCCAGCTTCGCGATGTCGGCCACCTTCTGGTCGCCCAGGTCGAGCATGTAGCGGATGCTGCGGAGCACGTCGTTGTTGATCATCGGCACAGCATCGCATGCAACTCACCGACGTCGGCGGGCTTGACGACGTGGCAGTCGAATCCGGCGGCCATCGACAGCGCGGTGTCGCCGGGCTGGCCGTAGCCGCTGAGCGCGATGAAGCGCGCCTCGCGGTCGCCGATCGTCTCGCGCAGGCGCCCGGCCAGCGCATGGCCGGTCATGTCCGGCATGCCGATGTCGAGGATGAAGGCGTGCCAGTCGTCGCGCTCGGCGGCCCGCGCCAGCGCGTCGTGGCCGCTGGTGGCGACGCTGACGCGATGCCCCAGTTCCCGCAGCACCGACGCGAGCGTGGTCGCCGCGTCGAGGTTGTCGTCCACCACGAGCACGTTCCTGCTGCTGCCGGACAGCCCGGCCGCGCGCCCGGGCAGCGCCGGCGCGGGCATGGCGGCGGTCCGCGGCAGCACCACCACGAATGCGCTGCCCTGCCCCTTGCCGGGGCTGCTGGCCGAGACCTTGCCGCCATGCAGCTGGACGATGCTGCGCACCAGCGCCAGGCCGATGCCCAGCCCGCCCTGCGAGCGATCGGGCGTCCGCTCGGCCTGGGTGAACAGGTCGAACACCTGCGGCACCAGGTCCGGATCCATGCCGATGCCGTTGTCGACGACGCGGATCTCCACCGTGTCGGCGACCGCGGCGACCGACAGGGTGATCGTGCCTCCGGGCGGGGTGTACTTGGCGGCGTTGTTCAACAGGTTGGCAATCACCTGCACCAGCCGGTGGCGATCGCCCAGGACGACGATCGCGTCGTCGGCGGCATCCACGCGCAGGCGGTGCCCGCGCGACGACAGGAAGGGCTCGACCTGCTCGACCGCGCCGCTGACGATCTCGCGCAGGTCCAGCGGCGCGCGCTCGATCTGCACGAGCCCGCGGGTGACGCGCGAAACGTCGAGCAGGTCGTCCACCATCTGGGTCATGTGCTCGACCTGGCGCGCGATGATGTCCGCGGCCTTCCCGACCGTGGTCGCATCGCCGGGCGCCATCCGCAGCAGCTGCGCGGCGGTACCGATCGGCGCGAGCGGATTGCGCAGCTCGTGCGCCAGCATCGCCAGGAATTCGTCCTTGCGGCGGTCGCCCTGTTCCAGCGCCTGGACCATGCGCTTGCGCTCGGTGATGTCGACCGAAGCGCCGATGAGGCCCACGATCTCGCCGCCTTCCAGCAACGGCGCCTTGTGCGACCACCACCAGGCCAGGGTGCCGTCCGGATAGCGGATCTCCTCCTCAACCTGCTCGGCGACGCCGGAGTCCATGATCCGGCGGTCGTTGCGCATCACCGCTTCGGCCTGCCCGGGGTCGGCCAGCAATTCGCGATCGGTGCGGCCGACGTAGACCTCCTGCGGCACGCCGAGCAACGCCGAGACGCCACGGTTGCCGAGGATCAGCCGGCCTTCGCGGTCCTTGGCGTAGACCACGCCCGGCACCGCCTCGACGAAGCTGCGCAGCATCGCGTTGGCGCGGTCGCGTTCGCGCTCGGCGCGGCGTCGCTCGGTGTGGTCGCGCAACACGCCCGGGAAGCGCACCGCGCGGCCTTCCGCATCCTGCTCGACCCGGCCGTTGGCTTCGACCCAGACGTAGTGGCCGTCGTGGGTGCGCACGCGGTACTCGCACTGGTACGGGCCGCCGAGCGCCATCGCGCGCTGCACCGCGCCCTGCACGCGTTCGACGTCGTCCGGATGGATCGCGTCCATGACCGCCGACAGCGGCAGGCCCGATGCGCAGCGCTTCGCGTCGAGCCCGAACAGCCGGGCGAACCGCTCGTCGCCGATGAAATGGTCATCGGGGATCGACCACATCCAGGTGCCGACGATCGCGCCGGCATCCAGCGCCAGCTGCACGCGTTCGGCCGCCAGCGCGGCCTGTTCGGCCGCAAGGCGCCGCTCGGTGATGTCGCGGAACAGCACCGCGAGGCCTTCTTCGGCGGGGAACGCCCGCACTTCGAACCAGCGCTCCGATCCGTCCTTGCGGACATTCGCGAACTCGATGGACGCCGGTCGTCCTTCGGCCATGACCTGCCGGAACAGTTGCCCGGGCGCCGCGTCGCGCGTTGCGGGGAACAGGTCCCACTGCGTCCTGCCGAGCAGTGCGTCGCGCTCGCGCCCGAGCAGGCGCAAGGCTTCGTCGTTGACCTCGAGCAGGCGGAAGCCGCGGTCCATCAGGACGAAGGCCTCGTCCATGTTGCTCAGCACGCCGCGGTGGCGCTCCACGCTGCGCGCGAGCCGCTGTTCGGCCATCACGTGCGCGGTGATCTCGTTGCAGCAGCCGAACAGGCCGCCGACCACGCCACGCTCGTCGCGGATCGGCGCGAAGAAGAACGAGAACCAGGTTTCCTCGAGCCGCCCGTTCCGCTGCAGGTTCAGCTCCATGCGCGGCACCTGCACCGGCTCGCCGGCGCGCGTCGCCTCGACCAGCGGTTCGAGCTGCTCGCGGATTTCCGGCCACACCTCGAGCAGCAGGTCGCGGCCGAGCGCGGACGGATGCTTGTCGGCGAGGAAAGGCGCGTAGTGGTCGTTGTAGAGGAAGGCGCGCGTCGGGCCCCACGCGATGTACATCGGCTGGTTCGAAGCCAGCATCAAGCCCACCACCGTGCGCAGCGCCGGCGGCCAGGACGCCGCGGGCCCCAGCGGGGTCGCGTCCCAGTCCATCGCCCGCATCCGCGCCCCGATCTCGCCGCCACCGGCCAGGAACGTAAGGTCTGCCATGTACCGTCCCTTGCCGTGGGCACCCAATCCCGCCCACTTTACCGCCAGAGCCGCCACGCGTCCCTTCAACGACCGGGATGCGCCTACACTCCGGGCTGACGCCGGGCCTGGGGGCCGGTGCACTGGG
>CBIHRR010000179.1:0-3046 GCA_966212495.1 uncultured Gammaproteobacteria bacterium
CCGGCCGACGCGGCACCCGGCGCGGATGCGGATGCGGATGCCGGCGCGAACGCGCCGCCGGCGCTGGCCGAGGACAGCCGCATCGCGCAGGCGCTCGCCGGGCATGGCCGCTGGCTCGCGCTGCTCACCTTCTTCGTGCTCGGCCTCGGCCTCGCGTTCACGCCCTGCGTCCTGCCGATGATCCCGATCCTGTCCGGCCTGATCGCGGGCCAGGGCACGCGCCTGGGCACCGGGCGCGCGCTGTGGCTGTCGTTCGTGTACGTGTTCGCCAATGCGCTGGTGTTCACCGCGGCGGGCGTCGTCGCCGGGCTGCTCGGGGCGAACCTGCAGGCGGCGTTCCAGAAGCCGTGGATCATCGCGGCGTTCGCCGCGCTGTTCGTCGCGCTCGCGCTGTCCTCGTTCGGGCTGTACGAACTGCAGTTGCCGCGCGCGTTGCGTTCGCGCCTGGGCATGCTCGGCGACCGCCAGCGCGGCGGCTCGGTGGCGGGCGTCGCGGCGATGGGCGCGCTGTCGGCGCTGATCGTCGGGCCGTGCGTCGCGCCGCCGCTGGCCGCCGCCGTGCTGTACATCGGCCAGGCGCACGACCCGGTGCTCGGCGGCGCCGCGCTGTTCCTGCTCGCGATGGGCATGGGCGCGCCGCTGCTCGCGTTCGGCGCAGCCGCCGGACGCGGCCTGCCGGCGAACGGCCCGTGGATGGTCGCGGTGCAGCGCGTGTTCGGATTCCTGTTCCTGGGCCTGGCGGTATGGATGCTCTCGCGCATCGTGCCGGCGGCGGCGAGCCTGGCGCTGTGGGGCCTGCTCGCGCTCGCGGCGGCGGCGTGGGCGTCGACCGCCAACCCGGCGTCGCCGCGCGGACGCGCCGCGATGCGCTTCGCGGCGCTGGTCCTGGCCATCGTCGGCGCGGCGGAACTGTTCGGCGCACTCGCCGGCGGCAACGATCCGCTGCGGCCGCTGGCCGGATTGCACGGCGGCGCGGGGGCGGCGGAAGCGCCCGCGTTCCGCATCGTCAAGTCGTCCGCCGACCTGGATCGCGAACTCGCGGCCGCGGCGGCGGCGAACCGGCCGGTGCTGTTCGACTTCTATGCGGACTGGTGCGTGAGCTGCAAGGAAATGGAGCGCTACACCTTCGCCGACACGACGGTCGGCGCCGCGATGCGAGGCTTCGTGCTGCTGAAGGCCGACGTCACCGCCAACGACGAGACCGACCAGGCGTTGATGCGGCGATTCGGGATCGTCGGGCCGCCGGGCACGATGTTCTTCGCCGGCGGACGCGAATTGCGGGCGCTGCGGCTGGTGGGCTTCGAGCAGGCCGATGCGTTCCGCGCGCGCCTGCAGCGCGCGGCCGCGGGCGGCGGCTGAGCCCCCGGGTCGCGGCGATGCGTTCGACGACGAAGGTGGTGCTGGTGGCGATCGCGGCGGGTGCGCTCGGCGTGCTCGCGAGCCTGGCGACCTCTGGCCCGGGCCCGCTCCTGCGCACCGAACTGGGCCAGCGCCTGCTCGGCCGCGCACTGTCCGCCAGCGCCCCGCCGCCGCCGGCCGGCGTGACCGTGGCGGCGCGGGGCGAGCGCATCGCCTCCTTCGCGCTGCCGCGGCTGGATGGCGCTCCGGTCGCCATCCCGGGCGATTTCGCCGGCAGGCGCTTGCTGGTCAACGTCTGGGCCTCCTGGTGCGGCCCCTGCATCGCGGAAATGCCGGAACTGCAGCGCTTTGCCGCCGCGCAAGGCGCGACCGGCGTGCAGGTCCTTGGCATCGCCCTCGACGACGAGGCGAACGTCCGCGAATTCCTGCGCAGGATCCCGGTTTCGTATGCGATCGCCCTGGACGCGCCCGGACCGGCCGACGCCGGGGTCCGCCTGGGCAATCCCAAGGGCGTCCTGCCCTACTCGATCCTCGTTTCCGCCGACGGCCGCCTGCTGAAACAGCGGATCGGGCCGTTCGCGGCCGGCGAAATCGATGCCTGGGCCCGGCCCTGAGATTCAAACAATCGCTTAAACCACGGCGATCATCGGCGAACTGGACAGCATTGGCCCGACCGCGCAAACTGCGCGTCCCTTACGCCGCACGCGCGCATGGCCCGACTCCTGCTCCTGCACGGCCCCAACCTCAACCTGCTCGGCAGCCGCGAGCCCGGGGTCTACGGGTCCACCACGCTGGCCGAGATCGATGCCGACCTCGCCGCGCGCGCGACCGCCGCGGGCCATGCGCTGGAATCGCTGCAGTCGAACAGCGAGAGCGCCCTGGTCGACCGGGTCCAGGCCGCCGGCAAGGATGGAACGTCCTTCATCCTCGTCAATCCCGCCGCCTACACGCATACCTCGGTGGCCCTGCGCGACGCGCTGGCCGCGGTGGCGATCCCGTTCATCGAGATCCACCTCTCGAACCCGCACGCCCGCGAGGCGTTCCGCCGCACCAGCTATTTCAGCGACCTGGCCGTGGGCGTGATCGCCGGCTTCGGCGCCGACAGCTACCGCTACGCGCTGGACGCGGCGCTGGCGCGCCTGCGTGAGAGCGGGGAGACGGGAAGAGGGAGACGCGAGACGGAAGGCAGCGCCTCCGCGCCCGTCCCCTCCTGACCCGCCCCGCCGCCTCCATCCTCCCGTCTCCCGTCTCCCTCTTCCCGTTTCCCGGATAACGCCATGGACCTGCGCAAGATCAAGAAGCTCATCGACCTGCTCGAGGAATCGAACCTCGCCGAGATCGAGATCAAGGAAGGCGAGGAGTCGGTGCGCCTGGCCCGGACGCCGCAGGGCGGGATGGTCCAGGGCAACATGTACGCGATGGCGCCCGCGGCTTACGCGCAGCCGGCGCCCGCCGCGGCGGCGCCGACGCCCATGCCGATGCAGTCGCCGACCGAGGCCGCCACGGGCGGACACGCGAAGGCCGGCGCCGACCTGCCGGACGGCATGGTGCTGCGCTCGCCCATGGTCGGCACCTTCTATGCCTCGCCGTCGCCGGACAAGCCGCCGTTCGTCAGCGTCGGCCAGTCGGTGAAGGCCGGCGACACGCTCGGCATCATCGAGGCGATGAAGATGTTCAACCCGATCGA
>CBIHRR010000180.1:0-3020 GCA_966212495.1 uncultured Gammaproteobacteria bacterium
CCGGAGGCTCGGCGGCCGCGGTGCGGGCCTTGCGGGGCGCCGCCTCGGGGGGCTGCGCGGCCGGCTCGCCCGGCGCGCCGGCGGCAGGCTCGTACTGGGCGCGGAACTTGGCCAGCAGCGGCAGGCCGAGTTCGCGGGCCAGCGCCTCGTTGGCGCTGGTGCCGTAGGCGAGGGCGACCGGCATCACGCCGGCATCGCGCAGCGCCTCGACCAGCGCGCGCGCCGTCGCCGGCGCCGGCACCTGCGCCAGCCCGCCGAAGTCCAGCACCACCGCCGCACGTTCGAACAGCTTCGGCGCGCGCGCCACGCGTTCGCGCATCTCCGCCGCGAGCTTGTCGACGTCGAGCGTGCGCACGCGCAGGTTGGCGATGCCGACCTGGCCGATCTTGAGTTCGCCCGCGGGCTCGTAATCCATGCCGGTGCCCGTCGCCATGCTCAGGTGCCCGTCGCGCGATGCGCGGCGTCGGCATGTGGCGCGGGCCTTGCGCCGGCCTGGCGGGCGCGTTCCCGCTGGATCCACGGCACGTCGGGCAGCTGCCCGCCGTAGGTGTCGTGGACCCAGGCGTAGCTGCAGAGGTCCTTCATCAGCATCGCCGCGCGATGCGCCGGCTGCCCGTCGGCGGCCGGCATCACGTGCTGGCCGACCTCGCGGAAGCCGAAGCTGCCATGGAACAGCAGCGCCGGATCGTTGCCGTCGTCGAGGAACACCTCGCAGGCCAGGCGCGGATGGCGCAGCTCGGCGTGGCTTTGCACGTCGGCGTAGAACGCGCGGCCCACGCCGCCGCCGCGGCGGCGGCTGGCGACCACGATGCGGTCGATGTAGAAGAAATCCGGGTAGCGTTCGCCGAACCAGCGGAAGTTGCTGCTGTCGTGCTGCGAGGACGCGGCGAAACCGACCAGGAAGCCGGCCGGCGCGCCGTCGCGCTCGGCGATGCGGAAGTAGTCGGCGTCGGCGTGGAAGCGGCGGACCCGCGCCGCGTCCAGCGGCAGGATCGCGGGGCCGGCGGCGTTGTTGAGGGCAAGGACGGAATCCAGGTCGTGCTCGCGCACGTCGCGGATGACGATCGACATTCCCGGCTCCAGCTCACGAACAGCCGCGATTATCGCATGGCGGCACCCGCCGGGCGACCGCGCCGCGACCCGCGCGGCATGACTTTCGGGGGCGCCGCCGCCAGCCCGGTTGCGCCTAAGATGCGGCATGTTCGCGCGCCTCGACCACAGCCAGCTCCTGCGCTACGCCGGCCTGCTCACCTGGGCGGTGATCGCGATGCCGCTGTTCCTGCTGTCGCTGGCCCCCACCGATCCGGGGACCGGCGACGACGTGGCCTCGGTGGTGGACGTCAGCTGGCCGGCCTGGGCCGCCTACATCGCCTTCGGCCTGTGCTACGGCTGGCTCACCCGCGGCCTCGGCGGGCGCCGCGTCGTGGCCGTGGACTACCTGCTGATGGTGGTGCTGACCGGCACCGCCGTGGCGATCAGCTACTACAGCGACAGCGGCCTGGGCAGCGTGCTGCTGATGGTCGCCGCCTGCGTGCTGCCGTGGCTGCTGCCGTGGCCGATGGGCGTGGCCTGGCTGGTGCTCAGCGAATTGCTGGTGGTGCCGGTGTACGTGCGCGGCCTCGGCTTCTCGTGGTTCGAGGCGGTGATGCAGTCGCTGCTGTACGTGGGTTTCTCCGGCTTCGTGTTCGTGACCAGCCTGGTCGCGCGGCAGCAGGCGCAGGCGCGCGAGGACCAGCGCCGCCTGAACGCGGAGCTGCGGGCCACCCGCGCGCTGCTGGCCGAGAGCGCGCGCGTCAACGAACGCACGCGCATTTCCCGCGAACTGCACGACCTGCTCGGCCACCACCTGACCGCGCTGAGCCTGAACCTCGAGGTCGCCGGGCACCTGGTGCAGGGCACCGCGCAGGAACACGTCAGCCAGGCCCACACCCTGGCGCGCCTGCTGCTGAGCGACGTGCGCGAGGCGGTGAGCCGGCTGCGCACCGACGATGCCATCGACATGGCCGCCACGCTGCGCCCGCTGGCCGAGAACACCGCCGGCCTGCGCATCGTGCTCGACCTGCCCGCGCCGTTCCTGCTCGACGACGCCGAGCGCGCGCACGTGCTGCTGCGCTGCACGCAGGAAATCATCACCAACGCACAACGCCACGCACAGGCTTCGGAACTCCGCCTGCGCTATCGCTTCGAGGACCGCGCCGTGCGGCTGCTGGCCAGCGACGACGGTCGCGGCGCCGAGGCGCCCGCCGCCGGCAACGGCCTGCGCGGCATGCGCGAGCGCCTCGCGGCCTACGGCGGCAGCGCCGACATTTCGACCCGTCCGGGCGCCGGGTTCGCGCTCGACCTGTACCTGCCCCTGGACGACCGGCCGCGCGTGGCCGGGAGCCGGACCGAACCCACGCATGCCCTGGCTGGAGAAGAGGAATGATCCGCATCTGCCTGGTCGACGACCAAACCCTGGTGCGCCAGGGGATCCGTTCCCTGCTCGCACTGGCCGAAGGCATGGAGGTCGTGGCCGAGGCCGCCGACGGCCGGCAGGCGGTGGAGCTGATCCCGCAGGCCAGGCCCGACGTGGTGCTGATGGACATGCGCATGCCGGTGATGTCCGGGCTCGAGGCGCTGCAGGCGCTGGCGCGCGCCGGGACGCTGCCGCCGACGATCATCCTGACCACCTTCGACGACGACCAGCTCGTGCTGGCCGGGCTCAAGGCCGGCGCCAAGGGCTACCTGCTCAAGGACGTCTCGCTGGAGCAGCTGGTGGGCGCGATCCAGGCGGTCGCCGGCGGGGGATCGCTGGTCCAGCCGGCGGTCACCCAGCGCCTGCTGTCGGGGCTGGAGCACATGCGCAACGATTTCGTCAGCCTCGACCGCCCGGACCCGCTGACCGACCGCGAGACCGAGATCCTGCGGCTGATGGCCTCGGGCTTCTCCAACAAGGAGATCGCCAATTCGCTGGGCGTGGCCGAGGGCACGATCAAGAACCACGTGTCCAACATCCTGTCCAAGCTGGGCGTGCGCGACCG
>CBIHRR010000181.1:0-2828 GCA_966212495.1 uncultured Gammaproteobacteria bacterium
GGCGGCGCGCTTCGCGCAGCATCGGCAAGGCTAGGTCGATCGCGAGCACGCGCGCCTTCGGCCAGCGCCCGCGCATCGCGGCGGCGCCGCGGCCCGGCCCGCTGCCGAGGTCGAGCACGCAGGCCGGCGGATGGTCGTCGCCGTGCTTCGCCGGCCAGAAATCGAGCGATTCGAGCAGGCGCGCTTCGATCTCGCGCTGCAGCGCGGCGGCTTCGTCGTAGCTTTCGGCGGCGCGCGAGAATGCGCGCTGCACCTGGCGTGGGTCGAAGGTATCGCCTGGGTCGTGGGGGCGGTTCATGCGGCGGCGGCGTCCAGGAAATCGCGCAGGCGCGCGACGACTTCGTCGGCGTGGGTGAGGAAGGGAGCGTGGCCGGCGTGGTCGACCACATGCGCAACGACCAGGCGCGGTTGCGTGCCGCCTGCGGGAGTGGTGCTTGCGAGCGCGGCGGCTTCGCGCATGGCGCGCGGATCGACGAGGCGATCGCGCCGGCCCGCGAGCCACAGGTTCGGCGCGGCAAGCGCCGGCAGTTCGCCACGCAGGTCGGCGGTTTCGAGCAGCTGCAGTCCATCCGCCAGCACGCCGGCCGTCGGTTCACCTCGCGAGAACAGGTCGTCGCGCAGCGCGCGGATCTCGTCCTTCGCGTGGTCCGAGCCGAAGGCCTCGAGCGCGACGAAGCGGTCGAGCGTGGCGCGGTAGTCGCCGCGCAGGCCAGCGGCGAAGTCGCGGAAGATCTCCGCGGACACGCCGTACTTCCAGTCGGGGCCGCGCACGAAGCGCGGCGTCGCGCACAGCATCGCCAGCGCGGGCACCGCGCTTGGGCGGGTCGCCGCGGCGTGCAACGCGATCAGTCCGCCGAGCGACCAGCCGCACCACGGCGCCATCGGCACCGCGGCCGCGATCGCCGCGACGCAGGATTCGAGCCGTAGCGGCACGTCGCAATCGCGGCTGTGCCCGTGGCCCGGCAAATCGACGACGTACAGCGTGCGCGAATCGCGCAGCCGCTCGACCAGCGGCGCGAACACGCCACCATGCATCGCCCACCCGTGCAGCAGCACCAGCGGCGGCCCGTTGCCGACCACTTCCACATGCAGCGCCGATCCGTGGCCGGCTGCAGGGCGCGCGCTCATGCGCCGCGATCCGTGCGCAGCACGCGTGGATCGGCCGGTGCCGCTTCGGCACCCGGCCGCGCAACCACCCAGGCAAAACCGCCGATGCCCAGCATCACCAGCGCCGCGCCCCACAGCGCAAGTCCGTCCGGCCACGCTTCGTGCAGGAAGCCCACGCCGAGCAGCGTTGTGATCAGCAGTTCCGCCGCCTGCATCGCCTCGGTCGCGCCCAGCGCAGCGGGATTGTCGCGGACCATGCCCGTGGCCTGGAAGAACAGGATCGTCGCGACCACGCCCGCGCTCAGCGCGACGCCGCCGGCCAGCCACACCTGCGACCACGGCGGCGCGCCGGCCTGGTGCCATGCGAACGCGGCGACGCACAGCCACAACGGCTGGCTGGCCAGCGTCATCCCGAACACGCGCTGGGTCGCGTTGAGCGCCTCGCCGCTGCGCTCGAGGTGCAGCAGCAACAGCCGGTTGCCGAGCGGATACAGCGTCGCCGCGGCGAGCACGCACGACAGCAGGATCCACTCGTCGCGCCCGAGCCCGCCGTGCGCGTGGCCGACCTGCATCAGCAGCACGCCGGCGAGCACGACCACCCCCACGCCCAGCGCGGCGCGCGGGATGCGCCGGCGCGCGTCGCGGTACAGGAAGGGCGCGCACAGCATGCCCGCGACCACCGTGAACTGGAACGATCCCGCCACCAGCCAGGATGGCCCGCGATCCGCGGCGAACGACAGCGTCAGGTAGAACGCGACGAAGCCGATCGCGCCGCAGCGCAACCATGCCCAGGGATGCGCGCGGATCGCGCGCAACACGGGACCCGTGCCGCCCTGCCACGGCATCAGCGCCAGCAGCAGCGGCAGCGTGATCAGGTAGCGCAGCGCGGCCGTCCATGCCCAGTGGCCGCCATCGCTGGCCATCGCGCGGTTCAACAGGTAGGTCTGGGTGAAGAACAGCGCCGACAGCAGCGACAGCCCGAGCGCCGCGAGCGCGCGGCGCCGGCCGTGCGCGGGCGCAGTCATGCCGGCGCCGCGGCCGCGCGCGCCTGCACCGCCCCGCGCGCCTCGTCCAGCGCCTGCAGCAAGGCGTCGAGCTGCAGCCGGTCGTGGCCCGTGGTGAGCGTGATGCGGAGCCGCGCCGTGCCTTCGGGCACCGTCGGCGGGCGGATCGCGGCGACCCAGAAGCCGCGCGCTTCGAGCGCCTGCGACATCGCCAGCGCGGCGCGGTCGTCGCCGACCAGCAGCGGCTGGATCGGCGTTTCCGATTCCAGCAGCGGCAAGCCGCGCCGCTGCGCGCCCGCGCGGAAGTGCGCGATCGATTCCTGCAGCTTGTCGCGGCGCCACTGCTCGCGGCGCGCGAGCTTCACCGCGGCCAGCGTCGCCGACGCCTGCGCCGCGGGCATCGCCGTGGTGTAGATATACGGCCGCGCGGTCTCGGCGATGTGCCGCACCATCGCGGCATCGCCGCAGACGGCGGCGCCATGGCTGCCCAGCGCCTTGCCGAAGGTGGCCAGCTGCAGCGGCACCTCGGCGACGCCGAGCCGCGCGTTCGCGACGCTGCCGCGCCCGTCCGGCCCGTGCACGCCGACGCCGTGCGCGTCGTCCACGTACAGCATCGCGTTCTGCGCGCGCGCCACCAGCGCGAGCTGGCGCAGCGGCGCCAGGTCGCCGTCCATGCTGAAGACGCCGTCGGTCGCGATCATCGCCGCGCCTTCCGGA
>CBIHRR010000182.1:0-2760 GCA_966212495.1 uncultured Gammaproteobacteria bacterium
GCGCCCGGCAGTTGCCGGCGCAGCCAGTCGCCGGCGCTGAGGTGGTCGGCGTGCGCGTGCGTCTCCAGGATCCATTCCACGCGCAGGTCGTGGGCACGCACATGGTCGAGCAGTGCCTGCGCCGAGGTGGTCGAAGTGCGCGCGGCGGCGGCGTCGAAGTCCAGCACCGGATCGATGATGGCCGCGGCGCCGCCGTCGCCTTCGGCCACCACGTAGCTCCAGGTATTGCTGCCCGGATGGAAGAACGGGCGGACCAGCGGTGCCATGGACGGGCCCGGATTCGCTAAGGTAGGCGCCACTTTAGCCCGGAGCCGTCCGATGAAGCGCAGCGCGTTGCCGGTCGCCCTCTTTGCCGTCGCCTGCCTGGCCTGTGCGCCGGCGCGCGAAGCGCGTGCGCAGGCAGCTCCCGCCGCTGCGGGCGGGCAGCAGGCGCCCGCGTCGACCCAGCCGGCTGCGCCCGCACAGGCGGCGCCCGTGCCATCCGCGCCAGCGCCCGGGCAGCCCGCGTCGCAGTGGCACCAGCCGCGTCCAGGCCTCTACACCGGCGGCCAGCCATCGCCCGCCGACTGGGCTGCGCTGAAGGCGCGCGGCGTCACGATGGTGGTGAACCTGCGCCCCGACGCGGAAATGGCGGGCCGCAACGAGGCCGCGGAAGTCGCGGCGGCGGGCATGGCCTACATCGGCGTCCCGGTCGCCGGCGCGGACGCGGTGGACGGTGACAACGCGCGGCGGCTGTGGACGCTGCTCAAGACGAGCGACGCGCCAGTGTTCGTGCATTGCGCATCGGGAAATCGCGCGGGCGCGCTGCTCGCGATCGGTGCCGCGCGCTTCGGCGGCATGGCGCCGGACGCGGCGATCGAATTCGGACGCCGGGCCGGACTCTCCAGCCTGGAACCCGTCGTGCGCGAACGCATGGGCCTGCCTGCGCAGGCGCCGCCAGCCGCGAAGCCCTGACCGAAGCGGCGGCGCGGCAACGCAGGCCGCCGCCGCGCCGCGCCCAGCCGCTTGCGGCTCAGTTTCCGCCGAGGTCGGCGTCCAGGATCTGCGCCAGCCGCCACGCGGCCTGGCGCACGCGCTGCTCCGCCAGCGGGCGGAAGGCGTCGAGGTAGCTGCTGTCGAGCTTGTGCCCCTCGGGATAGAGGTGGCGCGATTCGACGAGCCGGCAGGATTCTGCCGCCCAGGCTTCGGGACCGGTGCCCGGGCCGTCCGCGGGCATCGGCGGCCACGGCAGCTTGTCGAGCTTGTCGGCATAGGGCGCGACGGCGGGCATGTCGCTGCCGAACCCGGTGCTGCCGAGGATGTAGAAGTCCCAGATCGAATGCAGGTTCGTGCCCATCACGCCGTCGACGTAGTTCTTGCGCGCGTAGGCTTCCGGCTGCAGGTCGGTGCGCAGGCTGATCTGGTACTGGTTGCCGCCGCGGTCGTCGCGGTTGTTGGCGTGCATCGGCTGGTGGATGTCGCCGACGAAGTGGACGATGAACTTCAACGCGTCGCGCCGCGCTTCCAGCGGCTGCGTGCGGTCGGCGAGGATCCTGCGCTGCGCCTCGATCGCGCCGATGACGCACTGGCCGTCGGGGCAGTCGCGCGGCGGCACGTAGTCGCAGCCGGCGCCGGGCGGGGTGTTCACGTAATGCCACGCCGCGGTCGCCTTGAAGCGCTCCGGATCGAGGTCGCGCAGCCGGTCCGCCCAGTCGGCCACGCCAGCCAGGGTCGGATTGGCCTCGCCCGCGAGCAGGAGCTTCACCTGGGCCTCGGCCGCTGGGCTGAGGTGGCGTTCGGCGAGCGCGCCGACGAGGCGGTGGCCGAGCGCGCTCCAGGCCAGCGCCGGCGCGCTGGCGAGCAGCGTCGCGAGCAGGGCCAGGCAGATCGCCGGGATCCGGGTGGCGAGGCGGCGGTGCGGGCTTGCGGCGGGTTTGCGCATGGGATTCGGGGCCTGCTGTCCGGGGGCGTGGGGTCCGGGCGCCGATCGGGCGGCCGGGTGTCGGTTGCGGGTTAAAATACCCGGATTCCACGGGAATCTCCCGTACCTTCCTTACTTCCAGGAGTCAGGCGACATGGCGATCAGGGTGGGCATCAACGGTTTCGGCCGGATCGGGCGCAACGTGCTGCGCTCGGCCGTGCAGAACTTCGGCAACGACATCGAGATCGTGGCCATCAACGACCTGCTCGAGCCCGACTACCTGGCCTACATGCTGAAGTACGACTCCGTGCACGGGCGCTTCGACGGCGACGTCGCCGTGGACGGCGGCCACCTGCTGGTGAACGGGAAGAAGATCCGCCTGACCCAGGAGCGCGATCCGGCCAACCTGAAGTGGGACGAGGTGAAGGCGGACGTCGTGATCGAGTCGACCGGCCTGTTCCTGACGAAGGAAGCCGCGCAGAAGCACCTCGATGCGGGCGCGAAGAAGGTGATCCTGTCCGCGCCGTCGAAGGACGACACGCCGATGTTCGTCTACGGCGTCAACCACGCGACATACAAGGGCGAGGCCGTCGTCTCGAACGCGTCGTGCACCACCAACTGCCTGGCGCCCCTGGCCAAGGTGCTGAACGACAAGTGGGGCATCAAGCGCGGCCTGATGACGACCGTGCACGCCGCCACCGCCACCCAGAAGACCGTCGACGGCCCGTCCAACAAGGACTGGCGCGGCGGCCGCGGCATCCTCGAGAACATCATCCCCTCGTCGACGGGCGCCGCGAAGGCCGTCGGCGTGGTGATCCCGGAGCTCAACAAGAAGCTCACCGGCATGTCGTTCCGCGTGC
>CBIHRR010000183.1:0-2758 GCA_966212495.1 uncultured Gammaproteobacteria bacterium
GAACCTGTGACCCCTAC
Source organism: uncultured Gammaproteobacteria bacterium (assembly GCA_966212495.1). Lineage (GTDB taxonomy): Bacteria > Pseudomonadota > Gammaproteobacteria > Xanthomonadales > Xanthomonadaceae > Cognatiluteimonas. Next base: position 18 of record CBIHRR010000183.1, read on the forward strand.
CATGTCAAGGTAGTGCTCTACCGCTGAGCTAACCGCCCTCTTGCCGCCGACCATGGGCCGGCCGGCGAGCCGCGAAGTGTAGCCCATCGCCCGGCCGGCCGACAACCGAATCGCCGCTCCCGACCGGGCGCCCGGCACGCCAACGGGCCGTTGCATCCCGGGCGGGATTCCCGAATCATGCGCGCCATGGTCGCGAGTCCCGCCATGGCCCCCATGGCCCCGTTCGTCCCCGTCGACAAGCATGCACTCATCGGCGGCTGCGTCCGCCTGCCGCTGGCCGTCGACATCGCGCGACTGCAGCAGGAAATCGCCCGGTTGCCCGAGTCCCTCTGGGGGACGCGCGGCGGCCGCGTCGGCGTGCACCAGCCGACCGAAGGCATCTTCCTGCGCGGATACGCGCCGATCCAGGGGCCGCTGCCGATCGAGGACCGCGAACCGCTGCAGCACCTCCCGTATGTCCGCGAATGGCTGCAATCGATCCCGGCTCCGCCCATGCGCTGCCTGCTGGCCAAGCTGCTGCCGGGCGGCGTGATCCGCATGCACGTGGACAACGGCGATTATTTCCTGCGGACCGTTCGCATCCACGTGCCGGTCGTGACCGATCCAGCCGTGGCGATGATCGGCGATGGCCGGATCTACACGATGCGCGCGGGCGAAGCCTGGGCCCTGAACAATTCGGGGCCGCACGGGGTCGTCAATGCATGGAGCGAGCCGCGGATCCACCTGATCTGCGATTTCCAGCAGACCGAGGCGCTGTGCGCGTTGGTCCGCCGGGGCGAGCGCGACCTGGGGCGCAGCGACGAGGCCGTGCTGGAGCGCGCTCGCTGACCGTCCGTCCGCCGCCGCTTATCCGGCGAGGCGGGCATCCCTCAATCGCCGCAGTTCGTCGCGGGCCCGGGCGGCCTCCTCGAACTCGAGGTCGCGGGCGTGCTGGTGCATCTTCTGCTCGAGTTCCTTCGCCCGGGCGGCCGCCCGGGATGGGCTGAGCAGCGCGTAATCCTCCGCCGCCTCGGCCACGCGCCGGCCCCGGCCCTTGCCGACCTTGACCATGCCCGGCTCCGCGCGCGCGCCCTCCATGACGTCCATGACCGCGCGCTGCACGCTCTGCGGGGTGATGCCGTGCTCGGCGTTGTACTCGACCTGCTTCTGCCGGCGCCGGTCGGTTTCCTCGATCGCCTTCTGCATCGAGTTGGTGATGCGGTCGGCGTAGAGGATCGCGCGGCCGCGCAGGTTGCGCGCGGCGCGGCCGATGGTCTGGATCAGCGACCCGGCCGAGCGCAGGAAGCCTTCCTTGTCTGCGTCGAGGATCGCGACCAGCGACACCTCGGGCATGTCGAGGCCTTCGCGCAGGAGGTTGATGCCGACCAGCACGTCGAACTTGCCCAGGCGCAGGTCGCGGATGATCTCGACGCGCTCGACCGTGTCCACGTCCGAGTGCAGGTAGCGCACCTTCACGTCGTGCTCGGCGAGGTATTCGGTCAGGTTCTCGGCCATGCGCTTGGTGAGCGTGGTCACCAGCACGCGGTCGCCCATCGCCACGCGCGCGTTGATCTCGCCGAGCACGTCGTCGACCTGGGTCGCGACCGGGCGGATCTCGACCTGCGGGTCGACGAGGCCGGTCGGGCGCACCAGCAGCTCGGTGACCTCGCCTTCCGACATGCGCAGCTCGTACGGGCCCGGCGTCGCGGACACGAAGATCGCGCGCGGCGCGCGGCCTTCCCACTCCTCGAACTTGAGCGGGCGGTTGTCGAGCGCCGACGGCAGGCGGAAGCCGAACTCCACCAGCGTTTCCTTGCGCGAGCGGTCGCCCTTGTACATCGCGCCGATCTGCGGGACTGTTACGTGCGATTCGTCGACGACGAGCAGCGCGTCGGCCGGCAGGTAGTCGAACAGGCACGGCGGCGGCTCGCCCGGCATGTAGCCGGTGAGGTGCCGCGAGTAGTTCTCGATGCCGTTGCAGTAGCCGACCTCGGCCATCATCTCCAGGTCGAACTGGGTGCGCTGCGCGAGGCGCTGCGCTTCGACCAGCTTGTTCTGCGAGTACAGCCACTCCAGCCGCTCGCGCAGCTCGGCCTTGATCGTCTCGACCGCGTCCAGCACGGTGCGGCGGCTGGTGACGTAGTGCGAGCCGGGATAGATCGTGTAGCGCGGCAGCTTGCGCAGGGTCTCGCCGGTGAGCGGGTCGAACATGCTCAGGCTCTCGATCTCGCCGTCGAACAGCTCGATGCGCAGCGCCTCGGCGTCGAGTTCCGCCGGGTGCACGTCGATGACTTCGCCGCGCACGCGGTAGGTGCCGCGCGACAGCTCGGTCTCGTTGCGGTCGTACTGCATCTCGGTCAGGCGGCGGATCAGTTCGCGCTGGTCGATGCGCTCGCCGCGGACCATGTGCAGCACCATCTTGTGGTACTCGCCGGGGTCGCCGAGGCCGTAGATCGCGGACACGGTGCAGACGATGATGGCATCGCGCCGCTCCAGCAGCGCCTTGGTCGCCGACAGCCGCATCTGCTCGATGTGCTCGTTCACCGAGCTGTCCTTCTCGATGAAGGTGTCGGAGGACGGGACGTAGGCCTCGGGCTGGTAGTAGTCGTAGTAGCTGACGAAGTACTCGACCGCATTGTTCGGGAAGAAGGCCTTGAACTCGCCGTACAGCTGCGCCGCGAGCGTCTTGTTCGGCGCCATCACCAGCGTCGGCTTCTGCACCTGCTGGATGACGTTGGCGATGGTGTAGGTCTTGCCCGAGC
>CBIHRR010000184.1:0-2747 GCA_966212495.1 uncultured Gammaproteobacteria bacterium
GTGCGGTAGCCGGTGTGGACGGCGACGATGCCGGCGCTGAGGTTGCGGTACGACGTGCGGGCGAAGCCGGCGGCGTCCATCATCGCCTTGAGCTCGTCCTGCGGCGGGTGCTTGCGGATCGACTCGGCGAGGTACTGGTAGCTGCCGGCGTCGTGCGCGAACAGCTTGCCGAGGCGCGGCAGCACCTGGAACGAGTGGAAGTCGTAGATCGGCTTGAACCAGTCCGGCTTCACTTCCGAGAACTCGAGCACGCGCGCCTGGCCGCCGACCTTCAGCACGCGGTGCATCTCGCGCAGGGCGGCGTCCTTGTCGGTGACGTTGCGCAGGCCGAAGGCGATCGTGACCAGGTCGAAGCTGCCGTCGGGGAACGGGAGCTTCTCGGCATCGAGCTGCACGTATTGCAGGCCGCGGACGTTGCCGCGGTCGATCATGCGGTCGCGGCCGACGCGCAGCATGGCCGCGTTGATGTCGCCGAGCACGATCTCGCCTGCGTCGCCGACGCGCGGGCGCAGCAGCGCGGCGATGTCGCCGGTGCCGCCGGCGAGGTCGAGCACGCGGTCGCCCTTCGACACCTGCGCGGTCGCCACGAAGAAGCGCTTCCACAGGCGATGGATGCCGAGCGACATCGCGTCGTTCATCAGGTCGTACTTGCCGGCGACCGAGGAGAACACCTCGCCGACGAGCTTCTGCTTCTCGGCGACGGGCACGTCGCGGAAGCCGAAGTGGGTGGTGCCGGGTTCGCCCGGGCCGCGCGCTGGGTCGCTCATGGCGGCGATTATCGCCTATCGTTGCCCCGCGGCCCGCGAAGGGCCTGACCGACACCCAGGAGCCCCGCATGATCGCCACGCCCGACTACCGCGCCCTGCTCGACACCGCCATCGCGGAGGCCCGGCAGGGGCTGGCCGAGGGCGGCATCCCGATCGGCGCCGCGCTTTACCACCAGGACGGCCGCCTGCTGGGCTGCGGGCACAACCGGCGCGTGCAGGAAGGCGACCCGTCCGTGCACGGGGAAACCGACGCCTTCCGCAAGGCCGGCCGGCAGCGCCGCTACAAGGACACGATCATGGTCACCACGCTCGCGCCGTGCTGGTACTGCAGCGGGCTGGTGCGGCAGTTCAACATCGGCACCGTGGTGGTCGGCGAATCGGTGACGTTCCAGGGCGGCATCGACTGGCTGCGCGAGGCCGGCGTCGAGGTCATCGACCTGCACAGCCAGGAATGCGTCGACCTGCTGGGCGGTTACATCGCCGCGCATCCGGACGTGTGGAACGAGGACATCGGCGAGGACTAAGAACAGGGGTCAGAGTACGTTTTCGTCGGCCGTGGGCCTGGGCGGCCTCCCTGGCCGCCCAAGGCCCGCACGCCGCCCGGTCGCGGCCTCGACCTGCGCCTGGAACGCGCGGCTACCCCATGCACGCTGCCTGGCCGTGTACAGGCGGATGCTCTCGAGTTCATCCCGCGGGACGCCTTCCGCGACTAGCCGGCGATGCGCCGCCTGGCGACGCGCCTGGGTCTGTCCGAGCGCTTCGAAGGCATCGTGCGGGGTCAGCAGTGGGTCGCCGCGGCCCTCGGCGTAGTACCCGTAGCTCGACCACGGGTAGTCGCCGGGCAGCGTCACCATCCTCGCGCGCACGGGATTGAGTTCGATGTAGCGATGGCACGCGACCAGATAGCGTTCGCTGTCGACCAGGGACGCCTTGTAACGCCCCTCCCACAGGGTCCCGGTCCGGCCCATGGCATCGTTCAAGGCGCGCACATAGCGGCGTCCGACGCGCTGCATCATCTTTCCGACGGCACCCGGTGCTTCCGGGGTGACCAGAAGATGGACGTGGTTGGTCATCAGGACGTACGCGTGGACCCGGCAACCGGTCGCCACTGCGGCGTCGCGCAGCGCCTGCTGATACCGCAGGTAGTCGACGCGGCGATGGAAGCATGGCTCGCGATTGTTGCCGCGCTGAACGACGTGCTGCGCGATCCCTGCGAGGTCTAGCCGTCCTGCCCTCGGCATCGTGCGGCCCGCTGCGGATGGGACTCTCGATGTTGCGGCACGACGCGGCCTCCGGACATCCGCCAGCATCCCGGATGCGGGTAGGAAGTCACCGCGCCGGCCAGGGTCCGGCCCTGGCCGGGCACGCGCAAAAAAGTACTCTGACCCCTGTTCTTGACCCCTGTTCTTAAAGGATGTAGCGGGAGAGGTCGGGGTCCTGCACGAGCTCGCCGAGGTGCGCGTCGACGTAGGCGCGGTCGATCGCGACGGTTTCGCCGCCGCGGTCGGGCGCCTCGTAGCTCAGCGTGTCGAGCAGGCGCTCCAGCACGGTGTGCAGGCGGCGCGCGCCGATGTTCTCCTGGCGCTCGTTGACCTGCGCGGCGATGTCGGCGAGGCGCTCCACGGCATCGGGCGCGAAGGACAGCGACACGCCCTCGGTCTTCAGCAGCTCGACGTACTGCGTCGTGAGCGCCGCCTTCGGCTCGGTGAGGATGCGCACGAAGTCGGCCTTGCTCAGCGCGCCGAGCTCGACGCGGATCGGGAAGCGGCCCTGCATCTCCGGGATCAGGTCGCTCGGCTTGGCGAGGTGGAACGCGCCCGACGCGATGAAGAGGATGTGGTCGGTCTTCACCGCGCCGTACTTGGTGCTGACGGTCGAGCCCTCGACCAGCGGCAGCAGGTCGCGCTGCACGCCCTCGCGGCTGACGTCGGCGCCCATGCCCTCGCTGCGCTTGGCGACCTTGTCGATCTCGTCGATGAA
>CBIHRR010000185.1:0-2678 GCA_966212495.1 uncultured Gammaproteobacteria bacterium
TCCAGCAGCTCGGCCGCGGCGATCACTTCGCGCAGGATCGTGCCGGAGCCCATCAGCTGCACGCGCAGCTCGCCCTTCTTCGGCTTGCCGGCGTCGCGGAACAGGTACATGCCCTTCAGGATGCCCTCGGCGGCGCCTTCGGGCATGTCGGGGTGCGCGTAGTTCTCGTTCATCAGCGTCACGTACCAGTACTCGTCGTGCTGGTCGGTGAGCATGCGCTGCATGCCGTGCTGGATGATCGTGACCACTTCGTAGGAGAAGGTGGGGTCGTAGCTGCGCACGTTCGGGATCAGGCCGGCCTGGATCAGCGAATGGCCGTCCTCGTGCTGCAGGCCTTCGCCGTTGAGCGTGGTGCGGCCGGCGGTCGCGCCGAGCAGGAAGCCGCGCGCGCGCATGTCGCCGGCCTGCCAGGCGCTGTCGCCGATGCGCTGGAAGCCGAACATCGAGTAGTAGATGTAGAACGGCAGCAGCTGCAGGTCGTTGGTGCTGTAGCTGGTGGCGCAGGCGAGCCACGAGGCGAACGCGCCGGCCTCGGTGATGCCTTCCTCCAGCACCTGGCCGGCCGCGTCCTCGCGGTAGTACATCAGCTGGTCGCGGTCGACGGGCTTGTACTTCTGGCCCTGCGGCGCGTAGATGCCGAGCTGGCGGAACATGCCTTCCATGCCGAAGGTGCGCGCTTCGTCGGCGACGATCGGCACGAGGCGCGGGCCGACTTGCTTGTCGCGCAGCGCGATGTTGAGCATCTGCACGAAGGCCATCGTGGTGCTGATCTCGCGCTCGCCGGTGGACTTGAGCAGGCGCTCGTACGTGGCAAGCGGCGGCACCGGCAGCGATTCCGTGCTCTTGCGCCGGCGCTGCGGCAGGAAGCCGCCCAGCGCGCGGCGGCGCTCGAGCATGTACTGCACTTCCGGCGAATCCGGGCCCGGGTGGTAGAACGGCACCTTGCCGTCGGCGAGCTGCTCGTCGGTGACGGGGATCTGGAAGCGGTCGCGGAACGCGTGCACGTCCTCGTCGTCCATCTTCTTGGTGCCGTGCGTCGGGTTCAGCGCTTCGCCGGCCTTGCCCATGCCGTAGCCCTTGACCGTCTTGGCCAGGATCACGGTCGGCATGCCGGTCGTCTTCACCGCCGCGTCGTAGGCGGCGTACACCTTGTGCGGGTCGTGGCCGCCGCGGTTGAGGCGCCAGATGTCGTCGTCGCTCATGCTCGCGACCATCGCCAGCGTCTCCGGCGTCTTGCCGAAGAAATGCTCGCGCGTGTACGCGCCGCCGAAGGCCTTGCAGTTCTGGTACTCGCCGTCGACGGTGTCCATCATCACCTGGCGCAGCTGGCCGCCGGTGTCGCGCGCGAGCAGCGGATCCCAGTGGCTGCCCCAGATCGTCTTGATGACGTTCCAGCCGGCGCCGCGGAAGTTGCCTTCCAGCTCCTGGATGATCTTGCCGTTGCCGCGCACCGGGCCGTCGAGGCGCTGCAGGTTGCAGTTGATGACGAAGATCAGGTTGTCGAGGCCTTCGCGGCCGGCGACGCTGATCGCGCCCAGGCTCTCGGGCTCGTCCGTCTCGCCGTCGCCGAGGAAGCACCACACCTTGCGGTCGCTCTTCGGCATCAGGCCGCGCGACTCGAGGTACTTGAACGCGCGCGCCTGGTAGATCGCGGCGATCGGGCCCAGGCCCATGCTGACGGTCGGCGTCTGCCAGTAGTCCGGCATCAGCCACGGGTGCGGGTAGGAGCTGATGCCCTTGCCGTCGACTTCCATGCGGAAGTGGTCGATCTGCTCCTCGGTGAGGCGGCCTTCGAGGAACGAGCGCGCGTAGATGCCCGGCGAGCCGTGGCCCTGGATGTAGAGCAGGTCGCCCGGGTGGTCCGCGGACGGCGCGCGCCAGAAGTGGTTGAAGCCGACGTCGTAGAGCGTCGCGCTGCTGCCGAACGTGGCGATGTGGCCGCCGAGCTCGCCCGGCTTGCGGTTGGCGCGCACGACCATGGCCATCGCGTTCCAGCGGATGATCGAGCGGATCCGCCACTCCATCGCCGCGTCGCCGGGGCTCTTGGCCTCCTGGCCGGCGGGGATGGTGTTGATGTACTCGGTGGTCGGCTGGAACGGCAGGTTGGCGCCGGCCCGGCGGGTGACCTCGACCACGTTCTCGAGCAGCTGGTGGGCGCGGTCGGCGCCCTCGCGCTCGAGGACCGCCTGGATCGACTCGACCCATTCCCGGGTCTCGGTCGGATCGGGATCGTCGCGCAGCAACTCGTTGAGCTCGTTCATGCCAGGCCTCCGCGCTGGCCCGGTGGCCGCGCTGTCGTAAACGTTTGTGGAAGCCCGATGGTAGCAGCCTTGCCGCGGCGCGGAATGGGCCTTCCGATTATCACCCGGGTAAATCAAGAACAGGGGTCAGAGTCCTTTTTTCTGCCGGCGGTTGCCATTACTTCCATAATTCCGGAATATACGAATCATGGAAACCTCCGACGCTCTCGCCGCCCTGACCGCCCTCAGCCACGAATCCCGCCTGGCCGCCTTCCGCGCGCTCGTCCAGGCCGGCCACGACGGGCTCTCCGTCGGCGAGCTGCGCGAAAAGCTCCAGCTCGCCCCCGCCACCCTGACCGCCCACCTCAACGTGCTGCGCGTCGCGGGCATGGTCCAGGACCAGCGCGAGGGCCGCGTCATCCGCGTGCGCGCCGACTA
>CBIHRR010000186.1:0-2600 GCA_966212495.1 uncultured Gammaproteobacteria bacterium
ACGCCGCGCATGTCGGCGAAGCGCAGGTCGACGAATTCGACCTTGTGGTCCTTGATGAGTTTTTCGACGTGTTCGAGGGTGGACATGGCGGTGGGGCTCCGAGGGGCGGGAACGGGGAACGGGGAGGTTCGTCGTTTCTGGTACGCAAGGGGCGTGCCATGGCCTGCGCGCGCCCGGAGCCGCACTGCGCCGTGGCTTCCGGCGTCACCCACCCATCTTATTGCACCACTTTGGTGCTTTTGATCCGGTTCCGCACCAATGCGGCGCAACCACCAGTTCCGCTAAAGTCCTGTTCCCCGTTCCCTGTTCCCCGTTCCCGCCCCTGGAGCTCTCGTGGACCCCCACTCCCTCGCCGCCGCCCTCCTCCTCGGCATCATCGAAGGCATCACCGAGTTCCTCCCCATCTCCAGCACCGGCCACCTGCTCCTGGCCGAGCGCTGGCTGGGACATCGCAGCGACCTGTTCAACATCGCGATCCAGGCCGGCGCGATCGTCGCCGTGGTGCTGGTGTACCGGCAGCGGCTGCTGCAGCTGGCCTGGTCGTTCGTGGGTCGCGGCGGGCGCGCCAGCGTTGCCGGCGACGCGATCGGCGCGATCGGCACGACCGACGCCGCCGTCGCGAACGGCACCGCGGGCCTGGACCAGCCGCCGCGCGACTACGCGCTGAAACTCGGCGCCGCGTTCCTGGTGACCGCCGTGCTCGGCCTGCTGGTGAAGAAGCTCGGCTGGCAGCTCGACGACGCCGTCGCGCCGATCGCGTGGGCGCTGATCCTCGGCGGCGCGTGGATGCTGCTGGCGGAGCATTTCGCGGCGAAGCGCGCCCTCGTGCTCGGCGAGCGCGCGCGCATCACCTGGACGGTGGCGATCCTGGTCGGCGTCGCCCAGGTCGTGGCCGGCGTGTTCCCCGGCACCTCGCGCTCGGCGGCGACGATCTTCGTGGCGCTGCTGTTCGGCGTCACGAGCCGCGCGGCAGCGACGGAGTTCGCGTTCCTGGTCGGCATCCCGACGATGTTCGCCGCCACCGCGTACGAGCTGCTCGACCTCGTGCGCCACGACGGCATCGCCGGCGAGGACTGGACCGCGCTGGGCATCGCGTTCGCGGCCTCTGCGGTCACCGCGTTCGTCGCGGTGAAGTGGCTGCTGCGCTACATCCAGTCGAACCGCTTCACCGCGTTCGCGATCTACCGCTTCGCGCTGGGCGCCGCGCTGCTCGCGTTCTTCGCCTGATTGGAGGCGCGCGGGCGCGCTGCGCTACAGCGTGCGGGTCTGCCCGCCGTCGACGTCGACGATCGCGCCCTGCATGTAGCTCGCGGCGGGCGACGCGAGGAACGCGACGACGCGCGCCACTTCCTCCGGCTCGCCGTAGCGCGCCACGCGCAGCTGCGCGGCCAGTTCCGCGGCGGCCTGCGCCTCGGGCACGCCGCGCTCGGCGGCGAGCTTGCCGATGCGCGCGCGGGTGCGCTCGGTGGCGATCGAGCTCGGGTTCACCGCGTTGACGCGCACGCCGTCGCGGATGCCGCGGTCGGCGAGCGCCTTGGTCAGGTTCAGCACCGCGGCGTTGACGCTGCCGCCGATCGCGAATTCGGCGCTGCCGGTGCGGCCGCCGATGCCGGCGATGTTGACGATGCAGCCCTGCGACTCCACCAGCGTGGGCCAGGCGGCGCGGCACAGCCGCATCGCGCCGAAGAACTTCAGCGCGAAGCCGGCGTCCCAGGCGTCGTCGTCGAAGGCGAGGAAGTCGCCGCGCGGCGTGTCGCCGGCATTGTTCACCACCACGTCGAGGCGGCCGAAGCGCGCGAGCGTGGCCTCGACCAGGCGCGCGGCCGCGTCGCGCTCGCGCAGGTCGGCGGCGAACGCCAGCGTCGGGCCGGGCAGCGACGACGCCAGTGTCTCGAGCGCGCCCAGCGAGCGCGAGGCGCACACGACCGCGCATCCGGCGGCCGACAGCTCGCGCGCGATCGCCGCGCCGATGCCGCGGCTCGCGCCGGTGACCATCGCGACCCGCGGCGCGGCGGCGCTCATGCGCCGGCGACCTTCGGGTTCAGGCTGTAGGTGCCGTGGATCGCGGTTTCGGCGAGCACGTTGCCCTGCATCGCATGGAACACGTCGCCCGCGGTGAAGCGCGCGGGCAGCTGCAGCCGGTCCGTGCCCAGCGCGAACACGCGGAAGAAGTAGCGGTGCATGCGCTGGTCGTTCGGCGGCGGGTAGGGACCGTCGTAGCCGTAGTAGTCGCCGCGCAGGCCGCTGTCGTCGCCGGCGAACCAGCTCGTGTAGTCGTTGAGGCCCTGGCGCGCGGCGTCGGGCCCCTTGGGTGCGCGCTTGCCGCCCTTCTCGAAACCGTCGCTGCAGCTGCCGGCGGCGATCGTGGACACGTGCGGCGGGATGTCGGCCATCACCCAGTGCACGAAATCGCCGCGCGGCTGGTCGGCCGGGATCTCGACGTCGTCGCGGCCGGCGAGCGAGGCGTCCGTCGGTGCGTCGGTGTCGATGCACATCACCACGAAGGACCGGGTGCCGGCCGGCGCGTCTTCCCAGGCCAGGTGCGGGTTGCGGTTGCCGCCGAAGCCGCCCGGCGCGCCGAGCGCGAATTCCGCCGGGAT
>CBIHRR010000187.1:0-2577 GCA_966212495.1 uncultured Gammaproteobacteria bacterium
CTCGCGGGCTTCGCGCGCGACGCGCTCCGCTTCGGCGCGGCGCGCGGCTTCGGCGCGCGCGGCGGCGGCGCGCAACTGCTGCAGCATCTTCTTCAAGCCGGCGACGTCGCTGCCCAGCGCCTGTTCGCGGCTGCGCTTGTCCTGGTAGCGCGCGTCGAGCTTCTCGACGGCCTGCGCGTGCTCCTGGCGCGCGTCCTTCAATTCCGCGACCTGCGTGCGCTGGCGTCCGCGCGTGCTGTCGAGCGCGGCCTGCTCGGCGGCGATGCGTGCCTCGACCTGCTGCAGCTCGGCGAGGTCGGCCGTGAGCTTCGCGATGCGCGCGCTGCGGTCGGCCTGCAGGTAGCGATGCAGGGTGAGCATGCGCGCCGCGGCGGCGGCCGTGTCCTGGGCGAGCAGCAGCTTCAGCGGCGCGGCGTTGCCGATGGTGTACGCGGAACGCAGCAGCCCGGCGAGCTCCTTGCGTTGCCCCGCGAGGCTGGCCTGCATCGCGTCGCGCTTGCGCTGCAGTTCCGCCAGTTGCGCGCGCTGTTGCGAGAGCTTCGATTCGGTGTCGTGCAGCGCGCGGCTCGAGTCGCCGAGCTTCTCGTCGAGGCTGCGCAGTTCGCGCGAGGCGGCGCCGCGCTGGCCTTCGATGCGCCTGCGCTCGGCGGCGACCGCCTTGAGCTCGCGCTGGGCCTGGTCGAGCTTGCGCTGGGTCTCGCTGGTGTTCTGCGCCTGCGCGATGCCCGGCAGCGCCGGCAGCACGGCCAGCGCGAACGCCAGGGCCAGCGCGCGCCGCATCAGCCCGCGCCGCCGTCGAACAGGCTGCGGCCGGTCATTTCCGCCGGCTGCGGCAGGCCGAGCAGGTCGAGCAGGGTCGGCGCGACGTCCCGCAACGCGCCGCCGGCGCGCAGCGTGGCGCCGGTGCGCGCGCCGACGTACAGCAGCGGCACCGGGCCGACGGTGTGCGCGGTGTGCGGCTGGCCGGTGCTGGCGTCGCGCATCATCTCGAGGTTGCCGTGGTCGGCGGTGACGAGCAGCGCGCCGCCCGCCTCGCGCACGGCGGCGGCGACGGCGCCGATCGCGACGTCCACCGCCTCGGCCGCGCGGATCGCGGCCTGCAGGTCGCCGGTGTGCCCGACCATGTCCGGGTTGGCGATGTTGCACACGATCGCGTCGTAGCGGCGCGCGCGGATCGCGTCGACGAGCTTCGCCGTCACTTCCGGGCAGCTCATTTCCGGCTGCAGGTCGTAGGTGGCGACCTTCGGGCTGGGCACGAGGATCCGTTCCTCGCCGGCGAAGGGATCCTCGCGGCCGCCGCTGAAGAAGAAGGTGACGTGCGCGTATTTCTCGGTCTCGGCGATGCGCAGCTGGGTCATGCCGTTGGCGGCCAGCACGTCGCCGAAGGTGTGCGACAGGTCGTCCGGCGCGAACGCGACCGGTACCGGCAGCTTCGCGTCGTATTCGGTGAGGCACATGAAGCAGGACAGCCTGGGGCGGCGCGCATCGAAGCCGTCGAACGCGGGATCCACGAACGCGGCAGTGAGCTGGCGCGCGCGGTCGGCGCGGAAGTTCATGAACACGACGGCATCGCCATCGGCCATCGGCTGCGCGCCTGCAACAGCGCCGCCGCCGATGACGGTGGGCGCGACGAACTCGTCGTTCTCGCCGCGCGCGTACGCGGCATCGAGCGCGGCGAGCGCATCCGGCGCATGGTGCGCGGCCTGCGCCTCCACGATCGCGTCCCAGGCCAGGCGCACGCGGTCCCAGCGCTTGTCGCGGTCCATCGCGTAATAGCGGCCGCCGACGCTGGCGATACGCATGTCCACGGCATGCGCGGCGCCGAGCGCGGCGCACTTCGCCTGCAAGGCTTCGAGGCTCGGCCGCGCCGATCGCGGCGGCATGTCGCGGCCGTCGAGGAAGGCATGCACCGCGACGCGCGGCACGCCGGCGCGCGCGGCGAGGTCGAGCATCGCGAAGATGTGGCGCTCGTGGCTGTGCACGCCGCCGGGCGACAGCAGGCCCATGACGTGCAGCGTGCCGCCGGCATCGATCGCCGCCCGGCAGGCGCGCTGCAGGCCTGCGTTCGCGAAGAAGCTGCCGTCCTCGATCGCCGCGTCGATCCGGGTCAGGTCCTGGTACACGATCCGGCCCGCGCCCAGGTTCATGTGACCGACCTCGGAGTTGCCCATCTGCCCGTCCGGCAGTCCGACGTGGCGGCCTTCGGTATGGATCAGGGTGTGCGGGCAGCTCGCCAGCAGGGCGCGCCAGTTCGGCAGGTCGGCCTGGGCCAGCGCGTTGTCCGCCGGGTCGTCGCGATGGCCCCAGCCGTCCAGGATCATCAGGACGACGGGCTTCGGGCGGGGGGCGGCGGGGCTGGGCAAGGCGGTCGGTCCGTGGGCGGCGTACGCTGGCGATTCTAACGGCACCGGTCCGTCGCACCGGCTTAAACCGATCGCGCCCTGGCCGCATCCATGTCCGTACAACCCGCCAACGGAAGCACCGCGATGACCCGCTCCGGTAGTTATGCCCCCGCCCGCAGTACCCGCACCCACAACCGCCGGGCGATCCTCGCCCTGACGCTGGCCACGGTCCTGT
>CBIHRR010000188.1:0-2558 GCA_966212495.1 uncultured Gammaproteobacteria bacterium
TTCGTGCGCGACGAGATCGCGCGCGGCCGCGCGATCCTGCCCAACAACATCAACCACCCGGAAAGCGAGCCGATGGTCATCGGCCGCAACTTCCTCACCAAGATCAACGCCAACATCGGCAACTCCGCGGTCTCCTCCGGCATCGCCGAGGAAGTGGAGAAGCTGGTGTGGGCGATCCGCTGGGGTGCCGATACGGTGATGGACCTCAGCACCGGCAAGCACATCCACGAGACGCGGGAATGGATCCTGCGCAACTCCCCGGTGCCGATCGGCACCGTCCCGATCTACCAGGCGCTGGAAAAGGTCGACGGCGTCGCCGAGGACCTGACCTGGGAAGTGTTCCGCGACACGCTCATCGAGCAGGCGGAGCAGGGCGTCGACTATTTCACGATCCATGCCGGCGTGCTGCTGCGCTATGTGCCACTGACGGCGAAGCGCGTCACCGGCATCGTCAGCCGCGGCGGCTCGATCATGGCGAAGTGGTGCCTCGCGCACCACCGCGAGAGCTTCCTGTACACGCATTTCGAGGACATCTGCGAGATCATGAAGGCCTACGACGTGGCCTTCTCGCTCGGCGACGGGCTGCGTCCGGGCTGCATCGCCGACGCCAACGACGCCGCGCAGTTCGGCGAGCTCGAGACGCTCGGCGAGCTGACGAAGATCGCGTGGAAGCACGACGTGCAGACCATGATCGAAGGCCCCGGCCACGTGCCGATGCAGCTGATCAAGGAGAACATGGACAAGCAGCTGGTCGAGTGCGGCGAGGCGCCGTTCTACACGCTCGGCCCGCTGACCACCGACATCGCGCCCGGCTACGACCACATCACCAGCGCCATCGGCGCGGCGATGATCGGCTGGTACGGCTGCGCGATGCTCTGTTACGTGACGCCGAAGGAACACCTCGGCCTGCCCGACCGCGAGGACGTGCGCGACGGCATCATGGCGTACAAGATCGCGGCGCATGCCGCCGACCTCGCCAAGGGCCATCCCGGCGCGCAGGTGCGCGACAACGCGTTGAGCAAGGCGCGCTTCGAGTTCCGCTGGGAGGACCAGTTCAACCTCGGGCTCGATCCGGACCGCGCCCGCGAGTACCACGACGAGACGATGCCGAAGGACGCGCACAAGTCGGCGCACTTCTGCTCGATGTGCGGGCCGAAGTTCTGCTCGATGCGCATCACCCAGGACGTGCGCGACTACGCCGCCGAGCATGGCATCGGCGATGAGGCCAAGGCGATCGAGGCGGGCATGGCCGACAAGGCGGCGGAATTCCGCGACGCCGGCGCGCAGGTCTACCGCGAGGCCTGACCGGATGTCGAAGCAGCAGGGCTTCCGGTCGCGTCCATGGGCGGTGCTCGCGCGCAGCCATCCGTCCGCGTTCCTGCTGGCGGCGCAGCTGCTGAGCCTGCTGATCTATCCGGCGATCGACGACACCAGCAGCGGGCGCCTGCTGTTCGGGGCCGTCGCGCTCGTGGTCGTGCCGCTTGCGGTGTGGGTCGTGAACCGGAGCCCGGCGGTGCGCTGGGTGGCCTGGCTGCTGGCGATCCCGGCGATGCTGCTGACGGCGGTCGCGGTGCTGTTCTCGATCAAGGCATTGCTGCCCTGGTCGGCGCTGCTCGAGGCGGTCCTGTATTTCTATGCCGCGGGCGGGCTGATCTCGTACATGCTGCACGACCACGACGTCAGCGCCGACGAACTGTTCGCCGCCGGCGCCACGTTCACCCTGATCGCCTGGGGTTTCGCCTACGCGTTCTTCGTGTGCCAGGCCTGGTACCCGGAGAGCTTTTCGGCGGTGGTCGAGCCGGAGCGGCAGCGGCGCTGGCTCGAGTTGCTGTTCCTGAGCTTCGCCAACCTGTCGGCGACGGGCCTCAGCGACATCCTGCCGGTCGGCTCCGCGGCGCGCGTGCTGGTGATGCTCGAGCAGTTCGCCGGCGTCGGTTACATCGCCACGGTGGTCTCGCGCCTGATCGGCCTGACCATCGTGCGCCACCGGCGCTGAGCCCGCCGTCGGTCAGAACTTCGGCTTGTCGTCGGTGGCGTGGTAGCGGTCCATCGATTCGACCAGGATCCGGCGCGCCTCGGCGGCGTCGCCCCAGCCGTCGAGCTTCACCCACTTGCCGGCTTCGAGGTCCTTGTAGTGCTCGAAGAAGTGGCCGATGCGCTGCAGCCAGTGCGGGCTGACCTTGCCGATGTCGTCGATGTGGGTGTAGCCGGCGAACACCTTGTCGATCGGCACGGCCAGGATCTTCTCGTCGCCGCCCGCCTCGTCGCTCATCTTCAGCACGCCGACCGGACGGCAGCGGATCACCGAACCCGGGATCAGCGGCAGCGGCAGGATCACCAGCACGTCGGCCGGGTCGCCGTCGCCGCAGACGGTGTGCGGCACGTAGCCGTAGTTGCACGGATAGCGCATCGGCGTGGACAGGATGCGGTCGACGAAGATCGCGCCCGAGGCCTTGTCGACCTCGTACTTGACGGGTTCGGCGTCCTTCGGGATCTCGATGACGACGTTGATTTCTTCCGGCGGGTTCTTGCCGGTGGGGACGAGGTCCAGGCCCATG
>CBIHRR010000189.1:0-2442 GCA_966212495.1 uncultured Gammaproteobacteria bacterium
ATGGATGTCGCCGAAGAGGCACCATGGATGGATTCACGCCGTCCCCCGGAATTCCCCTCGCGTTTCCGGCGCCCGGCCCCGAAGCCGGCCGCCGGCCCCGCGCTCTACACGGATGGAACGCTGCGTGCGCCGGGATAGGCCTTGGACGGAGGGGCCGCCGGGCCCATTCTTGGGGCAGGCACACCAGGAGTCCCCCATGGACCGCACCCCCGCCAGCCCCGCCAGCGCCGCCCGCATCGTCCGCAGCCTGCGCGGCATGCCCGCGTCCGACGGCGCCGGCGTCAAGCTGACCCGCGTCATCGGCTCGCCGGAACTCGACATGCTCGATCCGTTCCTGCTGCTCGACGAATTCGGCACCGACCGCGCCGAGGACTACATCGCGGGCTTCCCGAGCCATCCGCACCGCGGCTTCGAGACCGTGACCTACATGCTCGACGGCCGCATGCGCCACAAGGACAACCACGGCAACGAGGGCCTGCTGGTCCCCGGCAGCGTGCAGTGGATGACCGCGGGCCGCGGCCTGGTGCATTCGGAGATGCCCGAGCAGGAAGAAGGCCGCATGCGCGGTTTCCAGCTGTGGGTGAACCTGCCAGCCAGCGCGAAGATGGGCGATCCGCGGTACCAGGAATTCGCGCCCGACCGCATTCCGCTCGCGGCGCCCGCGCCCGGCGTCGCGGTGAAGGTGATCGCGGGCAGCGTGGTCGATGCCGATGGCGGCGTCGTGCGCGGCCCGATCGAGCAGCCCGCCACCGATCCGCTGTACCTCGACATCTCGCTGGAGCCCGGCGCGACCTGGCAGCACGCGCTGCCGGAAGGCCACAACGCATTCGCGTACGTGTTCGAGGGCGATGCCAGCGTCGGCGAGGGCGGGAACGCGCGGCCGCTGGCCACGCACGAACTCGGCGTGCTCGGCGGCGGCGATGCCTTCGTCGTGCGCGGCGGCGCGCAGGGTGCGCGCCTGATCCTGGTAGCGGGGCGGCCGCTGCGCGAGCCGGTCGCGCGCCACGGTCCGTTCGTGATGAACACCCGCGAGCAGATCATGCAGGCGTTCGTGGATTTCCAGGAAGGCCGGTTCTAGCAGGCCACGCGCCGGATTCCGGCCCGGCGCAACGTCCCGTCAGTCGGCGATGCCCGCGCCGGTGAAGTGCAGGCGCCCCACCAGCTGCAGCCGCGCGGGCAGCTCGGTGGGCGAAGGCGCCTGCAGCCACACATGCACCTGCCGGCCGTCGGTGAGCGCGACGTTGGTCTCGCGCGCCTCCACGCCCGGCGAAGCCGCGATTTCGGCGCGATACCAGGTGACCTCGTGGCCGTCGATGGTGAAGTTGCGCTCCGCGCGGTTGCGCCGCACCGGATCGAAGCTGCGCTCGGGCGTGATGTACAGCCCGAACGCCTCGCTGCCGTCGGCGAACAGCGCGCGGCAGAATTCGCCGGCGGCCGAACTGCGCGCCTCCCAGGTGAGCCCCGCGTCCGCCGGCAATTGCGGGCAGTTCCCCGCGGCGGCGGCGTCCTGGGCGCGTGCGGCGCCTGCCGCCAGCAACACCGGCAGGCAGAGCGACAGGGTAGCGATGGTCCGTTGCATCGGATCCTCCTCCTAGGCGGGCAGCGGGATGAATTCCTGGTCGTCGCCGGGCACCTTGCCGAAGCGGCCGTCCTGCCAGTCGCGCTTGGCCTGCTCGATGCGTTCTTCCGACGACGAAACGAAGTTCCACCAGAGCCGGCGCGGGCCGTCCAGCGGCTCGCCGCCGAACAGCATCGCCTTCAGCGGCGTGCGCGCGCGCAGCACCGGCCGCGTGCCGGCATCGAGCAGCACGAGGTGCTGCGCCGGGATGTCGGCGCCGTCGAGCTGCGCGTCGCCTTCCAGCACGTAGAGCGCGCGCTCCGGATGCGAGGCCTCGATCGCGAGTTCCGCGTCGGGCGCCAGGTCGATGGCGACGTTGAGCGTGTCGGCGAACACGCGCACCGGCGATTCCATGCCGAAGCCGCGCCCCGCGATCGGGCGCAGCAGCGCGCCGCCGTGGCGCGCCTGCGGCAGCGTCGAGGCAGGGTGGTGGTGGAATTCCGGCGCGGTCTCCTCGTGCGCCTTCGGCAGCGCCACCCAGGTCTGCATGCCGTGCAGCGGATGCCCGCCTTCGCGCAGCACCGCCGGCGTGCGCTCGGAATGGGCGATGCCGCGGCCCGCGGTCATCCAGTTGACGTCGCCGGGCGCGATGTCCTGCACGCTGCCGAGCGTGTCGCGATGCGTGATCTTGCCGGCCCACAGGAAAGTCACGGTGGCCAGGCCGATGTGGGGGTGCGGGCGCACGTCGATGCCGCGGCCCGGCGCGAACACCGCCGGCCCCATGTGGTCGACGAACACGAACGGCCCGACGCTGCGCGCCTGCAGCGATGGCACCGCGCGCCGCACCTGGAAGCCGCCGAGGTCGTGGACGCGCGGTGCGATCA
>CBIHRR010000190.1:0-2416 GCA_966212495.1 uncultured Gammaproteobacteria bacterium
AACTTGCCGGTGCCGTCCTCGATCTTCGACTTGCCGAACGTCAGGCCGCCCCCCTTCGCGCTGATCTTCACCGCGAGGCTCCGCCCGTCGCTGCAGGTGACCGTGCCGCTGCCGGAGGCGGTCTTGTAGAACACGGACCAGCCGGCGAGGTTGTAGCTCAGCTTGCATTCCAGCGTGCGCGCCGCATGCGCGGGCGCGGCGATGCACAGCGACGCGAGGGCGACGGCGAGGCAGGACAGTCGGGCGTTCATGCGGTGGCTCCGGTGGCGGAAGAGTTGGATGTCGCGGAGGGCGTCGCGGCTGCAGTGGCCGCTCTGGCTGCGGCGGCGAGCGAGGCGACGGCGGCCGGCAATCCGGCGGGCGATGCCACCTGGCGCACGCGCTCCTCGGTGCCGGCGGGAAGCTGCGCATGCGTCTCGTGGACCCAGGTCACGTGGTAGGGCATGTGCACGCCCCAGCCGCCGAGCGCGAGCACCGGCGCGATGTCGGAACGCAGCGAATTGCCGACCATCGCGAACTGCGCGGGCGCCAGGCCGAATTCGCCGAGCACGCGCGCATAGGTCGCCGCGTCCTTCTCGCTCACGATCTCGATGCGCGGGAACAGGTCGGCCAGGCCCGATTCGCGGACCTTGGCTTCCTGGTGGAACAGGTCGCCCTTGGTGATCAGCACGACGTCGTGCACCGCGGCGATCGCGGACACGGCTTCGCGGATGCCCGGCAGCAGGTCCACCGGATGGCGCAGGATGGCCTTGCCGAGCTCGACGATGCGCCCGACGTCGGCGGCCGAGATGCGCGCACCGGTGATCTCGATCGCGGCCTCGACCATCGACAGCGTCATGCCCTTGGCGCCGTAGCCGAACAGCGCGATGTTCGCGCCCTCGATCGCGTAGAGGCGCTCGTGCACGTCGTCCAGCGCGACGTAGTGGCCGACGATGCGCTCGAATTCCGCCTGCGCGGCGCGGTAGTAGTCCTCGCTGCGCCAGAGGGTGTCGTCGCCGTCGAAGCCGACGAGGCGCAGGCCTGCCGAAGATGCGTCATCCATGGCGCAAGTCTACGGGCGGGCGCGACGACGGCAAGCGAGGGCGGCGGCACGAGCGGAACGGGCCGGTCCGCATCCGGACCGGCCCAGGTGGACCGGCGCTTCGACGCGCCGGCGTCAATCCGCCAGCATCAACGCGCCGGCTTGGAGGGGGACGGGCTGTCCTGGCGGGCGGCGAGATAGGCCTTGTACTCGTCGGCGGTGAGCGCGCCGTCCTTGTCGGCATCGGCGGCGTCGAACGCCTGCGCGAGGGCGTCCACGGGCGCGGCTTCGGTCTTGCTCAGGTTGCCGTCGTAGTCGGCGTCGAGTTCGGACCAGGTGACCTTCTTCGGCTCGGCCGGATCGGCAGGCGTGGCCGGCGTCGCCGGCGTGGCGGGCGTTGCCTGCTGCGGGTCGGTCGGCGTGGCAGGGGTCGCCGGCGCGGCGTCCTGGGAGCCCATGTGTTGCTCCATGGCCTGGGTGCTGGCGTGCTCGCGGGCGCTGTCGCTCGCGTGCGCGTCCTGGGCGAAGGCCAGCGGGGTGGCGCACAGGGAAGCGGCTGCAAGGGCGAAGGAAAGCAGTTGGCGGTTCATCGAGGAGAGCTCCATTCGTGTTGGTCGTCGCGGTCTTCAGCCGCGAGGACACGCTGGCGCCTGCGCGATGAACGGCGAACCCCCGTCGGTGGTTAAGGCAACGTTGGCTTAACCCGGCGCGATGCCGCTTGCGCTAGGCGCGATGCGCAATGCAAGGCCAGGACTCGCATCCGGCGCGCGTCGCGCGCCGCCGACGCCGCCGGGGCGCCTGAACGGAACACAACCTTCATCTTGCTGACCGCAACCGCGGATCGACCTGCAGCGGCGCCAGCGCGCGCACCTGCAGGGCCGCGAAGGCCGGGTGCGTCGGCGACAGCAGCATGTTGTCCTCGCCGTGGACGATTGCGCTGGGCACGCGCAGCGCGAGCGATCGCCCGGACGCAAGCCAGGCGGCACCGACCTGCTGGACGTCGGGACGGTAGGGCAGATGGCGCCAGGTCGAGGGTTCGTTGCATTCGGACAGGCTCGTGCCCGGCGGCAGTTCCGCGGTCGCCAGCAGCAAGCCGTCGCCGGCGTCGCCGGCGCCGTCGCTGCGGTGCGCAAGGTATTCGAGCAGGGCCCCCGCCGGGGACAGCGACACGTAGACGCAGGCGTGGCCGGGCGGGCTCCATCGTCCGCCCGCCGTCGTCGGCGCGAACGGCTCGGCGGCCTGGCCGGCTTCGATGACGCGGTAGACGCGCAGCGGCCCGTGCGCGGCCTCGACCACGACGTCCGACGATGGCGTGGCCGCGCTCGGCGAAGTCATCGCCGGCGGATCGCTGGCGGGAAAGGTTTCCGCGAGGGCCTCGTCGAGGCAGCGCGCGGT
>CBIHRR010000191.1:0-2298 GCA_966212495.1 uncultured Gammaproteobacteria bacterium
TGCGTCGGCACCTGGTCGGGATACACGTCGATCAGCTTCACCACCCAGTCGCTGTCGGTGCCGCTGGTCGACGCGACGAGGTTCACCCGTGGCGCGCCGGCGATCGCCAGCGGTGCGTCGAGCGGCTCGCTCACGTAGGTCAGCACGTCGGTGCGGCCGCTGGCTTCGCGCTGGTCGTCGACCAGCCATTGCGGCCAGCTGCGGCCCTGGTCCTCGTAGCCGATGGGCTGGATCGGGCGGCTGCGGAACGGCACCGGATGCGCCGGATCGGACACGTATTCGTCGTACGGCGCGCCGGCGGCGGGCGCGTCGAAACCGACGCGATGCCCCGGCAGCAGGTACAGCGCGCGGTCCTGCCGCGCGCAGCCCTGCGCGCAGGCCTGCGGCCAGCGATCCAGCCGCTGCCAGCGGTTCGCGCCGGTCTGGTACACGGTGACCGGTGCGACGTCTGCCTTCGGCGCACCCTCCTTGAGGTACTGCGCGAGGAACGGCCGCAGGATGCGCTCGCGGAAATACTTCGCGGTGTCGGCGTCGAAGCGCAGCGCGCCGAGCGAGCGGCCGTCGTGGATCTGCTGGCCGTGGTTCCAGGGACCCATCACCAGCTTGACGCCGTCGCCGCCGCGGTCCTTCGGCTTGAGCGCGCGGTACACCGCCATCGCCCCGTAGATGTCTTCCTGGTCCCACTGGCCGGCGACCACCATCACCGGCACCGTCAACGGCTGCGCGGCGAGCAGCTTGTCCACCGCCTGGTCGCTCCAGAACGCGTCGTAGTCGGGATGGGCGATGATCTTGTTCCAGAAGCCGAGCTGGCCCATGCCGTACGCGTCGGCCAGTGCACCGGCCGAACCGTAATGCATGTACAGGTCGTAGTCGTCGTGGAAGTCGCTCCACCACGGCACCGAGTTGTCGCGCGTGGCGACCTGTTCGTAGATGTAGGGCAGGTTCTGCTGGCGGAACGCGCCGTTGTGGAACCAGTCGTCGCCGCGCCAGCCGTCGACCATCGGGTTCATCGGCACCGACACCTTGAGCGCCGGATGCGGGCCCACGAGCGCCATCAGCGGTTCGAAGCCGTCGTAGGAAATGCCGATCGTGCCGACCTTGCCGTTCGACTCCGGCACGTGCTTCACCAGCCAGTCGATGGTGTCGTACGTGTCGGTCGCATCGTCCACCGGCGTCGGGTTCTGCGGGCCGTGCACCGGCCGGTTCATGACGTAGTCGCCTTCCGAACCGTATTTGCCGCGCACGTCCTGGACCACGCGGATGTAGCCGTCCTCGACGACGATGTCGGCGGGATTGTCGTAGCCCTCGAGGATCGCGGCGAGGCTGCCGCTGGCGGCGTGCGTGGTCAGGCTGTCGGCGCCGTACGGCGTACGCGTGAGCAGCATGCCGGCGCGCGTGGCGCCCTTCGGCACGAGGATCACCGTGTGCAGCTTGACGCCGTCGCGCATCGGGATCTCGGCGATGCGGCGCTCGTGGTCGTAGCTCGCGGTGGCGGGCTTGAACTGGGCGGGCGTCTCGCTCGGGTAATCCGGGTATTGCTGCGCGGCCGCGGGTGCCACGACCGCGGCCGCGGCGAGGCAGGCGGACAGCAGGAACGGCATCGGGCGGCCCGTGCGGGCCCCGGCAAGGTGTTTCATCGCGCTTCCCCCAGGATGGCGAGGGCCCAGCCTAGCGCAAAGCCGCCCGGCCGACGGTCGCCGGCTCAGGCGAGCACGACCACCGGGTCGCCCAGGCGGAGCGTCCCTGCCGTGCGCGGGATCAGGTTGCGGCCGAAGGTGACGCCCTCCTCGCCCCGCCGATAGCCGACCAGCGTGCGCAGCGGCTGGCCGTCGGCATCGCGCTCGCCGCGCTCCGGATCGACGGTGGTGAACACGCAGCGCACGCAGGCCTTGCCGACCTCGAGTTCGACGTCGCCGACGCGGATGCGCGACCAGCCGTCCTCGGCGTGCGCGGGCGCGCCGTCGACGATGAGGTTCGGGCGGAAGCGCAGCGGCGACACGGGTCGTTCGAGCTTCGTGTTGAGGAGGTCGACCGCGGCGCGCGTGATGAGCAGCAGCGGATAGGCATCCGCGAAGCTGACTTCGTCGCCGGGCCGTGCGTGGGACGAGGTCATCGGGCGATGCACATCGCCGCCCATGTGGACGAGGCGCACCGGTTGGCCGAGGAAATCCGACAGCCACGCATCCGCCGCCGCATCGCAGGGGCGCGCCAGCACATCGCTCTTCCACACCGTCACCGGGATCCGGGCATCGCCTTCGGGAACCGTAACCTGGATGGGAACCATGTCCGGCGCCTGCA
>CBIHRR010000192.1:0-2247 GCA_966212495.1 uncultured Gammaproteobacteria bacterium
GATCTCGAAGCTCAGCAGCTCGATCCAGCGCCACATCAGTTCGTCGCCGATCTTCATCGCCTTGGTCACGATGTCGATCGCCGGCTCGTCGATGCCGATGTAGTTCCCCAGCGACTTGGACATCTTCTGCACGCCGTCCAGGCCTTCCAGCAGCGGCATCGTCAGCACGATCTGCGGCTTCTGCCCGAAGTGCTCCTGCAGGCCGCGGCCCATCAGCAGGTTGAACTTCTGGTCGGTGCCGCCGAGCTCGACGTCGGCTTCCAGCGCCACCGAGTCGTAGCCCTGCACCAGCGGATACAGGAATTCGTGGATCGCGATCGACTGCTGCGCGGCGTAGCGCTTGGCGAAGTCGTCGCGCTCGAGCATGCGCGCCACGGTGTGCTGGCCCGCCAGCCGGATCATGTCGGCGGCCGACATCTTCCCGAACCACTCGCTGTTGAAGCGGACCTCGGTGCGCTCGCGATCGAGGACCTTGAACACCTGCGCCTCGTAGGTCTTCGCGTTGGACAGCACGTCCTCGCGCGTGAGCGGCTTGCGCGTCACGTTCTTGCCGGTCGGGTCGCCGATCATCCCGGTGAAGTCGCCGATCAGGAAGATCACCTGGTGGCCGAGGTCCTGGAACTGGCGCAGCTTGTTGAGCAGGACCGTGTGGCCGATGTGCAGGTCCGGGGCGGTCGGGTCGAAGCCGGCCTTGACCCGCAGCGGCTTGCCGCCCGGCTGCATGGCAGCGGCCAGCCGGGACGCCAGTTCCTCGCGCTTGAGGATCTCGTCGGCGCCTCGGGCGATCAGGGCCAGGGCGGCGTCGAGGTCGGCGGACTGGGAGGCGGCGGGCTGCGACACGGGGCGGGGTCTCGGCGGGGACGCCACGAAACGTGACGGCGGTCTGGTTTCGGCGTTAAAGGGCAGTTAAAGCGTGATGGATGCAAAAAGCCATCCGCTTCAAGGGTTTGACGCATGGATTTCGCGCGACTATGGTACCCCGCTTGACGTGTCCGTCACATCGGGCCGGGGGGACGATCTGATGACCCAAGCTGAAAGCCGAAGCCGCCGCCGCGCGCGCCTGGACACGCTCCGCGAGTCCATCCTGCATCGCGAGGTGCTGGCGCGCCACTTGCCCGCGATCGGCGGGCCGGCCTTCCAGGGCCGCTGGACCCGGCGCCAGTGGGCGCATGCCAGCCTCTTCGCCACCCTCGGCGCGCTCGTCGCCGCGCTCGTCCCCGGTTTCTCGGCGCCGCAGGCCGGCACCGCCCAGTCGTCCATGCTGGCGCCGCGCACGACCCTCGCGCTCTCCCTGCCCGCGCTGCCCCTGCATCGCCGCACGGCGGCGGACAGTTGGCAGATGATCACCGTCGACGACGGCCAGACCCTGGGCGACCTGTTCGAACAGGCCGGCGTCCCCGCCAGCACCATGCACAAGCTGCTCGACGCCACCAGCGAGCGCCAGGCGCTGGTGCGGCTGCGCCCCGGCTCCGAGATCGGCTTCGACATCCCGGCCGACGGCGCGCTGCGCGCGCTGCGCTTCGACCGCGACGACACCCATCGCGTGCTGCTCACCCTCTCCGGCGACAAGGTCAGCGAGCAGGTCATCGAGCGGCCGACGACCACCCGCACCGTCGTCGTCAGCGGCGAGGTCGGCAAGTCGCTGTTCTGGTCCGCGCGCCGGCAGGGCCTGTCGAGCCGCGCGATCAACCAGCTGACCGACGAGATCTTCAAGTACGACATCGACTTCAGTTCCGACGTGGCCGCCAGCGACCGCTACAGCGTCGTGGTCGACCAGGTCTGGCGCGAGGGCGAGATGATCCGCACCGGCGACATCCAGGCCGCGACCTTCACCGTGCACGGCAAGCCGCACTCGGCCTTCCGCTTCGAGCACGACGGCAAGGCCGAGTACTACACGGCCAACGGCACGCCGCTGAAGAAGGCCTTCATCCGCATGCCGGTCGCCTACACGCGGATCAGCTCGGGCTTCAGCACCGCGCGCAAGCACCCGATCCTGGGCCGCATCCGCGCGCACCAGGGCGTGGATTTCGCCGCGCCCACGGGCACGCCGATCATGGCCGCGGGCAACGCGCGCGTCGCCTTCGTCGGCTGGAAGGGCGGCTACGGCCGCGCGGTGATCCTCGACCACGGCCGCGGCTACACCACGCTGTACGGCCACATGTCGCGCTTCGGCAGCGAGCGCGTGGGGCAGCGCATTTCGCAGGGCGCGGTGATCGGCTACGTCGGCGCCAGCGGCCTGGCGACCGG
>CBIHRR010000193.1:0-2203 GCA_966212495.1 uncultured Gammaproteobacteria bacterium
AAACATGGATGTTTTCGAAGAGCCTCCATGGATGGATCCACGGCGGTCCCCGGCGGCAACCCCTCGCATCCGCGGCGACCCCGCCGAAGCCCGCAGGCTTTGGACGTAAGATGCGGTCGACTCTCAAGGAGGAGGGGACGCCATGAAGGCGAAACGGATACTTTCGATGGACGGCGGCGGCATCCGCGGCCTGGTGAGCTGCCGCTGGCTCGCCGGCGCCGAGGACGCGCTGCTCGCGGCCGGCAAGCCCGGCCTGCTCAGGAGTTTCGACCTGCTCGCCGGCAGTTCCACCGGGGCGATCGTCGCCGCGGGCCTGTCGATCGGCCTGTCGCCGGCGGCGATGGCCGACCTCTACCGCGAGCAGCGGCACCTCATCTTCCCGGGCATCGCCAACCGGCTGTGGTCGCGCGCCGGCCGCTTCCTGGCCGAAGGTCCTTCGGCGCCGAAGTACGACGCCAAAGGCCTGGAGAAGGTGCTGAAGAAAGTGTTCGGCGACACCAGGCTCGGCCAGGTGAAGCTGCCGCTGATGATCACCAGCTACGACACGGTCTCGCGCACGCCGGTCATCTTCAAGAGCTTCAAGCCGGAGCACCAAGACCTGCCGCTGTGGGAAGCGTGCCGCGCCTCGTCCGCGGCGCCGACCTATTTCCCCGCCCACGGGATGACGATCGAAGGCAAGGCCTGCGCGCTGATCGACGGTGGCGTGGTCGCCAACAACCCGACCGCCTGCGCGATCGCCGAGGCGCTGCGCAAGGATGCGCGCGCCGACCAGCCGCAGGACCTGGTGGTGCTCTCCATCGGCACCGGCGCGCACACGCGCAGCATCAGCCTGAAGTCGGCGCGCGAGTGGGGCGCGATCGAGTGGGCCGTGCCGATCATCGACGTGCTGTTCGACGGCAGCGCCGATTCGGTCGACTACATCGCGCGCCATCTCGTGGGCGACAGTTATTTCCGCCTGCAGGCGGAGCTGGCGATCGGCCTGGACGACATGGACGACGTGAGCGAAACCAACATCGCCGCGCTCGAGGCCGTGGCCCGCGACTACCTCGCGCAGGCCGGCACCCGCAAGCAGCTTGAGCGCCTCGCGGCGCTGCTGTAGCGCTGTCAGTACCACTCCATCAACGAGATGCCGAGGCCGACGTAGGTGGAGCGGTGGTTGTAGTCGATCATGCTCTCGCCGTAGCCGTCGAACACCTGCAGGTGCCCGCGGAAGCTGTCGTGCAGCGGAAACGCCCAGTCGAACTGCACGGCGCCGTGGGCGCGGTCGCCGCTGCGCAGCGAATGCCGCAGCGCCAGCGACAGCTGCTGGCCGTCGGCGAAGGTCCGCACCAGCGTCGCGTCGCCGCGGCCCATGTAGTCGGAGATGTCGGGGTTGTCGTCGCTGTTGCCGTGCTCCGGGATCCGGATCCAGGGCCGCAGGGCCAGCGCCCAGCCTTCGCGGTCGAAGCCCAGGTTGAACACCACCCGGTTCCAGCTGCGCGAAAGCGGATCCGAGCGCCCGTTGGATTGGTGGTTGATGCCGACCGCCGCCAGCCGGCCCTTCCAGCCGAGCAGGCCGTAGCCGGTGCGGAACGCGAGCATCACCTCGGGCTCGTAATTCGTCTCGCGGAACGGGCGCGACGCGGCGCCGTTGTAGACCTGCCAGCGCGAACTCTGGGTGTAAGCCATCCAGAGGTCGCCGTTGTCGCCGAACAGGTTCTCCACCGCCTTGGTCTTGAAGCTGATCTGGAACTTCGCTTCGAGCGAGTTGAGGGATTCGACGTCCGTTGCCGTGCCACGGCTCGGGGAAAACGGGTGCGGATTGGTCGAGCTGCTCCAGAAGACCGGAAACAGGTAGACGGGCTTGTAGGCGCGGAAGTTGAAGATGCCGAGCTTGGAGTCGCGCGCCAGCTCCCAGCGCGTGTCGAGCAGCGAGCCCTTGCCGGCGTTGGCGATCGCGGCCTGCGCCTCGGGGGCGAGCGGTTCCGCGTCGCGTCGCGCGCCGGGCGCATCGCGCCGGAACAGGCTCGCGCTGCCGCGCTGCCGGCGCGCCTGTGCGCGATCGGTCGCCGCCGGCGCGGGCGACTGCGCTTCGCGGGCCGACCGCGCGGCTTCGGCGGCCGCCTGCGCGGCCTCCGCGGCGGCGTCGGCCTGCTGCGTGCTCGGCGCGGCGCGCCCGGCCGCGGCGTCGTAGCAGGCCAGGCGCGCGGCGTCGATCTCGATC
>CBIHRR010000194.1:0-1986 GCA_966212495.1 uncultured Gammaproteobacteria bacterium
CGCGCGCCGAGCCGTCGGGTTGCACGCGCGCCGATGCCTGCGCGCGGCCGTCCGCGCTGCACCAGCTCGCGGCGCGCGCGTTCACCGAGAGCACGCCGGCGAAGCCGCGCCACTACGCGCTGATCCTCGACCGCGGCCAGGACGCGCTGGTGGCGCGCATCGACCTGTTGCGCAGCGCCACCACGTCCATCGACCTGCAGACCTACATCTTCGACGAGGACGACGCCGGCCAGCTGTTCCTCGACGAGTTGCTGGCGGCGGCGCGGCGCGGCGTGCGCGTGCGCGTGCTCGTCGACCAGCTCTCGGCGCTCAAGCGCGTGGACACGCTCGCGGCGCTGAGCGGCGCGCAGCGCAACTTCGAGATCCGCATCTACAACCCGGTGCTGGGCCGCGCGCGGCTGAGCTACCCGCAATACGTGCTCGCCGCGGCCTGCTGCTGGCGCAAGCTCAACCAGCGCATGCACTCCAAGCTGCTGCTCGTCGACGGCGCGGTCGGCATCACCGGCGGGCGCAACTACCAGGACGACTATTACGACTGGGACGCGACGTACAACTTCCGCGATCGCGACCTGCTGGTCGCCGGCCCGGTGGCGCGCGAGATGGGCGCGAACTTCGACGCGTTCTGGGACGACCGGCGCAGCCGCCCGCCGCCGACGCTGTCCGACGTCGGACGCGAACTGCTGGATCGCGGCGTGCCGCCGATGGCGCCGCCGCACTACGAAAACGCGGCCCGCGTCGCCGGCGTCCTCGCCGAAGCCTCCGACCCGGCGCGCATCGGCGCGCTGGCCGCGGCCGCCATCCCGGTCGGCCCGGTGGCGTACATCGCCGACCTGCCGCGCAAGCACCGCAGCGTCGAGACCGGCATCGCGCCGGCGACCGCGGAGTTGCGCGCGCTGCTCGAATCGTCGAAGGACATCGTGCTGCTGCAGACGCCCTACCTGGTGCTGTCGGACGCCGCGCAGGACCTGTTCCGCTCGATGCACAAGCGCGCGGACGCGCCGCGCGTGATCGTCTCGACGAATTCGCTGGCGTCGACCGATTCGTTCATCACCTACGCGTTGTCGTACAAGTACAAGCGCCGCTACCTGCGCGACTTCGGCTTCGAGATCCACGAGCTCAAGCCCTTCCCCGCCGATGCGCCGATCGACCTCGCCGCCACCGGCGCGGCGATTCCGCGTGTGCCCAGCGCGGAGGAAGTCGCGGCGGCGCGCGAACGGTTGCGGCAGGCGCGCGCCTCGCCGAACGTGGGCAGCGGCCGCTACCGGCGGCCCCTGCAGGCCGAATACGCGGCGCTGCGCTACGCGCGCCGGCGCGCCAACGAGCGCGTGCCGCTGGAGCGCGCGGGCGTGCGCATCGGCCTGCACGCCAAGTCGCTGGTGGTGGACGGCAAGGTCGGCGTGGTCGGCACCCACAATTTCGACCCGCGCGGCGACCACTACAACACCGAGAGCGCGATCGTGGTCGCCGATCCCGCGTTCGCGCAGGCGCTGGCGGCGAGCATCCGCGGCGACATCGCGCCCGACAACGCCTGGACCATCGCGCGCCGGCCGGACACGCCGTTCTTCCCGGGCCTGGAGTACACGCTGGCGAAGGTGTCCGAGCGCATGCCGGTGTTCGACCTGTGGCCGGTGCGCTACGCGACGAGCTACGAATTCGAGCCCGGGCCGCAATGCCCCGCGCCGCTGTCGCCGTTCGATCCACGCTTCGCCCAGTGCTACAAGCCGGTCGGCGACTTCCCGGAGGTGGCGGCGGGGTTCAAGCCGCTCCTCACCCGGATCTTCACCGCCTTCGGGGCGGGACTCGCGCCGATCCTCTGACGCGCGGCGGCGTTCCGATGGCGCCGGCACGCACGGTTCCCGCAAAAAAGGAGCGGCCGGCGCGCCCGTGGGGGTGGGAGTCGCGCGGCGGCCGCCGGGGGGGCCACGTGTTGGGGGGGGGGCCCCCCGGGGTTAACCCGCACCGGAAACCCTGAGGGCCCTCCCAGCC
>CBIHRR010000195.1:0-1975 GCA_966212495.1 uncultured Gammaproteobacteria bacterium
AGCAGCGTCTTGCCCGACCCGGTCGGGCCGACCAGCAGGATGTTCGACTTCGCCAGTTCGACGTCGTCGTTCTTCTGCCGGCTCTCGATGCGCTTGTAGTGGTTGTAGACGGCCACGGCGAGCGTCTTCTTCGCGCGCGACTGCCCGATCACGTACTGGTCGAGGACTTCGAGGATTTCCTTCGGGCGCGGCAACGAGCTGCGCGCGGACTGGGCCTTTTCTTCCAGTTCCTCGCGGATGATGTCGTTGCACAGCTCGACGCATTCATCGCAGATGAACACGCTCGGGCCCGCGATCAGCTTGCGGACCTCGTGCTGGCTCTTCCCGCAGAACGAGCAGTACAGGATCTTGCTGCTGTCGCCGGATCGGCCCTGACGGTCTTCGGTCATTCCCCAGTTACCTGCTGCAGCCGCGGTTGCGGCCCGAGAATAGCACAGGGCTCCGGATGCCTTCCCGGAGCCGCAGTGCAGGATGGATTTCTTTTCGTTTCAATTACTTGTACCCGAAAGCGCGTGCCCCGGGCGAAGTTGGCGACCAGGCCGCTCAGGCGGACTGGATCGAATCCTCGGGACGGCGCTCCAGCACCTCGTCGACCAGGCCGTAGTCGCGCGCGGCCTCCGCGCTCTTGAAGTTGTCGCGCTCGGTATCCCGGGCGATGGTGTCGAGCGCCTGCCCGGTGTGCTTGGACAGGATCTCGTTGAGGCGCTGGCGCATCGCCAGGATCTCGCGGGCGTGGATGTCGATGTCCGTCGCCTGGCCCTGGAAGCCGCCCAGCGGCTGGTGGATCATCACCCGCGAGTTCGGCAGCGCGTAGCGCTTGCCCTTGGCGCCCGCGGCGAGCAGCAGCGCGCCCATCGAGGCGGCCTGGCCGACGCAGATCGTGCTCACGTCCGGCTTGATGAACTGCATCGTGTCGTAGATCGCCATGCCGGCGGTGACGATGCCGCCGGGCGAGTTGATGTACAGGCTGATGTCCTTCTCGGGGTTCTCGGCCTCGAGGAACAGCATCTGCGCGACGATCACGTTCGCCACGTGGTCGTCGATCCCGCCGACGAGGAAGATCACCCGCTCCTTCAGGAGGCGCGAGTAGATGTCGTACGCGCGCTCGCCGCGGCTGGTCTGTTCGACCACCATCGGCACGAGGTTGAGGGCCTTCGTTTCGTTCATCCGATCGCTTCCTGGAAGGTGAGGGTCTTGTCCTCGTGCGTGGCGCGCTCGGCGATCCAGTCGATCACCTGCTCTTCCATCGCGCGATTCTGCAACCCAGCCATCAACTGGGGGTCGTTGCGGTACAAATCAATGACCTGTTGCGGTTCTTCGTAGGTCGAGGCGATCAGGCGCATGAGTTCGTTCACGCGGCGCGGGTCCAGGCGCAGCTCGTTCTGGCGCGCGACCTCGGCGACGAGCAGGGCCAGCAGCACGCGCTTGCGCGCGGGTTCGAGGAAGGCCTGGTAGGCATCGTCGGGCGTCGCGCCGCCGTTCGCGGCCTGCTGGGCCAGCGCGCGGGCCTCCTGCTCCACCAGGCGCGGCGGCAGCTCGGTGGACGCGTACGCGGCGGCCAGCGCCTCGCCGACCTCGCGGCGCAGGCTGCCCATCAGCGCGCCCTTCAGTTCGCGCTCGAGGTTGCTGCGGATGTCGGCGCGGAACTGCGCCATTTCGCCGCTGCGCACGCCGAAGCTGCGGATGAACGCGCCATCGACTTCCGGCAGGACGCGTTCGGACACGCGCTCTGCGGCCAGGTGCACCTGCACGGTGCGGCCGGCCAGCTGCGGGACGCGCCAGTCGGCCGGGAAATCGACGTCGATGGTCTTGCTCTCGCCGGCCTTCATGCCGGCCAGCGCCTTTTCGATGTCCGCGTACATGACGCCGGAACCGACCACGGCGGTGCCGCGCTCCTCGCCCTCGGCGGGCAGGCGCACGTCGCCGGCCTGCGACCAGGTGGCCACGTCGACCGCGTCGCCTTCCTTCGCCGCGC